>JAFCZJ010000266.1 GCA_019314375.1 Deltaproteobacteria bacterium | reverse complement strand
AACCCGTGTTCACAAACTGACCCTCCACGTTGGGGTCGTTAATAAGAACCCCCGCGCCAGTCAGCAGGTCCGGCCGACCATCTCCGTTTACGTCCCGCATTAGGGATTGTGTGAATTCGTAGACGTTTTCCGGGATGATGCCGGAATCGGTAGTCTTCACCGTATGTCGCAGATCATTGCCCGAAGCCCCGTCCCAGAGCGTCTTCGTGTCGAAGCCATTGCCGTTGTTGATGGCCACCCAAAAACCGCCGTCGCCGAGGATCCAGTCAGCCCGACCGTCACCGTTGATGTCCTGTAGGTCTTGGCGCAGGTTGGTGTGTCTGGGGTAGTTTGGTTCTCCCTCCGACCATGTGGTGCGTACGTTGCCGTCTGTCATGGGGGGGCCGCTGTTCGGGATGGCCCATTCCAAGGGGTTGTATTGTTCGTAGGTCAAGTCACCCCATTCGTCGACCGAGCCGGGATAAATCCAATACTCGGTGCCCTTGCTATTCGACAAGACGAGATCCTTGATGCCGTCCCCGTTCATGTCGGCCATGGTTCGTTTGGTGCGGATCCACCAGTCTTGTCCGTCCCATTCGTATTCGGAGTACTCAGGCGTGCAGCCGGGCTGACCCACGGAGGGGTCGATGACTACCGTGCCCCCGTAACCGCCCGAGACAGGATCCGACTCGTATTCGAACTCCACGTCGGGAATCTGAGTTGCCGTGCCGGTTTGGCTGGGCGTGCCGTCGGCGCGGTAGGCCGTCTGATGGATGCTGTTGAGTACTCGGTGGCCATCGATTTCGCCGAAGGATTGGGAAAAGTCGATGTCGCGGCGCTTCAGGTAACCCTCCTGTCCCGGCGTGTATTCTTCCTGGGTGTAAATCGTGATGCGCTCAAGAACATGTTGATCGGCATTTGCACATTGACCTGGTTTGCAGTTGATGATTTTTGGGTTGCCGTTGGTCAGCCAGGCGAAATCCACTCGGACCGGTGCCTCGGCCAAGCTGTTGTGTTCCGTGTATTTCATTTGGCTGGGCACCCGGGTGTTGCCTTGGTTGGAATACCAAGTGTGGGCTTGGTTGCCCATAGTGTCTTCGTGCTCGTGCAGGTACCAGGCGAAGGTGCCGAGGTCGTCAATGTCCACCCGGGCGTTGTAGGTGCTTTTATCACCGAAGCTCAGGACGTGTCCGTCGCGGCGCAGGATGGTCCAGGTGTCGGCCGTGATGTCCCGGCGAGCGATGGAGAAGGCGCTCTCGCGGAGGAATCGATAACGAATCTCGTCGCCAACTTCTTCCACCGGCACCATGGGGTGGCTTGTCCCCGAGGCGTCGTGGAATTCGAAGATGTCCTGGTCATTGTAAGAGGGTGTGCCGAAATTTGTGGAGCGGGCGATGTGCGGGCTCGGCATGCTCCAGCCTTGACCCAGGTGGCTTCTGCCGCCGCTGCTGGAATACGTCAGGCTCAAGCTTGGCTGTACGCCGCGGCGTCCCGCCGGTAAGGGGATGGGCCAGGAAAAGGTGTAGGCCCCTTTGTTGCCGCCCACCGAGCCTGAACCGCGCCCCGTGTTTTTTAGGAAGTTGCGTCCGGTATCATAGGTGCCGTTATATTTGTTCCAGAAATCGGCGGGTGGATTCTGAGCAAGCGCAGGCACTGCACCTAGACCCAACGTAACACACACACACACACACAGCAGAAATTAGGAAGCGTTTCAGCATGATCATCCCCTCTCAGAATTCCGGCGTTTTGGTTTTGTTCCCCTTTGTTGTTTCCAGCATAGGAAAGGAGTGCGAATTTTGTCAAGGGGGAAAAACTGGGGACTGATGTGCCTGTAATGCAAGGAGGAGCAGTAGAGTCAGCCGGAGGCGTGGTCTCTCCACGTCGAGGACTGATTCTGCTGCTTCGACGAAGCAGTACAGGTGCAGCTGGGAGATCCGAGGTTGACGCCCTGTTGACGGCTCCTTGGTGGCTTGGGTAGGATGCGGGGTATGTCTGAGCGTGTTCGCGAAGTTGGTGGTGGATGGTTGGGTGCCTTGGAGGGTATCTGTGGGGCGGGGTTTGTTTCGATTGGCAAGGCTGATCTTTTGGCGGTGAGTCGGGATATGTGGCCTCGGTCGTTGATTGCTCAGCGGGGACAGTTTGAGATGCCTCAGCCGGAGGCGGTTGTTTGGCCCAAGGATGTTGAAGAGGTGGCCGCTGTTGTTCGGGTGGCGGCTGAATTTGGGCGGAATATTATTCCCTTTGGCGCGGGTAGCGGGGTTTGTGGTGGTACTTATCCTCTGAGAGGGGGGTGGGTGCTGGATATGAAGCGGATGAACCGGATCTTGGCCTTGGATGAACAGGATGCCGTGCTGCGGGTGGAATGCGGTGCCGTGGGGGAAGTGCTGGAGCGGGAGTTGCAACGCCGCGGTTGGACCCTGGGGCATTTTCCTTCTTCTATTCTCTGCTCCACCGTGGGCGGCTGGGTGGCCGGGCGATCGGCAGGGCAGTGCTCGAGCCGATATGGGAAGATTGAGGACATGCTGCTTAGTCTGCGGTGGGTTGATGCTCAGGGTGAGATTGAGCAGAGCCCGAGTTGGCCGGCCGGACATGCGCCCTGGAGCATCGACCCCTTGCTGGCGGGTAGCGAGGGGACCCTGGGCGTTTTGTGCGAGGCTGAGTTTTTGATACGTCCCTTGTGTGAACAGCGACATTTTGCGGCTTATCGCTTTCCTTCGGTCGACAGTGGCATGGATGCCATGCGCCTGGCGCTGAGACAAGGCTTGAGGCCGAGCGTGCTGCGTCTCTACGATGAGTTCGATACGATCATCGCCAAGACCGGACCTGAGGAAAACGACGAACCTGTGCAGGGGATGTTTGCAGCTCTTGGGGATAAGCTGCGTGGTCCCTTGAAGGCGGTGGGGTCTTTGGGCTTGAAGCGTGTACTGCAGGTGCCCGCCTTGCTCAATCGCGTCTGTGACATGTTGCCGGGGGGTTGTTTGTTGGTGGTGATCTTCGAAGGCGAAGAGGATGAGCAGATCTGTTCGGCCGCGGCTTTCGAGACCATCGCGGACCGGCTGCAGGCCGAGCCCTTAGGCCCTGGTCCAGCCGAGCATTGGTGGAACCATCGATACAGCGTGTCTTACAAACAGGCACCCATGTTCATGGCCGGCGCTTTTGTCGACACCATGGAGGTGGCGGCCACCTGGGACAAGCTGCCGGGGCTCTATCGGGCGGTGAAGCGTTCTCTGCGTTCTTTGGCTTTTGTGATGGCCCATTTCTCCCATGCCTATCGGGAAGGTGGTTCCATCTATTTCACCTTTGCCGCGGCGGCCGACGACGATGAGGCCGCGGCTTCTCTTTATGATCGCATTTGGCAGGCGGCCCAGCGGGCCGTATTGGCCGAAGGCGGCATCGTCAGCCACCACCACGGCGTGGGCCTGAGCAAGGCCCCATTTTTGATCGAACAAATGGGCCCGGCCATGGATTTGGCCCGGGCCGGCAAGCGGGCCTTTGACCCGGACGACCGCATGAACCCCGGCAAACTGGGTTTTATACAGGACGAAAAGGCATGACGGTCCTAAGCAAAGCCGCACTGAGATCGAGTCTCAATGCCTTGATCGAGCCCAAGCGAATCGCCTTCGGCGCGGCGGCCGCGGCGGTTTGTCCCTTGCGGCCAGCTCCCTTGGCCTGCGTTCGCGTCGTCGAGGTGGCCGAGCTTGTCGCCATGATTCGCCAAGCCCGTTTGGCGGGATTGCCCATGGTTTGTTACGGCTCGGGTTCTCGCCTGCGCTCCAGGCGCAAGCTTGCCGAGGGTGCTTATCTGGCTTTGTCCTTGACTGAACTGACCGGCGTCGAGGAACTGCAGAGCGATGGTTTGTGGCTCAGGGCTCGATCGGGTACGCCCTTGATCGAAATCGTCCGCCGTGCCGCCGAGGCGGGTTTGCGTCCCTTGGGTTTTGACGCCGACAGTCGGGGCAGTCTGGGCGGTTGGCTGGCAGGGAATGCAAGGGTGCCTGATCCCATCTTGGGCCTCTGGCAGCCTGCTTGTCTCGGCATCGAGGCCGTCTTGCCGGACGGTACCCGGATTGCATCAAGGCCAAGCCCACGTGCGGCCACGGGATCGGATTGGTTTTCTCTCATGCTGGGGACGAATGGGGCCTTTGGGGCCATCACCACGGCCACCATCAAGTTGGAGCCTTTGCCCGAGCGTCGTCTGGTTGTCGGTTTTCGATTTCGAAATGTAGCACCGGCTTTGGGCTTGTTGCGGCAGCTGCTCCAGCGAGGCTGGCCGCCATCCGAGGCCAGCTTGCTGATGGAGGGTGGGCCGCGCAAGAAGGTGCGCTTGTGGCTTCGCTATGAGGGACAGGCCCGCTTGGCCGCGCAAGCCACCCGTTGGTGCCAACAACAGGCTGCATTGCGGCATGCAAGGGTTGCCGCTCTGGATCAGGTTCGGGAGTGGCAGGCGGAAACCCCGTCCGCCGGCACCAGGGTCTTGCAAGCGCCGGTGCGATACGCCCAGGTCAATGATCTTTTGGCCAAGGTGTCGAGCTGGCAAGAAGGCTTCCGGGCCATCCTGGACCGGGTGGACGCCACCGGCGGTCGACTGCGCATTGAGTTGGAAAGACGGGTGGACGCCAAGACGCGCAAGGATTGGGGCGAGGCATGGGACCCTGAGGCCCTGATGCGAAAACGAGTCGACGCCGCCCACGCTCGTCTGAGGTCTGTTGCCATGGAGCTTGATCCCGATGGCTTGTTCAATCCCCACGCTTGGCCCCTGGCTTGGCCCGGAGGTGGGGCATGAAGCTAGGTGACCACAAAAAGGACTTGGGCCGTTGCACCTACTGTCCCAAACTCTGCCGGTTTTGTTGCCCCACGGCTGAAGTCGAGCATCGCGAGACCGTCACCCCCTGGTTCAAGATGTCTTTGGCCGAGCGCCTGCGTTCAGGGCAAGTGAGCGCGGACGCGGACTGGGCTGAGGTCTTCTATCACTGCTTCGGCTGTCTGCATTGCAGGACCCATTGCCGGCATGAAGTGGATGTGCCCGGGGCCTTAATCCAGGCCCGCGCCATTTGCCTGGAGGAGAACGCCGCCCCGGCACCGGTTCTCGATTTGCTCAAGCGCCAGCAAAGCACAGGCAACCCTTTTGGTGAAGACGACCTGCGGAAAAAACTCCACGCGGTGGTGGACGAGGACCTGTTCGTCCCCGAGGCCCAGGTTGTTGTCTTCGCGGGCTGTCAGGCCATCCAGGAGGCCTCGAGATATTTGCTCCCTTTGCAGAAGCTCATCAAGGGATTGAAGCTCGACTACGTGGGCGTCTATGACGGTGAACAGCTTTGTTGCGGGGCGCCCTTGTGGCAGGCGGGTGACTTCGACGGCTTCCGGGCGCATGCAGAACAGCTTCGACGGAGTCTGAGCGAAGCACGGACGGTCATTTGTCCCTGTCCCACCTGTGCCTATGTTTTGGGGACGGTTTTTGCACAGTTTGAAGTGCCCTTGTCCGCCGAGGTGCTTACCTTGGACGCATTCCTGGGCCCCATTTTGGCAAGGCGCAAACCCGCCAGGCGCTTAAAGGGCAGTTTTACCTATCACGACCCCTGTTACCTGACCCGCTACTTGGATCGCGGCAAAGAGGTGAGGGAACTGCTCGCCCTTGTTTTGGAAGAGGACCTCATCGAGCCTCCCTATCACGGAGAAGACGCCACCTGCTGTGGGGGAGGCGGCCTGGTTCCCCACATACTGCCCAATGTGGCCCAGGGCGCGGCCGAACTCAGGGCCGGTCAACTGGCCCAAAGCGGCGCGGAAAAAGTGATCACCGCTTGTCCCGGCTGCCTGCGACAGCTTGAAGGGGCTTCATCGGCATCTCCATACCTCACTCTGGAAGAAATTCTGTTAGAGTCATACCTGTAGTTATCTTGCTGAGAAAATCAATGGAGTGGAGATTGCTATGTGCACCTTGATTTTCGGCAGACCCCGGCTCGTAAACGGGCTTGATTTTGGTGCAGCAAAAGTGCTACACTTGATACTGGGTCAACGGAGGGTGCCATGGCTGCCAAAAATCCGAGGCTGAGCATTGTTGTCGAGTCACATATCTATGAGATCATTCAGAAGCTTGCCAGGAGAGACGAGACCAGTATTTCCAAGAAAGC
>JAFCZJ010000370.1 GCA_019314375.1 Deltaproteobacteria bacterium | reverse complement strand
TTGCCAGCGAGTGAAGTTGCTGCCATGGCCCCAGTAGTCGGCACCGTTGTCATTGAACTCCTCGGCGTGATCGCTGGTGATGATTACGATCGTATTGTCCAGCAAACCCGAGGCTTCCAGTCTGTCGAGAATCCGCCCCACCTGATTGTCGTCAAAAAAGACCGAGTTGCGGTAGTCGTTCAAGAAAGGACCGGGGTCTTTCCGTCCAGTCACCAGGGCGCGGCTCAGCTCGCGGGTGGGCTGGAATTTCGCATGTTCCTCGTCGTAGAAGTAGCCAAAATGGGAGGCTTTGTAGAATCCGAACAGGAAGAAGGGCTGGTCTCCGTCCTGGTGGTCATCCAGGAAGGCCAGCATCCTGTCGGTCATCTCCCGATCCCAGACATCGGCCGTCTTGCCGGCGAAATTCTCGATCACTGGAATGCCCCGAAAAATCGTTTCCTTGAGCTTGTGTCGCTTGAAATTGGACCGGGCATAAACCCCGAAGTCGTAATTCTTGAAAATGCCCGCTACCGTTGAATTGCCTGAGCTGAAGTGCTCTCGGCAGACTGTGCTTCGACGCCCGAACTCGGCAATTCGGGGACTGACCTGATCATTCATGGTGTCGGCTCGCCAACTCTCCAACAGGATCATGACGATATTCGGCGTGGGGGTAGTGTAACGAGCCTGTGGCACCTGCGTCATATTCGCGAGCGCCCGTGGGTTGGTTTACACCGAAGCGGGCGCCGTGCCTGACCGCGTACTTGTGGGAATGCAGCGGCAAATAGGAAGGCAACAGCGGCGTGGTGCGAGTGATCCGCGAATCCCCCTTCTCGTAGGCGAAAACATGTATCACCTGGCTGCTCACCAAACCAAGCACCGCCATCACAGGAAAAACCAACCAAAGCAGCCGCGACCGGCTCCAGCGAACCGCCCGCAAGAAGGCTCAGCTTCCATTCCAACAGCAGGATCATCGCCAACATGAAACCCGCCGCCAGTGCGGCCTCAAACGGAATCCCCAATCCCGAGTAATCATGGACCAGGAAGCTGAGCCAGAAGAAGTCGATGTGGAACTTGTAGATCGAGAAGACAAGACTATCGATCAATAGGAAAAAGACGTAACCGGATAAGAGCACTACGCATATCCCGCGAGCCAGGCGCCTCTTGTTCATGAGCGGCACGGTCAGCAGGGAACAACCAAGCAGGACCGGAAGCAGATAGCAGCCGATAATCGTGCCCGTGTTGTAGATCGCCGGTAGGATTCCGGTGTCGGCGCCCTTCAGGTTGCGCATGAGAATCAGCCCAACCAGCGGCAGATTGAGCGCCACCTGGGCCATCGTCGTCCGCAGACTGTCGCTTAAGGAGGGCCAAGCCAAGCGGACTTGGCCCCCAATCCATCCGTTACCGATCCGCAAGGCGTCAGTTGGCGACATCGGATCCACCGCCCAGAACAGCGTATAGTTGCACTTGGTTGGCGATCCTCGCCATCCGCAATCCGACCAATACTTGCTGAGCCCCATAGAGAGACCGCTGCGCAACCGACACGCTCAAAAAGTCATCGATTCCCTTGTTGTAGCGGGCTAAAGCCAAATTGTAGGTGTCTTCCGTTTGTTGATCGATGGTACCCTTGACCGCAAGTGCGTCCGCCACTTCCCTGAACGCGCCCTGGATCGCTTTCTGGTACTGGGTCAGTACGATCTGTTGATCGACCTGGCTGACCCTGAGCGCCGCATGGGTGCGGGCATCGAAAATGGGCATGCTAACCTTCGGACTGAAGGTCCAGGAATCGGACCCGGAACTGAAGAGGCCGGAGAGGGACGCGCTGGCTGTCCCCACCAGGGCGGTCAAGGAAATCCTCGGGAAAAAGGCCGCGCGGGCAACTCCGATATAGGCGTTGGCCGCCTTCAGTTGATGCTCGGCCGCCATGATGTCCGGTCGGCCCAGCAGGACCAGGGAAGAGAGACCCGGATCAACCTCCCGGGGCGGAGTGACGCTGCTCAGGTTTTCCGGCAACAACTAGGACCAGGGAAGAGAGACCCGGATCAACCTCCCGGGGCGGAGTGACGCTGCTCAGGTTTTCCGGCAACAACTCACCGGGAACTTGCGTGCCGGCCAGGAGATTCAGTGCGTTTCCATCCTGGGCCGCCAGTTGTGTATAGACCGCCACATTCCGTTGGGCCAGATTCACCTGGGTTTGAACACGCCGCAGATCCAACTTTGTCGCCAACCCCGCGTTGAACTGCTTCTCGATGAGATCATAGAACGCCTGCTGGGACTCCAGGGTGGCATACGCCAGCTGGAGTTGTTCGCGGGAAGCAGCCAAAGCCATGTAGGACTGACCAACAGCAGCCACCAGTGAGAGCTGGGCCCCTCGCCGGCCCGCCTCGCTCGCCAGATACTGTTCCCAGGCTTGGTTCTTCTCACTCCGAACGCGGCCAAAAAGATCTATCTCCCAGGACGCTATACCCGCATTAATGCTGTACTCTTCGATTGTCATGACCGAACCGGTATAGGAGAGATCAGCCGGTGTCTTGTGCTTGGTCGCCGCACCCGCGGCATAGACCGTAGGATACAGATTCGCCCGCTTGATCTTGTAGTAAGCCTGAACCTTCTCGACGTTCAGGGCGGCAAGACGCAAATCCAGATTATATGCCAGTGCCAGTTCAAGTACCTTTTGAAGCCTGTTGTCCTGAAAGAACTCCTGAGGAGTCATTTCCGGGGCCGATGGCAGTTCCAAGGTAGCCAGACTGTCCGGGTAGGCCTGCCCTTCGGGCCACGCCGGGGGAACGGACGCCTCAGGCCGGACATACTTGGGAGCCATCGTGCAACCCCCGACAAAGACCATCAATATCAACAAAAGAGAAAGGCTCAGTCGCTTCATTTCGATTCCCCCTTTGACGGGTTCGGGCCGTCAGACTCGACTGCTGCCGTTTCTCTATGTTTGCCGATGAGTCTGTAGATCAACACGTAGAAGAGGGGCGCAAAAAAGATAACAAGAAAAGTGGACGTGATCATGCCGCCCAGCACACCGGTACCGATGGCCTTCTGGGCGCCGGACCCGGCCCCGTTCGCCAGAGCGAGCGGCAGAACGCCGAATCCGAAGGCCAGCGAAGTCATGATGATCGGGCGCAGCCGTAACCGGGCGCCTTCGAGCGTGGCTTCGATCAAATCCATGCCCTGGTCCACCCTGCCGCGTGCGAACTGGATGATCAGGATGGCGTTCTTGGTGGTCAAGCCAAGCACGGTGAGTAATCCGATCTGGAAGTACACA
>JAFCZJ010000153.1 GCA_019314375.1 Deltaproteobacteria bacterium | reverse complement strand
ATGTCGTGACCGTGCCCCGGGCAGGCGAGGACGAGCATGTGGTGGGTCGTGCGGCCTCCTTGGCTTTGGATGCCGAGGGTCAACCCCATATCGCTTTTTTGGACGAGGATCTGGGTGTGGTCAAGGTCGCCCGCAAGTCCTCGGACGGGCGATGGGCTGTTGAGCGGGTGACGACCTGTGAGCCGGACCAGGCCCCCGGGCGGATCGAGCGAGAAATGGGACGGAGTTTGGGGATGGTGCTCGACCAGCGAGGTGGAGAATGGCTGGCCATGCGAGATCCATGCTCCGGTAAGCTTCAACTGGCCTATCGAAGCAACAGCACCTGGAGTCTCATCGCCCTGGACGCTGGCCCTGATGCGGGCACCTGGCTGTCGGCGGCCCTGGACCCGAAGGGCAATCTGGCTGTGGCCTACCATGATCGGGCCAGCGGCTCTTTGAACTATGCCTGGAATGACGATGGCAGCGTAAGGACCATGGTTTTGGACGACGGGTTGGAGGCCGGCGACCGGGGGGCTTTGCTGCAGCGTGTCGTGGGCTCTCACTGTCATTTGATTTACGGCTCGGACGGCCAGGCGATCATTGCGTACCTGGATGCCGCCCGTCAGGATCTTCGGCTGGTCCACGGCGATCCCGTAAGTGGGTTTTCTGAACCGGAGATCCTGATGGACGAAGGTCCGGTGGGGCTTTTTGGCGTTATCGTGCCCGCTGACGACCATCTCTGCTTGGGGACTTTCCGCTACGGAAGAACGCTCGACGGTCAAGGTGATGGACGGGTCGTATGGACCGACAAGGCTCTGGTGGACGGGAGCTTGCGATGAGAGGCCTCCTTCGCCTGGCTTTGGGTGCCGGCTTGCTCGGCATCTGCGCATGTCAGGCGCCTGCGTCATGCAGCCTGGAGCCCTTGCCCGAGCCCCTGCAAGAGCAGCAATTGGGTCAGCGAGCGGTGGCTTTTTACACCCCGGCCGCTGAGGTCGAGGCCATGGACCACGAGCTTTTGTGGCTCCTGGGTGAGGCCGGGCAGGCAATGGCTCCGCTTGAACTGCCCGAGTTGGCAGGGAGCCTCGGAGAAACCCTGAGTTTCACAAGCCCTGCTTTTTCGGAATCGCTGGGTTTGGAAAGCTTGGCTCCTTCCCTGGAGGGCAGTGCTCTTTCGATTGCCTTGCAAAGCAAGCCTTTGGTTTTGGATGTGCCCTTGCAGGTTTTTTCAGAGGGGGAACCCTTGCGGGCATGCAGTCTCGTCATTCGCTTGGCGGGCAGGCAGGGCTTGGTCCTCTTGACCGCTGAACAGGCAGTCGATGGCGCGAACCTGGTCTTTGCTTCCGAGGCTTTTTGGGAAGGCGAGAACGCCGAGTGGCTCGAGTTCGAATTGGAAGCGGGTTGTCCAGAGCAAGAAGGCAGTGAATTAGAAGAGCGATGGCGTGTCGCTCTGGAGGAAGCCTACCGGGTCGGCTTGCAGGCCCTTTCTGGAAATCTGGCTTCGGCGGCTGGGCAGTCTTTGGGCCTCGACAGGGCCTGTGCGGGCAGGTTGCCGGCCGGCCTGTCTTTTTCTTTGGCACCGAGTTTGGGATCTTTGAGCCAGGGTGTGCAGAATTGGCATTTGGCCCTGGTCGGGGGCGTGACCGCTACCACCCATGCCTGCGTACCCGCCGACATCCTGCCGGCAGAGCCGGCCACCGGAGCCCATGCGGTTTTTCCAGAACATTTGCCCCGCTCTGGTGAGGACTACGGCATGGCCGTGGCTCTCTCCAAGGCTTTTCTCTTCCAGGGGCTTTCGGCGGCTTATCGGTCCGGATTTTTTTGCCGTGAGGCAGGTGACGGCGAGTTGCTAGTGGCATTGGACGATCTGCTGCGTTCCTTGACTGATTTGGCCCCGCTTGGGCCCATGCGTTTGGCTTTGGCTCCCCTGGGTGCCCCCAGCCTGGAATTCGTGGGCGCGGACCTGGAAGCCGGCGAGCAACTGTTTCGCTTGCGCCTGGGGCTGCCCGACTTGACCCTGGATGTGTACGCGGAGATGGATGGTGCCGCTTTGCGTGTTTTGGCCTTCCGGGCGGACTTGTCTTTGACCCTGCTGCCTCAGATCGATGAGACGGGCGACGATATGAGTTTACGCTTTGTCCTGCTGGATGTGGCGGTTAATGGTTTGGAGATTTTGCATGACGAGATGCTGAGCGAGGCAGGAGAGGATCTCAGGACTTTGGCTTCCCAGGTCGTCGAGCGCAGCGCATATGCTTTGGTGAACCAGTTGCCGCCTGTGCCTCTGTCTCTTCCGACTTGCGCGGCGGGTGAGGTGCTCGAGGGGCAACTAAGCGAAGAACATGTCCTGCTTTACTTCTCGGACCCCTTTGAGCCGGGACCCTGGCCTCTGCCGTGAACAAACAGACGGGTGTCGTCTTCGAAGACCACGATGATCTTGCCGCCGGGCTTGGTGCCCATGACGATACCCAGGCCGAACTTGCCGTGCATGATGACTTGCCCTGTTTCGAAGGTGGCCTGTGGACTGTAGGGCTCTGAACGGCTCAGATCTTTGCCGGCCACCGCTTCCTGCCAGGCCTTGGGGGGGCGAGCTTTTGGGGCCTCGGCCCAGGTGCCGGACGCTTTTTGCCTGCTTCGCTTCGGGGCGGGGCCTTGACCGGGTGGGTGGGGTCGATAGCGGTGCTGGCTCTTGCATGTGTTGCAAATGGTTCTGACGGGCTCGCCTGCTTGCATGGCCAGGATGGTGTGCTCGAGCATGAGCTTGCAACGGCCGCAGTAAGAATCCACTTCTCCGCCCGCTCGTAAGCGGGGGCCCGGGGCCTTAAGATCAGAAACTTTGTGATAGCGATCCACGTGTGCCTCAACTTCGCTTGCGCGATTGCTTGCGCAGCGTCTCTAGGGGAACCAGCGTTCCTTGGTGTCTTACCATGGGTGTCATGGGGGCCAAGTCTTCGGGGATTTCAGCGATGACGTCTTCCGGCCTGGAGACGAGCACCATGTCGTTGGGGATTTCACGCCCCGGATGAATGAGGATTTTGGCACTCAGCACCGCTCGGTGCCCAACGCAACTGGCTATGAAAGAACGCCCAGTGCCCACGCGCTTGCCCTTGTGCAGCACTTTGATGTCGCCGACGAACTTGGCGTCCAGCAGGCTGCACCAGCCATGCAGGTAGACTTCGCGACCGATGACGGCCATTTGCGTTTTGATGTTGCCCAGGATCGAACCGGGGTAACACAGGCTGGATACCAGGAACATGTTCTCCGTCAGCAGGCAGTCCCGACCCACGACTGCATTGAGCACCACGGCGTGGTCCGCTAAGGTAACCGAATCGCCCACCAAAGAGTTGCGTACGCAGGCACCGGCGCCGATGCGCACACCGTCGCCGATGATGGAGGCCTCCAAATAGGCCGTCGGGTGAATGTCGCAGTCCTTGCCGATGACGTTCATCTGCCCCAGGACTTTCCATCGATTGATCGAGCGTTCCTTGGCCACCGAGCCAAGCAGCTTCAGGGCGGCCCAGACCGAGTGGCTGCGCGCATGTTCCATCCAGGCCACGCCGAAGGCCATCTGGCTAAGCCAGAGCAAATGGGTCCAGTGGCCGATGCGACAGCAAATCGTGGAGGTGATGGGAAACAAGAAGGTGTTTTGTTGTTCGTCGATCACGGGCATGCGTACCGGGAAGACGATTTCCCGCATGGCTACCGTGAGCGGTCTGCAGCGGGTTGCCAAGGTGACCCTCAGCTGCTCTTTGTCCTCCGGCAGGTCGCCGTCGGGGACGTACCAAAGATCGTACAGGGCCTGGCCGCTGTCTCCCTGCCAGTCCACCAACTCGATCTCTTGCAAGGGCAGCATTTGTTCTACCGAGGCGCAGCGGGCAAGGGCCATGCGGGCACCCGTGGCGCTTCCTTGCTTGCGGCAGGCTTTCAGGAAGTCCGCAAGCGCCTTTTCGCTGAAATAGAGATCATCCGGTGCCAGCAAGCAGGGTCGTTCGATGGCCTGGTCAGGGCTGTCGACCCGCTGCAATTGGAGCCCAGCCTTGCGGCAGGCCCGTTCTTGGGTCTCGGCCAAGGTTTCGAGCATGACCTGGGCGTCGGCGACCTCGTCGTCGAAAGGTTGTATGCGTACGTCACTTCGGTAGAGATAGAGCTTCATGGGGGCTCCGGAAATTCGATTTCGTCGGTGCTGTAACCCGGCAGGGCTTCATGCAAGGGCATGATGCGGCCTTCGTGCAGGACATAGAGGGTATGCAACTCTGCCTGGGTCGGGATCTTGGTGGCGCCTTCTTCGGGGCGCATGACAATCATGGTGCGGTTGGGTACTTCTCTGCCGGCCGTGAAGATGGCGCGTGTGCCCAAGAGGCAATTGTGGCCAGCACATCCGCCCAGGTTCCATCGGCCGGTGGGGCGTTCTTCTCCCTTGTCTCTGACCGTGGCCGGCGCATCGACGCATTCATCCCAAAAGATGACCCCGGAGGTCAGGAAGGTCTTTTTCCCCAAGACGCTGTGTCGGATTTTGATGTTGGCCAGGGTGGAATCCGGATAGAAGGTGCAGCCGATGAAGGTGCTGTCGTTGAGGGTGTGGCAGTTCGCACCCACCACGCAACGCAGAAAGTGGGTGTGATCGCCGACCTCGACCCCCTCACCCAGGACGCAGTCTCGTACGCTGGCGAAGGGGCCCAGTCTGACGCCGTCGCCCAGGATGGAGCCCTCCACGTAGGCGGTGGGATGAATGTCGCAGCCTCGCCCGATGATGTTCAGCCGCGCCAGCCGATCGTAGGGGTTTTTGTGGCCCATGGTTTTTGCTTTGGCCAAGAAAGCGTGTTCCGCCCAATGTTCTCGCAGGCGCAACCTGGGCATCAGGTGGTTAAGCCACAGAAGATGAACCCAGTGGCGAACTTGAGCGGCCAGTATGAGCGATCGGGGCAGGGCGATTTGTTGCTTGGGCGGGCCCGGCCTTGGCTCGTCGATCCACTCGACTTCGTCTCCTGGGTCCAGTTCCACGATCCTGGACCGCTCGATCAGCCAGTCGCGAAGCTTTGGCCAGGATGAGCCGTCAATCGGGGTGTTGCCCGAGACCCAAAAAACATCGAAGGGCACATGCTGCGGGTTGGCTTCGGTTTCGACATCTTGCAGGGGAAGGCAGTAGTCGCTGGCCGGTCCTCGTCGCAGGGCCAGTCTCCAAACGCCCTTCGGTTTGTCGGCGCAATCTTGCAGGAATGCTTTCAGGCAAGCCCGGCTGACGAATTGGGTGTCGGGCAGCACCAAGAAAGCTTGGTTTTCAGGCCAGCGGCCTTCGATGGGGGCGAGTTCGGGCTCCAGGCCCGCGTCGACCAGTGCCCTGCTTACCGTTATGCCCAGGGATAGACCGCCTAAGAGGGCGTCGTTGATCGAATCGCCGAAAGGTTTCAGCTTTGTGCCTGTGTGGATTCGAAAGGCTTTCACGTTGCGTTCACCAGGTATTGGGGCTGGCCCGTTGATTCCAAGACGCTCAACCACAGGATGCCGTCGGGCTGAATTTGCTTGCGGTGCATGGTCGCCATTTCGATGGGCACATGTACGTGCAGGTTGTTCCAACTTGAGATGACCATGCCGGTCTTGCCGGCCATGCCGGCGTGAACCGCGTGCTGGCCCAGGAATTTGCAGAAAATACAGTCGTTGGGATTGGCGGGTACCGAGCGGATGATGTAGCTCGGATCGATGTACTTGACGGCGGCGGGTTTGCCTATCGCTTTGAAGTGCGCGACCACCCGTTTTTTAAGCAGCAGGCCGATATCGCCCAGTTTGCGGTTGCCCGACTTGTCTTCGCCCAGATCTTCGAAGAGTTTTTGTCCGGCGCCTTCAGCCACCACGACCAGCGCGTGTCCGCGTAACGCCATGCGTGCTTCCAGGGCCGCCAAGAAACCTTGGGGCCCCTCGAGGTCGAAGGGCACTTCGGGGATGAGTACGAAGTTGGCGTCGCCCTGGGCCAGTGCGGCATGGGTCGCGATGAAGCCCGAATGCCGGCCCATCAGCTTAACGATGCCCACCCCCCTGGGCGCGCCCCTGGCTTCGACGTGGGCACAACGCAAGCTCTCCACGGCTTCGCCAACGGCCGTTTCGAACCCGAAGGTGCGTGAGACGAAGGCGATGTCGTTGTCGATGGTCTTGGGGATGCCGATGACGGCTGTTTTGAGACCGCGGCGCTCGATCTCTTCGTAAATGGCTTTCAGTCCACGCAAGGTGCCGTCGCCGCCGACGGCGAAGAGCAGGCGAATTTCTTCGCGCTCCAAGGTGTCCACCATCACGTCCACGGGCTGAGGCCCTCGGGAAGAACCCAGCATGGTGCCCCCGTCGTAATGGATTTCGCGAACCATGTCCGGGTTCAGATCCAACATGGGCAAGCCCACGTCGGGGTTGAGGCCCGCGTAGCCAAAACGGATGCCGCGGATGCGCCGAAGGCCGTACATGTACCAAAGCTCATGCACGATTGAGCGGATGACGTCGTTCAGCCCCGGGCAGAGTCCGCCGCATGTAACGATTGCGGCTCGCAGATTGGCCGGATCAAAATAGATTCGTTCGCGGGGACCGGCATATTCAAACGAAATGGCTCGATTTTGTTCCAGGCGTTTGCGTACGCGTTCCATGTTCAGATCGTAGAGAACCCGATCATCGTCCGACACGAAGTTTTTGTAGCGCACCGGAGAGTTGACGGTGCAAGTGCCCAGGGTGTCGATGGTGGTGGTGAAATCCCGCGAGGGATCGATGGGTTGCAGGCTCATGAGGGGCCTCTTGTCTCTTTTGTGACCAATCGCCGCGGGGCGTGTGGATCGGCCCTTGTGACCACTTCGTAGTTGATGGTTTGGGCCCATGCGGCCATCTGCTCGGCTGTGATGCGCTCCTTGCCCTGGCCGCCCAAGAGTACCACCTCATTTTCTAATGCCACGTTCGGAATGTCGGTGATGTCCACCATGCAAAGGTTCATGCACACCCGACCGCGAATGGGCGCGCGCTTCCCGTCGATGAGTACATGGCCTCGGTTGGACAACAACCTGTCGTAACCGTTGGCATAGCCCACCGGCAGGATGGCCAGGCGGGTAGGGCGGGTGGTGCGGTAACTGCACCCGTAGCCCACGTAGGCACCGGTCGGCACTTGTTTGATTTGGACCACGATGGTTTTCCAGCACATGGCGGGTTGAAGCTCGGGCGTCTGTTTGTCTTTGAGCAGAGCCGACAAATAGGTCTCTTTGCTCGGCCAGAGCCCATAGATGCCGATGCCGACCCGCGCCACTGCAAAGTGGGTCTCCGGGAACAACACGGCGGCGGCGGTGCAGGCGGTGTGCGGCAAGGGGACCTGAAAACCCTGCTTTCGTATGTGGCCTATGATTTGCTTGAAACGCTCCAGTTGCTCCTTCGCATAGTCATGTTCGGTCGTATCTTCGATGTTGGCGAAGTGGGTGTGGGCACCTTCCAGCTCAAGCAACGGCTGCTCATCGATGAGCGTCAGTGCTTGTTCCAGGTTTTCCTTGTCCAGGCCCAGTCGGTGGGTTCCCGTTTCTACTTTGAGATGCAAAAAGGCTGTCTTGCCTGATTTTTTAGCGGCCAGAGCCGCGGTCTGGATGCTTTCGATGCTGGAGACGGTGATGCGCAGATCGAAGTCGATGGCCTCGGCCAGGTCGCCCAAGGGCACGTAGCCCAGGATGAGGATGGGCTGCTTCATGCCGGCTTCGCGTAGTTTGATTCCTTCGGCCAGGTGAAAAACCCCCAGCCAGTCAGCGCCGCCTTGTGCCGCAGCCTGGGCCACCTGTAGCATGCCGTGGCCGTAGCCTTCTCCTTTGACCACCGCCATCAGGCGGGTGTCTTTGCTTAATCCAGCCTTGAATAGCCGCAGATTGTGGGTCAGGGCTTGGCTGTCCAATTCGATCCAAGAGAGGGCCTGGGCCATGGGATCTCCGTTCCCCCTCAAAAAAGCACACCGACAGGCCTTCATCAAGAGCTGCAAGCATCTTCTATGCATTTTTGGGCGTGACGCGCTTGTTCGGTCAGGCTGTTCGGGTCCTCTAAATCCCTGGCTTCGATGCAGCCGACTACTTTCAGGCGCAGGTGGATTCGATCCGCCGCGCGGAGACGGATTTGGTCCGGCGGAAAAAGGCGGCCCGTGCCCTGGATGGCCAGAAGGCAGATGGGCGCCCCCGATCGTTGGGCGATGCGAAAAGCCCCTTTTTTGAAAGGGGCCAGCTTGGGGTCCCTGCTTCGACTTCGAGTGCCTTCCGGGAAGATAAAGAAGATTCCGCCCTGGGCTATGAAGTCGGGCATTTCGTTCAATTTTTGGCGCAGGGATTCGATGTCCTCGCCGGAGGGCAGGTACCCAGCGTTTTTTATTACCCACCCGAAGATGGGTATCTTGAAAAATACGCTTTTGACCACCGTGCCATGTCTGGGAAACAGTGAGGTCAGCAAGAGAGGATCAAAGAATGAACGGTGATTGGCCACCAATATGCAACCCGCCATGTCTGACAGCAGAGGGTCCAGATCGAAGCGCAAACCCGGGCTGAGGAGTCGAATCAGGAAGAAGAAGCTTTTAAGAAAGTGATGAATCAAGCGCTGAAAGGCTTTGGCTCGGGCGGCCTTCTCGGGGTGTCTCCATGCCGCGCACAAAAACAAGGGCAACCAGAAGAGGCAGAAGCCCAAGAGGAAATAGAGCCATAAAAGACATGTGATCAGCAATTCCCAGGGCCATTTGATCAGGCGAACCATTTCGATTTCAAAGTCCCAACTTGGCGATTTTTGTGATCAGGGCCTGGCGAGAGATGCCCAGTTCTTTGGCGCAGTGGGTCCGATTTTCCCCGTGCCTCGCTAAGGCCTGGCGGACAACCTCGGTCTCCAGCTTTTCCATGACTTCTTTGAGGGTGCCCGGCATGGGGGATGTCGCACCGTTTTGGCCGCCGCCATGGCGATCCGAGAGGTGCGCTGTCTCTATCGTTCCTCCGGCCGGGGCCATCAGGCAGGCGCGCTCCATTTCGTTGCGAAGTTCCCTGATGTTGCCGGGCCAGTCGTGGCCCTGGAGGCAGGCCAAGGCCATGGGGGAGAGCTTGGCTTGTGCCCGCTCATGCTCTTTGGCGAAGCGGGCGAGAAAGTGTTCGGCAAGCTTGGGGATGTCATCTCGCCGATCGCGCAGGGGCGGCACACGCAGGGTGAACACGTCCAGGCGGAAGAGCAAATCCTGTCGAAAGCCGCCATCGCGCACCTGGGACTCCAAATCCTGGTGAGTGGCTGCTATGACCCGAACGTCCACCGATTTTGGTCTGTTGCCGCCCACGGGCAGCACCATGCCTTCTTCCAGTACCCTGAGGAGTTTGGGCTGGAGCTCCATTGGCATGTCGCCGATTTCGTCGAGCAGTAAGCTACCCCCGTGGGCCACTTCGAATAAGCCTTTGCGATCCCGGTGGGCCCCGGTGAAGGCGCCGCGCAGGTGACCGAAAAGCTCGCTTTCGAGGAGGCCGCGAGCGAGGCTTGAGCAATTGACGGCCGCGAAAGTGGCGGGTGCTCGCGGGCTGAGTTCGTGCAGGGCTTGAGCCACCAGCTCCTTGCCGCTGCCTGTTTCGCCCAGGATGAGTACGGTCGTCCGGGAGGGGGCGACCGTCTTGATTTGCTGTCTGAGTTCCCGCATAGCGGCGCTTTCGCCGATCATCCGGTCAAGGGCCGGTGCCTGGCCGAAACGTCGCTTCAAGTAGTCGCATTCGCCGCGCAGGCGGGCCTCGGCGTCCTTGAGCCGCTGGAAGAGATCGGCCGTGTTGAGCACAGCCGAGACCTGATCGGCCAGGACGGCGACCCATTCAAGTTCCGCCTCGCCGAAGCGTTTGTCCTTGGCGCTTTCGACCTGAAGCATGCCCACCATGCCTTTGTCCGAGAGCAGCGGGGCCATGATGAGCGCCTGGCTGGGGATGTGACGCAGGCTGGCGGTCGAGGCTGCTTCGATCTGCACGTCTTCTATCAAGAGCGCCTGTCGCTCGACTTCGAGTCGCGCACGCAGGGTTGATGATGGGGGCTTGGTCGGGACGGAAGGCCCATCCTGGTCAAGGGCCAAGAGGCATTCGAGTTGCCCCGTGCTCCCGAGCATGTGGCATTCCACATGGTGAGCCGCAGCCAAAGCCGAGAGCAAAAAACGCAACACACGCTCGACGAGGGTCTCGGTGTTTTGTTCGGAGCGCAGACTCGCCAAGAGCTTCAACAGCGCTTGCAGTTGATCGCGTTTCGGTACCAGGCTCATCTGGCCCAGGGCGCGTTGGGCCACCACGGTTGCGTCAGGGCGGGACGGGGTTTGCTCGGCATGAATTTGCGGCCACTCGATGGCCAGAAGCTTGACCGCCGTGGGTTCGTCCGCGTCGCCGAGTTGCAGCTCATCGTTGATTTCCAGCCAGACCTGGTTTTTGTCGCGCGAGACAGGAAGTCGCCTTCCGACGCGGATGATGGCCGAGCCGTTGGTCGAGCCCAAATCCTGATAGCCGGCTCGGCCTTCGCTGATGCGGATGCGCCCATGTCGGGACGAGACGCGTTTGTCGTCGAGCTGCAGATCGTTGCCCGTGGCGCGCCCGATTTGGATCTCTAAGCCGGTGAAGTCCAACTTCACGGGGGCGCGTCCCCCGTCACGGATTTCCAGGATGAACTTGGGCTTCATCACCATCTCCAGGCCCCCGCAAGGCCCATGGGCAAGAAGAATGAAGACCTGTCGCCACCCACCAAAAGACTCGGCTCCATGTGAATGGACAAGGCCCATGGTCCCTTCGCCGGCCAGACCAGGGCTATCCTGGCATGCACGAGGGCGCCCCAATGATCATAGCGATCACGTGTCCCCATGCTTTGCGCGCCGACGCCTAAGCCCATGTGCAGCTCGGCGATGCCCACCATCATGCGGGTCAAGGCCTCCAGGCCCAAAGCCATGCTCTGCAAGGCCGCATCGCGGCTTTCGTCTTGCAGCGGGTGGTAGGCATAAGCGTAGCGTACGCCCATGCCCCAGTGTTCGGATGGCCAGAAGCGCCACGCCAGACCGGCCCCGACACCGCTAGACGCCGCGTCCGCGTCGTCGCCGAACAGAACGACCATGCGCAAATCCGCCCAAAGCGCCTGGTTTCTGTCCGAGCTTGCCCTGGGCTGTACTTTGTCGATGCGCTTTGGCGTTTTCGTGACCACGGGAGGGACGGACTTGGGTTCAGGTTTGGGTTCAGGCTTGGGTTTGGGTTCTGGCTTTTGTTCCAGTCGACGCTGGGCTTGGTCGAGCACGTATTTCAGCTTGGGCGGGTGATCGCCCGGGGGCAGGGCGAAGGCGGGATCAAGCAGCAACAAGGTGTAGAATTCTTTTTCTGCCCGCAAGAGATCATCTCTGGCCACATGGATCAGCGCCAAGGTCATCCGGGCCTTGCCTACGTGGGCCATGTAGTTCGCATCCCCGTCCGCGGAAAACGCCGCCAATGCTTGCTCTAGTCGCTCTTGGGCACAGGCCAAGTCCAGGTTGCGATGGCAGGCCAGGCCCGCAGCCAGTTCGACCTGGCCCGAGAAAGTCTCCTCGGCCGCGACCTGTCCAGCGACAAGGCCTGAGACGATGAGCAGGCAAAAAAAGAGGGCCCGCGTCATCCCGAACCCCCGCCGTCGAGGCCCAGATCCGAACCCTCGGCCGGCAGTACGTAGAACAGACCGGAACCCTGGTGGATTTGTTGGCTGTCGCCGATCCTGTCGCGGCGCGCCTCGACTTTCAGGGCCCGTTCTCCGGTTTGGGCTTGAGGTCCCGCCTTGAGCACGGCCGTGATGGTCTCGAGTCCGTCGTATTCGGTCAAAAACTCGATGTCTGTGGCGTCCTCGTCAAAGACAAAGTGAGTCAAGTAGCCTTTGGCTCCGGCCTCGCTGAACCAGGGAGGTGGGCTGTCGAAGTGAATGGTGAATTCCTTCATTTGCCCCTGGCGGATGAGTTCGTTGGGCTCGAAGCTCAGACTACAACCCCCGTCGAAACCGCCCGCGTCTTCTTTCGCGGCTTCGGCGTATGCCCCGCATCCAGCCATCAGACCCATGGCGAAAAGGGCGCAGATCCAGGTAGCAGTCTTCATCCGGGCGAGACTAGCACAGGAGGCCAAACCGGGCCAATTTGACCTTGGCCGCGGTTTGGGGAGAATGGTGGGCATTCTTGCTTTTTTTTAGGAGCGCGAACCATGTCGGTCTCCATTGCTTTTGTTTTCTTGCTCATGCTGGCCAGCATCGTGGCCATGTTTGCTCGGCGTTTTCATCTGCCCTACACCGTGGCCTTGGTGGTTACGGGTCTGGGGGTCTCCCTGCTGCGTGAGCAGATCTTCCCCAGTTTTGATATCGGACTGCATCTGACGCCGGATCTTTTGTTTGTGGTCTTTTTGCCTATTTTGATTTTCGAAGCAGCCTTTCATTTTGAACTGAGCGACTTTGGGAGCAACTGGCGATCCATCATGACCCTGGCGGCACCTGGTTTGGTGCTGGGTATCGCCGTGACGGGCGGGCTGGTCTTTTGCGTGTTCTGGCTGCTTGGTCCCGAGCTGGGCCTGCTGGGGAGCTTTCTCATCGCAGCCATTCTGTCCGCCACGGATCCGGTGGCCGTCATCGGTCTTTTCCGGGCCCTCGGGGCACCCAAGCGCCTGGGTGTCATCATGGAGGGCGAAAGTCTCTTCAACGACGGTGTAGCCGTGGTCATCTTTTCCGTGATGCTCGTGGCTTTGGGGCTGGATTCAGTTCATCCGGAGTTGACGGCAGGCTTTGTCGTGCGTTTTTTCGGCTGGGAGATTCTGGGGGCTTTGCTCATCGGCGGCATGGTG
>JAFCZJ010000152.1 GCA_019314375.1 Deltaproteobacteria bacterium | reverse complement strand
CGCCATTTGTTTCGGCGACCCCAGTCGGCGATAGCACCCTGGGTCCGCATGCGCATTGGAGAGAGTTACTTGCTGGGGCAGCGTTATGCGGCGGCTTTGGCGGTTTTTGAGGATCTGCAAAAACAGTCGGCCGAGGCTCAGATTAAGAAAAGCGCGCTGCTGGCCGGTGCCAGGGCTTTATACCTGGACAAGCGTTATGTCCAGGCACTGCTACGCCTGGATGTCTTGCGCATGAGCGAAGCCAGCCTTGCGCATGAGCGAAGCCAGCCAAGAGCTGGCCGGCATGGGCCGATACCTCGAGGCCTGCATTCGTCTGCGACTGGGTGACCTCGATAGGGCTCGAGAGGCCCTTGGATACCTGACCTTGGAGCACAGCCTGGGACCCAATGCCCTGACTCTGCTGGGGATCATGGACAAGGCGGATGCATTGCCCCACAAGCGGCCCTGGCTGGCTGGTTTGCTGAGCGTGGTCCCCGGTCTCGGGCATTTCTACCTGGAGCAGTACAGTATCGGCCTGACCGCATTCGTGTGGAATGGGATTTTCGGCGTGGCCACTTACGAGGCCTTTCGGCGAGAACAATACGGCGTCGGTGCCCTTCTGGCTTGCCTGGAACTGCTCTGGTATTCGGGCACCCTATACGGGGCGGTGTCGGGGGCGCATCGATACAACCGCGATGCTTGGGTGAACTACTTGGAAGACATGGAGCCACATCCTGGATTGGATATCCCCCATCCCAATAGCCGGAACTTGGGTCTCTTTTTGAAAGGGGCCTATTGAAAAATGTGGACCGGACCTCATTTGAGTAGCTGGATCAGATTGCTGTAACTGTCCGTCCATACGGGTACATCGGGACCTGGGTCGTCGGCCCCTTGGACCTGGCGCGAGGGTGCCAGTTTTTTCAGGAAGGATTCGTCCTCGCTCATCACAACCCAGAGTGCGTTTTGCGTGAGGGGTTTTTTGCCTCTTGATGGCAGGCGGAGGGCGGCCAGCTTTCCATCCGCTGCCAAGCGCATCACTTGATCATCCAGGCGCAGATGTTTGTTGGTCACATGAAAGGCAAGTACGCCCTGGGGCTTGAGTCGTGCCCGGTAGAGCGAAAGGGCTTCTCGAGTGAGGAGGTGGGTGGGCACCGAATCGGAAGAAAAAGCATCCAGCACCAAGAGGTCATAGCATGCCTCGCCCTGATTCTGTTCTTGTTGCAGGGACAGGCGGGCGTCGCCGTCAACCACTTGGATTCGGGCTTGACTGTCCTTCAGGAAAGAGAAGTAGCCACCTTCTCCCTGGGCCAGGGTGATGACCTGGGGGTTGATCTCAAAAAAGCGTATCGTGTCGCCGGTTTTTCCATAGGCACCCACCGTGCCCACGCCCAAACCCACCACACCGATACGCAGTGGCCTGTCCTGGGCGAGGGCAGCCAAGGCCCGGCCCAGGCCTGAGTCTCGACCATAGTAAACGGTGGGCTCGCTTGGATGCTCAACAAATTGGGCACCGTGAAAGGTTTGGCCATGGCGCAGTGCATATCGATGGGTTTGAGGCTTGTCCTCGTCGAAATGATCGACGCGCAAGACACCGTAGAAACCCCGGCTGCTGGTGGCCGCATGCATTTGGTATAGCTGGATGTGGAAAAAGAGGCCCGAGAACAAGACGATGAGGCCCAAGGCGGAGGCCCACTTTAATAGGGGACGAAATTTCGGACTTGCGGCCGGTATGGCCTTCCAGGAAAACAAGGCCAGACTGCCGAATAGGCAGCTGTGGTACTCCCAGTAGCCGTCGAATATCAGGGGAGAAAGGGTGGCGACAAAGAGGCCGCCCAAGACGCCGCCCAAAGAGAGGGCCAGATAAAAGGAAGTCAGGTGCCGTGGTCCGGGTTTGGCTCGAACCAATTCTCCGTGGCAGACCATGCAGACGATGAACATGCCGGTCGAGTGGATGACGAGTTGCGCCAACAATGGCAGGTCTTGACCAAAGAGCATCAAGGCCGTGATGCCCAAGGCCGTGAGCCAAAGGGCCGGGCCTCCCCAACTGCGCCGATACAGGCCTTCCCATTGAAAAGTAAGAATGAAGCTGAGCAGATAGAGGGCCAAGGGGAGCACCCAAAGAAATGGGATGACGGCCACTTCCTGGCAGATTTGATTGGTGGCGGCCAGCAGCATGGCCGATCCGAAAGCAGCCAGACTCAGCCACGAAATGAAGGCACCGGCGCTTGGGGCGGATTCTTCATTTTTTTGTTCAGAGATCTGCTCCATGCGCTTTTTTTTGGGCAGGCTGATTGCGCAAAGAACCATCAAGACGGCCAAGAGAATGAATGCCAGGCTCCAGCCCCAAGCTTGCTTTTCCAGAATGAAAAGCGGCTCCAGTACAAAGGGGAAGGCCAAAAGGCCCAACATGGAGCCGACGTTGGACAAGGCATAGAGGCGGTAGGGCCTGGCATCTCCTTGCGCTTCGAAGAACCAGGCTTGGACCAGGGGGCTGGTCGAAGACAAGACGAAAAATGGCAGGCCGACAGCCAGGAGCAGGGAGGCAAGCAGGCGCAAGGTAGGCCAATCGCTCGCGCTTTGGCTCATCTCGGGAAGAAGCGGGCTGTTCCAAAGCCAGGCTTGCGCCGCCAGGCTGATGATGGCCAGGAGCAGCAGGCTCGAATGAGTCCAGGCCTGTTTGCGGGGGCTGAGCCGGGAAGTCAGAAGATGGGCGTATGCATAGCCTGCGAGCAGCAAAGACTGAAATACCAACATGCAGGCGGTCCAGACGGCCGGGGCCCCGCCGAAGGCCGGCAGGAGATGTTTGCCCAGCAAAGGCTGAACCAAAAACAACAGACCAGAACCAAGAAAGATGGCGAGCGCAAAACGCAGCATGGAGGCATATTATCTGAAGGCCAAGAGAATGAAAGCCCCAAAAAATGGGGGCACGTCTGTGGATGGTTTTTAATAGCCGCGTAATGCTGGCGAAAGACGCGGACGGCGATGGTTTGCCCGACGCTTACGACAAATGCCCATATTTGGCACCCGATGAAAACGAGCCCTTCGCCGACCAAGTTGACCTCGACGCCGTCGGTGTCATTGTGTCTCTTTTTTCATGACCCCTAGTTCATTATCGAGTGTTTCCGTGATTGACATCGGGGCAAATTGGATTGCCAAGACAGGGCCAATTGTATACGGAAACCAGCAGCGCCCGTCTTCCTTGATTTCACGTCGCCGGCCGAGCTTCACGAGGCACCAGGCGTTCATGTAGTGCGCATATCGTACCGCTAATCCAGAGGATCCCGACCAAAGCAGCGAGAGGAGGTCATTTCGCCTGTAGATTTCTGCTCGTGGGATGCTTGGGCCTGACATCTTGAACATCATACGATAGCATCGCCATGCAGGGGTGCCCGTAGTTCGCCAGGACCGGCCCCTACTGCCCTTTCGTTCCCAGTGCTGTTTCTCGAAAACGAGAACAGAGTTTTGTTCGAGGGCGTACTTGTGCGCGCATGCCCGATATGTGGTTAGCGCAGCTTTGTATTCCCGTCTTCTGAACTGGTGGTTCGCCTCGTTGATACAGACGGCATCGTCAAGATAGGTGTCAACCCCATACGCGCTTCTGTAGTGTTGAATGGATGCATATTCATCGGAGCTAGTGCAGCCGAGAACAAGACTAATCCGCGCCTTGGTTAGATCGTCACCCTTTTTACGTAAGCGAAGGAGTTGTCGAGACACAGCATCTTGCAGGAGTTCAGGCGCGGGCGGGGGAAGTTGGCACCGCGAATCCTTGATCCAACCAAGCAACAAGTACCAAGCCACCTCGTCATCTTCCACGAGAGTGTCTTCGGGCGTCGAGCAAATGCTGCTATTGCGCAATCTTCCGAAGAAGATCTCGCCAAGTTTAAGCCATGCCGTATCAAGTGTATGTCGCTCAAGTCCGGCCCATTTCAAAAATAGGCTGCACAATGGGACTTGGGGCGTGAACGTCGGGTGTTTCTTCGGTCCCATGTCAAGTGATGTTGTTTGTAGAATATCTCGTGCATCATGTGGACCAACATCCGGGGTAGGAGGTTGCAATTGGACGGCCAATAATATGATAAAAAGAAGGTTCATGTTGTTCGCTCTGCATTCAAGGGTCGACTGGAAGCCACCAGATGCATTCATGCTCCTCGTTGAGGAGAAAGGTGATTGAGTTGTCTGGGTATGTGCATCTACCCGGCTCGTGCAGCCAGGAACTTCGATATGGGGAATTTTCTATTACGGAATAATATATATTTTGATCTGATGCTGCAATAATTCGCTCCTCGCCACATAGTGGACACTTGAAGCCAAACGACATGGATGTATGGAGATGGACTTGGTCGCTGTTGTACATGCGCGTCATGCCCTCAAGTATTTTGGAACTATATACTCGCGTATCATTTACATCAGAGTTTTCTCCGAGTTCCCCTGATTTCTTTTCATCGCATCCGCTCGATAGGCTGGGATATGAGTATTGGTTGCCTGTCGATATGTCCGTGAAGTATGTATTGCTGCAGCCCTCTCGGATCGTAAGCATTTCAAGGTCGTTGATATTGCCGCTATCACTCTGCCAACGCCAGCCAAGTTTGTGGGAAATGCCGATAAGTGAATTGCTGTCGTCCCATATGCACTCAGTGCAATCCGGCTGACATCCGGCGGGCTCGAAAAGTTCGAAGTATACAGGATGGGAACATATCGAGAACGAATATGAGGATATTGGCGTGGTCGGGTCGCTACCGCAGTACGCGACAACACGAGGCAGTCCGTATAGACGCATATAGTGAAAGTCTCCAAAGAGAATTAGAGGATATACTCCAGATGCTCCAGTTTGCGCGCTGATCTGAATTTCATAGGGACCACTCGATGAGTCGAACCGGAAGTAAAAAATCTCGTTGTCGTCTTCTGCCCTCAGCGTTATGTAGGCAGCAGGACAATAATCCCAAAGGCTATCGGGGATATAGATCTCTATGGGGACTTTGGAGCCATCATCATTCCAATCGCCTTCCGAATATGGGCCTAGTCTGGGGATTCTGCGCCATTTGGAGAAATCCACTGACGAGAATTTGACTGTTCCAATGATATTGGTCGTCATGTTCATGCCGGTATCTTGGTAGCCATCCCCATCGAATCCAACCTCGAATTCCCTAAGCTGGCGGATCTCCTCATCTTTTACGAAAAAAGAGTAGTGCGCGCCAGGCATGTGGTTGTAGGGGGCCTCGTCGACGGGAAGACTCGAGCATTCAGGGCGAAGATGGCCGACGTACTGTGCGACGGCCGACACGTCCTCCTCTGATTTCCACGGGCTGTCTTTGTCAAGAGTGATGTGGTGATCTGTGCTGACGGCTGAAGGACCGGGGTAGTACACATGAAGATTGAAGTACCAAAGGCTTTCGCCCTTTATGTGCTTGCCCACTAGGACAACAGGAAGTCCAAGGACGTGAAGACCGTTTTGCCAGATGTGCTTGTACTGATCGCTCAGAGGTCCGCCTTTTATTGAAAACTTATCCGGCTTGAGAAGATAGTAGTTCTTGTTGCCCGTGTCTCCCGAGTTCATTGAGTAGGTTTCGGTTGTCTCATCCTCGTAGTAGGTCATTCTAAAATAGGTGTCGGATCCATCGATGCTCAAGTCAATCTGTAGGTCATTATTAGATTCATTGGAGGTTGCGAATGCCGTGAGTGACTTCAAACTGGCGAAAAGGACCCTCGGAGGTTTTTCGAAGGTGTCCGCGGGGCCCTTTGTGTTGGGGTTGTAGTTGGGGTCTGTGCCAGCAATCATCTCATCGTAGTCGCTGACGCCATCGCCGTCCGTGTCCTGTGCCTCATGGTTGGTCTTGGCGGCATCTTTCCCGAAATGAAATTCTTCGTAATCGCTCAGGCCATCGCCGTCTGAATCATAACACTTGTCGCCCTTGCCGTCGGCGTTGGCGTCTTCGTTGTTCGGATCGAAGAAGGTCGGGCAAAGATCACAGGCATCCGGGATGCGATCGCCGTCGGCATCAAGGGCGGGGTTTTCCCCGGGAACGGTGGGACAGGGGTCGCAGTTGTCGCCGGTGCCGTCGTTGTCTTGGTCGAAAGCCTCCTCGCAGAATCCACTCTCGAGGCAAACCAGAACACCCGGGCAATCGGTGTCGGCCTGGCATCGCTGAGTCGCCCTGAGGGGGCAGACGTCTGATTCGTTCCCGATGCCGTCCCCGTCGATGTCCGGATCCACCTGATCGCCGATGCCGTCGTGATCCGTGTCCTCTTGTCCCGTATTCGAAATGTAGGGGATGTTGTCACAGGCGTCGCCCGCGTGGTCGCCGTCGCTGTCCGCTTGGTCCGGATTGGCGACATGCCAGCAGTTGTCGTTGGTGTCGGTGTAGATGTGACCCTGGTTGGGGTCGTCGATATATTCATCAACATCATCGCCATCACGGTCCGCGTCGCAGGCGTCGCCGATTCCGTCGTCGTCGAGATCGCGCTGGTTCGGGTTGACAACATCGGTGCAGTTGTCGATGCAGTCGCCGTTGTTGAAGCCGTTGCAGAGCGGGGCGCTGGGGTTGGCCGGGATGCTGTCTGGGACGCCGTCGAAGTCCGCGTCAAAGTCGCAGGCATCGCCGATCCGGTCAAGATCCGAGTCGAGTTGGGTGGGGTTGGCGGTGTCCGGGCAGTTGTCACACTCGTCGCCGATTCCGTCGCTATCTCGGTCGGGATGGTTGCTGCACGTGCCCCATTCCTCGCCGCCGGGGATATTGCAGGTCAGGCCGGTCTCGCCACAGGCCGCGTCGCTTTTGCAGTGGGAGACAGGGTTGTATTGGCATCGGTCTGTGGCGTCTGCGATGCCGTCGCCGTCCCGGTCTCCGCTTGTGTCGCATACATCACCGCAAGCGGGGTCGGAATCGTATGGTGGGGTCGCCGTGCAGTTGTTGTTGGTGTCCATGAAACCCCCAGCCACGGTCCAGCAGAGGTCGCAGGCATTGCCGATGCCGTCCGGGGTCATCTCGCCTGTGTCTTCTTGGTCGTAGTTTTCGACATAGGGGCAGTTATCCAAGGCGTCTTCAACCCCGTCACCGTCCTGGTCGGTGTTGGCGTCGTCATAGTTGTCGCAGGGGTTGCCGATGCCGTCACCGTCCGAATCAAGCTGAGACGCATTGGGATCATCCGGGCAGTTGTCGCACATGTCGCCTACACCGTCGCCATCCCGGTCATGTTGATCGGCCACCTCGCTTGGGACGCCCGGAATGTCCGGGCAAAGGTCTTCCACGTCAATAAAGTCGTCTCCGTCTCGGTCGTCATCGCTGTCGCAAAGGTCTCCGCTGTCGTCATGGTCCAGGTCTGACTGGTCGGCGTTAGGGACGTCACGACAGTTGTCGCAGGCGTCGCCCACACCATCGCCATCCGTATCTTGCTGATCGGCGTTTTGATCCATACGGCAGTTGTCGTCACAGGGGGTGCTTTGATCGCTGATGCAGGGATTGTATTGCGGATTACCGTCGCCTTCGTCGAAAATGCCGTCCCCATCGAAATCCGGCTCGCAGTGATCGCCCACGCCGTCCCCGTCCGAATCCTCTTGGTTCTCATTATCCTCGGTCGGGCAGTTGTCGTCGCAGTTTTCCGCGTTTCCAGCCGTGCATATGTTTTCGAACCAGATGCCGTCTTCGTCGTGGTCGTTGGACACCCCGTCGCCATCTCCATCTACTTGGCAGGCCTCGCCTATCCCGTCGCCGTTGAAGTCTCTCTGGTAGGGATTGTAGACCTCTGGGCAGTTGTCCTCTTCATCGTCGATGCCATCACAGTCACCGTCATTCGGGTCCTGCCAGAACTGGCAGTCCTGATTCGGGTCGCATTCCTGGCAGGGGCTGCCCGCCAGTTGTCGGCAGTAGTCGTGGTTGGGATCGAAGCTGCATGTGTCCGTTGCTTCATCGCAAGAATCATCGGTGCAGTCCACTGCATCGACACAAGGTGCATCCCCGTCGAGGCAACCGCCTTGCCCGTCGCAGGTCTCGAGCCCGTTGCAGAAAAGATCGTCGTCGCAGACGATGGGTGTGGAGCTTACGCAGACGCCGTCTTGGCACTGGTCATCGGCCGAGGCGGTGCAAGGGTTGCCGTCGTCGCAGGCCAGGCCGTCGGGTTCGCAGACCACAAAGCTTTGCGCTGAGCCCAAATATAGATGAGCAATGCCCCCGGACTTGCCGTAGTAAGGCGCACCCACCAGAAAATCGTCAAATTCCCCACCACCCGTCGACCCGTTCACGTTGCCGGCCGTTGCGACGGCATAACCCAACTGCATGCCGCTTCTTCCGTTGGATGTGAAGGCGGCCGGTGTCTGGACGGGAGGTGAGTCATTCTGGCCAAGGAAGAGCTTCACTTGACCGGAATTGGTCCCGCCCTCGTCGCAGAGCGGCGCACCTATCAGCAGATCAGAGAAGCCATCGCCGTTTGCATCGCCCGCATAGGCCACGGCGCTTCCAAATCCATCGCAGCCATACACAGTGCCCTCATATGCCAGAACAAAGGTTGAAGTGCCCCTGAGAATCGAGACGGCGTCCACTCCAGGAGAGCCGACCAGCAGATCGGCATGACCGTCGGCATTAAGATCCCCATCGATGTCTACGGACATTCCAAACCTTGCATTGCTGGATTCACCGAGGATGCCGGTGAAGAAGGATTCGCTGGGGCCACTGGCGGTCGTGAAGTAAACGCGCAAGTATCCGGCGTCTATATTGCCTCCCGAATCGCGGTATGGGGCCCCGATGACCATGTCCGGCAGGCCGTCCCCGTTGACGTCGCCGCCGCCACTGACAGCATAGCCGAACTTGGCCCCGCTCTGACCGGAACCGCCCGTCGTGGTGAACTGAAGGACAGGACCGCTACTGGAGCCGTAGTAAACCGTGGCTCGGCCGTTGTCGGCATAGGAACCGTAGTTATAATAGGGTGCACCCACCACGAAGTCGGCATAATTATCGCCATTCATGTCGCCCACGCCGGAGATGGCGCTGCCGAACTTCTGGTAGCTTTGCTGCGAAGAGGCCAGCACGCTCCAGCCGCAAGTCCGCGCACCACCGACACCTTGCCTGTGTCGGGATAGTTGAACCAGAGAATTTGCTTGTCATAGCCGGGCATGCCGATGGCCACATCGTCAAAGCCGTCGTTATCCACATCACCCACTCCGGCCACGGAACTCCCGAAGCGTTCGTAACTGTTCTGACCCTCGTAAGTCCAGTCGGCCTGGCTTGAGAGGCCTGATGCGGAACCATGAAAAACGTATGCCTTGCCAACATCCTTATAGAAGGTGTTGTAATCCGGGGCCCCCACAATCACGTCGTCGTAGCCGTCTCCGTTTACGTCGCCGGCCGAGTCAAGGGCCTTGCCGAACATGTGCCCCGAGGCCTCCCCCACGGCCGTCCAGACCGGATCCACATAGACCGGGTAGGCGGCCACGTCCTCGACCAGGATGTCTAGATGACCGTCTTCCGCTTCGAATCGGCAGGGAAGCAAACGACCCGCGCCGTCCATGGCAAGGGGCGCGCTTAGGGCCAAGCGCTTGACGCCGTTTAGGGTAATCAGGGCCTCGCCGTTGTCGTTCAGGCTCACGACCACGTTGCGACCGTAAAGGCGGCCCGAAAGGCGTAAATCGCCTGGCCGACCCTCGGGGATGAAAAAACGTTGTTCCACGCCTTGCTCCAGGTTGTCGTACTCCTCAATGACTTCCGCCCGGCCGACCGTGGCATGCGTATCGGCGGCCGTGGCGGCGTTGGCTTCCGACAAGCCAAGGCCTGGCGAAGTTCCAAATCGAAGACCGTCGAAACGATAGGCCATGGCCCAGCGGTCATCTCGTCGGCCTTCGAGGGCCAGCAGATCCGCTTCGGCCCATTCCACCTCGGGGCCCACCAGCGTCACCATGTCGGGGTGCACGAACATGCGCATGCCCGGACGATTCAAGGCCACGGCAGCGAAGATTTCGTTTCGGTGAGCGCGGCGGGCATCCCAAGACAAATAGGCCGACAGGGCTTCTTGCCAGGACTTACCCGAAAAATTTTCCGAGGATGTTTCTTCGGCGCTCATGTTCATAGAGGACGAGGATGAATTCAACAAGCTCGCTAAGTCCTCCCCCCCCCCAGGACTTTTTGGATCGCAGGCAGCAAATAGGCATACGAGGCCGGCGCAAAAAACAGCACAAGACATCCATTTCCGATGAAGCGTCCCCATGGGATCTCCCTCCAATGTGGTAGTGGTAAAAACTTCCCCTTGTTAATAACAATGAGCCTGCCGAAACCTCAGACTCTTGTCAAGCCCATTGACAAAGCCCCCATTTCCTTGCCCTCAAACATTGAAGCGAAAACGGATTACGTCCCCGACCCAGTAGGGGTCAGGCAAAAAAAGGGGCCCGATTGGGCCCCTTTTGAAGAAATTTAGGCTTCGCGTTCGAAAAGGCCGGCCGCGCCCATGCCGCCGCCGATGCACATGCTGACCACACCCCAGCGCAGGTTTTGCCGATCCATTTCATACAAGAGCTTGGTGGTCAAAAAGGCACCGGTGCAGCCCAGGGGATGCCCTAAGGCCACGGCGCCGCCGTTGACGTTGACTTTGTCCATGTTCAGCTTCAAGACGTCTTCGCAGCAGTACAGGGCCTGGGATGCGAAGGCCTCGTTGATTTCCCACAGATCGATGTCTTCGTTTTTCATTCCGGCTTTTTTCAGCAGCTTGGGGATGGCGTAGGCCGGGCCCACACCCATGATCTCGGGCGGTACCCCCGCCACCTGGTAGCGGCGATAGACGGCCAAGGGCTTCAGTCCAAGGCTCTTGGCCTTTTCGCGGCTCATGAGCACCACGGCGGCCGCGCCATCGTTCATCTGGGATGAATTGCCGGCGGTGACGGTGCCCTTGGGATCAAAGGCGGGTCGTAGCTTGGCCAGGGCTTTCAGGGTGCTGCCCCGGCGGGGTCCTTCGTCCACGGAGACGGTGACGGCTTTGGCCACCGGGCGTCCGTCCGGCCCCGCCGAGTAGACTTCGGTCTCGATGGGGATGATTTGGCTTTCGAATCGACCCTCATCGATGGCATTCAGGGCTCGTTCATGGCTCTGTAGCGCAAATGCGTCTTGACGTTCGCGGCTGATGTTGAATTGATTGGCTACGTTTTCCGCGGTCAGACCCATGGGGGTGTAAGCATCGACCCATTTGTCCACGAGTGGAAGGTAGCCCACGGGCTTGCTGCCACCCATGGGGATGTGGGTCATGTCTTCGACGCCGCCGGCCACCATCACATCCGCTTCGTCCAGCATGATCCGCTCGGCTGCCTGGCTGATGCTTTGCAGGCCCGAAGAGCAGAAGCGGTTGACGGTCATGGCCGGGACGGTGTGGGGCAAGCCCGCGGCAAAGCCGATGATGCGCGCGATGTTCATGCCCAATTCGCCCTCGGGCATGGCACAACCCATGATGATGTCGTCGATTTCTTCGTCTTTGAGCCCCTTGACTCGGTCTACGGCTTCGCGCACCACCTTGCTGCCGTAATGGGCGGGATGGGTGTCTTTGAAAGAACCGCGCTTGTAGCGGGCGATCGGGGATCGGACCGCACTGACGATAACAGCTTCTCGCGTCATGGTATCGTTCTCCTCACAAAATCGCTGGCTAGTTGCGCAGCGGTTTGTTGTTCATCAGGAAAAATTGCATGCGTTCCTGGGTTTTTTCCTGCTTGCACAGATCGATGAAAACCTCTCGCTCGAGGTCCAGCAGGTATTGTTCGCTGACGGGTACGGTGGGCGAGGTCTTGCCACCGGTGAGAACCCTGGAGAGCTTGGTGGCCATCTCTTGTTCGTATTCCGTGATCTGATGCTGCTTGGCCATGGAATCGATCACCATCTTAAAGGTGCCAAAACCCATTTCACCGGGCAGGCTGAGTTTTCGTTCCATGGGTTGTGTATAACCCGCCAGGGCCATGCCGAGCACCATGTTCTTGGCCGCACCCAGGAGGTGGGCTTTGTTGGTGACGATTTTGTCCGTGGGCCTGAGGAAGTTCAAGGCCTGGGCCTCGTGGGCGCTCATGGATACCTTGGCCATGCCGATGGCCTCGAAAACCAACTGCAGGTAAGGGATCAGGCTGACGTTCTGGGCTTTTTCAGGAATGCCTTCCAAGTGCCGGATGAGCAGCTCTTTGTTGCCGCCGCCGCCGGGGATGACGCCTACGCCCAACTCCACCTGGCCCATGAACAAGTCCGCGTGGGCACACATGGCGTCGGCGCCCATGGAGATCTCCATGCCGCCGCCCAAGGTCATGCCGAAAGGAGCCGCCACCACGGGTTTGGGAGAATACGTGCAGCGTTGCAGGGCGTCCTGCAGGGCCTTGATTGTTTCGTCCAGGGTATCCCACATGGCCGCTACTTCTTTCGGATCCTCCATGCCCTTGGCCTGCTGAATGCTCATGAAAATAAGCATCAAGTTGGCGCCGACGCAGAAGTTCTCGCCCTGGTTGCCGATGACCATGCCTTTCCAGTCATCGGATTCTTCGCACAAGTCCAAGCCGCGGTTGATCATCGCGATGGTGTCACCGTCGATGGAGTTCATCTTGCTGTGAAACTCGCAGCAGAGCACACCGTCACCCAGATCGATGAGACTCGCGCCCGAGTTGCCTTCGATTTCCCGGCCGGTTTTCTTGAGCGCGCCGAGGTCGATCTCCATGGGATCGACCGGGATGGGCTTGTAGCCCTTGCTCGCCAGGTCGAAGTACATCTTTTTGCCGTCTTCTTCTTTGTAAAAGCTCTTGCCGCCGGAGGCCAAAAGGGCTTCTGCGATGGGCGGCAGGCTCTTGCCTTCTTTTTTCATCCGCTCGCAGCTCTCTGTAACGCCGATGGCGTCCCAGGCCTCAAAGGGGCCCATCTCCCAGTTAAAGCCCCACTTCATGCCATTGTCGACCTGCACGATGTCGTCGGCGATTTCCGGGATGCGCATGCCCGCGTAAATCAAGGAATCGCTGCTGACGTTCCAGGCGAACTTGCCGGCCCGGTCATCGGCGGCCACGAAGGCCTTCAGTCGGTCGGCCAGGTTTTCCGTGTTCTTGGCCACGCCGATGGAGTCGATGCGTACTTTTTCCTTGGGGCGGTACTCGCCGGTCTTGTGATCGATGACCAGCAGGCCCTTTTCTTTGTCTTTCTTGTAGAAGCCGCCGCGGGTCTTGTTGCCCAACTGCTTGTTCTCGATCATCTTTTTCACGAAGGCCGGCGGCTCAAAAATCTCTCGTGCTTCGTCGTCGGGCAAGTTATCGAAGCAGTTCTGGGTGACGTGCATCAGGGTGTCTAAGCCCACCAGATCCGCGGTGCGGAAGGCTGCGGTCTTGGGCCGGCCCATGGGGGGCCCGACGATGGCGTCAACTTCTTCGATGCTGTAATCCTCGTCCAGCATTTCCTTCATGGTGCGCATGATGCCGTAGACGCCGATGCGGTTGGCCACGAAGTTAACCGTGTCCTTGCCGAAGACCACGCCTTTACCCAATATGTCGGTACCGAATTTGGCCAAGAAATCCACAATCTCCGGATCCGTATCGGGGCCGGAGACGATTTCCAACAAGCGCATGAAGCGCACGGGGTTGAAAAAGTGGGTGACCAGGAAATTTTTCTTGAAGGCTTCGGAGCGGCCTTCCACCATGCCCGTGATGGGCAGGCCCGAAGTGTTGGAGGAGATGATGGCACCGGCCTTCATGTTTTTTTCTACGTTGGCGAAGACCTTGCGCTTGATGTCGACGTTCTCAACCACCACTTCGATCACCCAGTCGCATTCCTTCAACCAGTCCATGTGGTCGTCGAAGTTGCCGCAGGTGATCAAGTCGGCGAAGCCATCATGGTAGAAGGCTGGAATGGGCTTGCGGTTCTTGATGGCCGCCTTGACGGCATCCGTGGCCAGACGATTGCGGAAGGCGGGTGACTTGACGTCCACGCCTTTCTTCTCGTCTTCCTCGGAAGCCCGGGGAACGATGTCCAACAGCACACTCGGGATGCCGCAGTTGGCCATGTGGGCGGCGATGCCGGTGCCCATGACGCCTGCGCCCAAAACGGCGACTTTTTTGATTTTCCGTCTCATCTAACCCTCCTTGGCGGTCGAAACGGTGGTTGTTTCTTAAAATGACGCAGCAAGTCTAAAATTGATTGACTGGCATGTCAATTGAAAACACTGTGATTCTTTTTTCGGGCAGGCTGTCCGAAAAACGAACCTTTGTCCGAAAGTAGAATGTAATTTTATCAGTTACTTATGGATCTGGCACCAGCTTTGCTTTGGGCTTCTGTGGGAGGTGTCATGGGTCAGATGAAAGAAGGAGCCCGGCACGAAGCCAGCAAGAGGAAGCTCAGTAGGGCCCGCAAGCAGGGTGAAAATGGCTTGTCTCGGGAACTGACCGGGGCGGCCGGTTTTTTGGCGGTGGTCGCCGTACTGTGGTTTGCCGGTGCCGCTTGGCTGGACGAGTTGGCCGGCTTGGCCACGGAGGCTTTTTCGGGCCAAGCAGAGGGACTTCCAGCACGTTGTCTTGAACTGGCCTTCCGCGTCATGGGCAGTTTGGGTGGGGCGGCGGCCCTGGTGACCTTCGTGGTGGGACTGGCCCAGGTGGGTCCTCGATTCAAGCTGCGTTTGCAATTCGAGCGCCTCGATCCGATCAAGGGCCTGGGCCGAGTTTTTTCGCGAGAGCGCCTGACGGATTTGCTGTGGATGATGATTCGCCTGGCTGCCCTGGGGGTGGTGGCTTTTGTCATGCTCCGTGTTTTGCCCTTTGGGTCCCTGTGGCCGGCGGCCGATTCCCTGGCGCCGTGGGCCTTGGGCTTGGGGCGGGCCTTGAAAGAACCTGTCGCCTGCTTGTGCTTGACCGTGATCGTGTTGGCGCTGGCCGATCAACGCTTGCAGAGAAGGCGATTTTTGCGCAAGCAACGCATGACGGATGATGAGCGCAAACGAGAGCACAAAGAGCAGGAAGGCGATCCGGCCCTGGGGGCCGAGCGCAAACGCCGGCACAAAGAGATTCTCCAGGGGGGGCTCGGAGACCTTCGTCGAGCCAGCGTGTTGGTGGTCAACCCGACGCATGTGGCCGCTGCCCTGAGTTATCGCCCAGAAGAAGACCCCGCGCCAGTCCTCTTGCTGTCCGGCAGCGGTGCCTTAGCGCAGCGGATGCGCCTTGAGGCAAGCCGCCTGGGTTTGCCTTTGATAGAGCACGTGCCCTTGGCGCGGGCCTTGTTGCGCTGTCAGGTGGGGGAGTGCATTCCCGAAAACCTGTACCAGGCCGCCGCTGAAGTGCTCAAAGCCCTGGAGCCTGGGGTGTCCGAGATTAGGACAGCTGTGCAGAATGTTCGGTCAGGGTCGAAGGTCCAGGAGTAGAAAGTTACGAAAAATCAATGGCGTGGGTTAGTGGCACGGGCTTTGCTTTATGGCTGTCAAAGACCTCATCCCAAGCTTTAGGAGCATGTCGTGCAAGTGCCTTGGAGAAAAATTCGTCAAGCCGTCGCGGGTGGTGAAAGTTTGCCCGCTTGGTGGTTGTTGGCTGCCGTTGCTTTGATGATTCTACCCATGCCCACGGGCTTGGTCGATGGCTTGCTGGCTCTGAACATCACCCTGGCTATTCTCATGCTGGTGATGGCGGTGCGAATTACCGATTCCTTGCGCATCTCCACCTTGCCTACTTTGTTGCTCTGCGCCACTTTGTTTCGATTGGCTTTGAACGTGTCAACCACAAGGCTCATCCTGTTGCATGGGGACGCGGGGGACTTGGTTGCGGGATTCGGGCGTTTTGTGGCCGGGGACAACCCTCTGGTCGGCGGGGTCATCTTTCTGATTTTGACCCTTGTGCAGTTCATCGTGATCGCCAAGGGATCAGAGCGGGTGGCGGAGGTAAGCGCTCGCTTCGCCTTGGACGGTATGCCCGGCAAGCAGATGGGCATCGACGCCGAACTTCGGGCCGGCAGTCTGGATGCGGATCAAGCGAGACAGCGTCGCTCTGCCCTTGAGCAAGAGGCCCAGTTTCAAGGTGCGATGGATGGCGCCATGAAGTTCGTCAAAGGGGACGCGGTGGCGGGACTGGCCATCACCCTGATAAATCTGGTGGGTGGCTTGCTGGTTGCCTGTTGGCAGCGGGGTTTGAGCCTGGACGAAGCCCTGAGTCGTATCACCATTTTGACCGTGGGCGATGGATTGGCTTCACAGATCCCCGCTTTGCTTGTGGCCACGGCGGCCGGCCTGGTGGTCACCCGAGTTCGCAACGACAGCAACTCTGGAATGGGGACGCAATTGGCCTCTTGCCTGCGACAGCAGCCGGAGGTTTTGCTGGTTTCGGGCGTGGCGCTCGGTGCCATGGCCCTCATGCCCGGCATGCCCTGGTGGGCATTTTCGGCCGCGTCACTGGCTTGCCTTGCGTCCGGGCTTTGGTCGTTGAGCCGGATCGACAAACCGCTTGGGCGCGATCTTGCGGACGGGGTCTCTACGGAAGATGTTTTGGTCCTGAGGCTGCCTTCCGAGTGGATGGCGGATGCGGCGCTCGCCGAGCGATTGGAAAATATGCGTGACGCTTTGGTTGAAGAGCTGGGGCTCTCTCTGCCCCATTTGTGCCTCAAGGCCAGCTTGGACTCAGGTGATTGGATGCTGGAATTGGAGGGCGTGCCCCTGGCTCGGGGTCAGGACAAGTCCGGGGTCTCGACCGAGGTGGAGCTTGCCTTGCGTGGCGCCAGTTCTCGATTCATGGGTGTGCAGGAATGCCAGGATATCCTGGACCGCCTTGAGGAGGTGGCACCGGCCTTGGTTCGGGAGGTGGTGCCTCGGCTCGTGCCCCCGGTCTTGCTCGCGGAGGTCTTGGCCCGTCTTTTGGAAGAAGGGGTGTCGATCAAACCCATGCGCGTCATCCTGGGGGCCTTGGCCGAATGGGCTCGTAGCGAAGCAGACCCCTGCATTCTGGCCGAGAGAGTGCGGGAAAAGATGAGGGATTTGATCACCCACAGCTTGGCTCCTCAGGGAACATTGGAGGCCCTTTTGCTCGATCCCGAACTGGAGCGGCGACTGGAGGAGGCCTTACAGGCCAGCGGCCAGGGAACCCAATTGTTGATGTCCCCTGAAGAAGTATCCGGCATTCTGCGCGGTTTGGAACGCGTGCTCAGCGAACAGGCGGAAAGCAAGACGGCGGTGGTTCTGACCCGTCCGGAGTTGAGGCGGGCTTTTTGGCGACTGGCCTCGGACCGATGTCGCTCTTTGCGGGTGGTTAGTTATCTGGAATTGGAACCCTCGGTGCAAGTGCGACCCCTGGGACGCATTTGTTTTGATCAAGCTTGATCTTGATAAGGAGAAAAGTGATGAAGACATTTCTGGTTTTGACTGGTTTGGTTTCTGTTTTGTTGGTGGGCTGTTGGATTAAGGCGCCATTGCATCCTGATGCGCAGCGTCTCAACGGATTGGGGGCCCATGCGATGACCGAGGGACGCCTGGTCGAGGCGGAGGATTCCTTGCGCTTGAGCCTGGAATACAACCCCTGTTACGCACAGGCCTTGCACAATTTGGCCGCGGTGGCCTACCTGCAAGGGGATTTGGTTCGGGCTGAATCTCTTGAGCATGCGGCCCTGGCCTGCGAGCCCCTGGTTCAGGCATTCAACGGTCTGGGCGCAATCGCCTTCAAGCGAGGCCTGTGGGAAGAGGCCGAGCAGCAGTTTTCCCGGGCCGTGGAAATGGACCCGGGTTATCTGGATGCCAGACGAAACCTGGTGCTCTGCCTGCTGCTGATGAAGGAGCATGACGAGGCTGCGATCCAGCTCGGTCGGCTCAAGGTCTTGTCGCCTGATGACCCCCTTTTTCTGACTCTGTCGGAAATTTTTGGCGACAAACCTCAAGGTGAGGGGATGCTGTGATGCGTGGACTGATGATTCTGGATCGGGATGGGACGCGAGCCGGCGGCATGCGAATGTTGCCGATGACCGACACCGCGCTTCTTGTCGGGCGGAGTGCCGAGGCCGGGCTGGTGCTAGACGATCCCGCCCTGGCTTTGCGTCACTTGCGACTGGGACCCGGGGCTGAGTGGGTGGAGGACCTTGGCGGTCGACTCGGCACCCGGCTCAACGGCCAGAAATTAGAGCCCGGGCACACCGTGCCCATGCGACCAGGAGACGAAATTGAGGCGGGCACTTTTTTGATGCGCCTTGTGGAAACAAGGGAGAGTCGTCGCCAAGTCAGATGCCTTGAAACACTTGAGAGGGTGAAGGAGGGCGGAGCGTGGACCTGGCGGCTTGAGCAGCAAGCGGGGCCTGGTCTGGGGCGACACCTCGAATTAAGTGCCGGCGAAGAGCTGACCCTTGGACGGGGCAAAGACTGTGCTTTGGTCTTGGACGACCCGAAGGTCTCCCGTCGTCACCTGAGTTTGAGTTGTTCCAGCGAAGGTCGGCTGCGTTGTCGCGACATGGGTTCCACCAATGGTGTTCGGGTGAACGGGCGTCCCCTGCGAGCATCGTCGCGTCTTCGGGCGGGCAGTCGTCTGAGCCTGGGGCCATTTGAGTTTTTCTTGGTACACAGACCAACAGATTTGCCCATCGCGGGCGGTTGGACCATCGCCTGGCTGTCGGGGCCATGCAAAGCCATTCGTTCCGGCAATTCAAGTCGAGGCGGGTTGGGATGGGTTCTTTTGGCGATGGCCGCCGCGGCCGGGCTGCTGGCTTTTTAGTGGCTAATTAGTGGCCGAGAATTTGGCTATTCGATTTCGGCGCGCAAAACCTGGTTGCCGATCTGAATGTGGTTGCCGCTGTCTAGGACATGGGTCCCCTGGATGCGCAGGTAGGTGCCGTTGGAAGAACTCAGATCCTCCAAATAGCAATCACCATCTTTGTTGAGCAGACGGCAATGGCGAGAAGAAATAAATCCATCTTCCGGGAAGCGCACTTCTCCGTCGGAGCGACCGATGGTGACCTCAGCCTGCGTCAAGAGGTGGATTTCGCCGATGCGGCCGCCTTCTAATACCTGGACCAGGCGTGCCCAAACCCGGGGAGGCGGGCTGCCCCAGAATTGCGAATCATCTCCCTCGACGGGTTTGAAATCCATGCGCTGGAACTCACCAGGTACCTCGAGCCGAAGCAGTTGTCGTCCGACACGAAAATAAGTGCCCGGGATGATGCGTTCTTCCTCAGTCATTTTGCGATAGATTCCATTGAGGCTATCTAAGTCTTGGATACGCAAACCCTGGTCATCGAAGACCAATTCGGCATGTCTCGGTCCAATATAGGGATCTTTTGGGAACATGATGCTGCCATGGGTACGTCCGATGATCGTCTTGGGCGCAAGGTTGAAGACAGTGCCTTCCCTTCCATCGGGTTTGATGAGCACAAGCCGGGCGCGTCGGGATTTTTCCACCGAGGGTGTGGCCACGTGCATGAACATGGTGGAACCGCCAGCAGATGGTGTGTTTTCTTTGAGGTTTTGCCCACAGCCAGAGCAAAACACATCGTTTGCTTCGTAAGGGGCTCCGCATTTTGGGCATTGGCTGCTCGGCGCGGCCTCGGCCGGTGCGGGAGCCGCTGCCGGTTTGGAGGTCGCTGCCGGTTTGGGAGCCGCTGTCGGTTTGGGGGTCGCTGCCGGTTTGGGGGTCGCCGCCGGCTTGGGAGCCGCTGTCGGTTTGGGAGCCGCTGTCGGTTTGGGAGCCGCTGTCGGTTTGGGAGCCGCTGTCGGTTTGGGAGCCGCTGCCGGCGCGGGAACCGCCGCCGGAGCAGGAGCTGCGGCAGGAACCTCCGGGGTGGTCGCCGGAGCCTGGGTCGCCTCAGGGGCAACTTGAACTTTGGGTTCGGAAGCTGGCACTGGGGCTGGTTGGGCATTGGGGCGCAGGTCCTTGCCACAATCCAAACAGAAGCGAAAACTGTCGTCGTTATCTCGGCCGCATTGCGGACATTTGACCATTGGCTTCCTCCTTGCGCGCCATTGAAGCATTGGCTCGACGGAAGTGTCAAGAGGAGCGCGGGCAGGAAATGACGAGAAAGTGATTGAAAGATCACGGCATCCTGTGCTATCCACGCTGGAAACGACAGGGGTGTAGCTTGGCGTTTTGTCCAAAATGCGGAACCGATACTGAAGAAGGAGCAAGGTTTTGCCCCTCCTGCGGCAACATGATGCCGCGTGTCGCCCCCAAATCCAACGACCCATACTTGGGTCGGGAGCTTGACGAAAAATTTCTCATCAAGGAACTCTTGGGCTTGGGGGGTATGGGCCGAGTCTACAAGGCGGTGCAGCTTAGTCTGGACAAGATTGTGTGCGTCAAGGTCTTGCGCCTCGGTATGATGCAGGACGATACCTTGGTGAGGCGCTTCCATCGGGAAGCCCGCGCGTCCAGTCGCCTGAACCATCCCAACAGCATCACGATCATCGACTTTGGACAAGCCAAGGAGGATGGCGCGCTGTACTTGGTCATGGAGTATGTGCCCGGCAAGGATTTGGGCAAGGTGATCCTGAAAGAGCATCCTTTGACCGAAAAGCGCATCGTGTTGATCATGGACCAGGTGCTCTCGGCTCTGGCCGACGCCCACGCGGCAAATATCGTGCATCGGGATCTCAAGCCCGAAAACATCATGGTCACCGATCTCCGCGGTACCAAGGACTTCGTCAAGGTGCTGGACTTCGGCATCGCCAAGTTGAACGAAAAAGAAGAAAATGCGGCTGAAGCCAACCTGACCCAGGTCGGCATGGTTTGCGGAACACCCGAATACATGAGCCCGGAGCAAGCCCGCGGCGAGAAGCTGGATGCACGCAGTGACCTGTATTCAGTCGGGGTGATCCTTTACCATATGGTCACCAAGCGGTTGCCCTTCACTGCGCCTACGGCCATGGGCATCGTCACCAAGCATTTGGTGGAGCCGCCCGTCCCGCCCAGTCAGCTCGAGGGCGTGAAGGTTTCGGCAGCCCTGGAGAACGTGATCCTCAAGGCCATGAGCAAGGATCGCAACGGGCGTCAGGCGACGGCTTTGGCTTTGCAACAGGAATTGAACGCGGCCTTGTCACCCAAGGTGGCCCCGGCTCAAGAGGTTCCCGCGGGTCAGGACCTCTTCGACACCTCCAGCGCCAAGCTGGTCAAGCCGACAGCCGAGCCCAAAGTAGAACCGGCCCCCTTGCCGGCGGCCACGGTTATGCGTCCGGCGGAAAGTGAGGCCGCTCAGCCTCAAGCCCAGCCGGCTCCCCAAGCCGGGGCGGAAAAGCCTGCCAAGAGTTCGACTGGGCTGATCATTGGCGTCTTGGTTGCGTTGCTGCTTGCCGGCGGCGGCGTGGGCGGCTACTTCATTTGGCAAAAGATGCAGGCGGATGCAGGTGGCGATCACCCAGTGGTCGACGATGTGCTTGACGCTGCGGTCGACGATGGGTCGGTTCAGGCTGACGCTGGAGCCGCGGTCGCGGTCCCGAGTTCACCAGATGCCTCAAGTGGGCCTGCCGATGCTGGAAAATCGGCGGCCGCCGATGCGGCTGTGGCTTTGCCGGCACCTGCTGACGCAGGCAAGGTAGAAGTTGATGCGGGCCAGTCGCTTGCAGTCGCCGATGCCAGTGCTCATCGAGAAGCCGTCATCAGTGATATCGCAAGGATGAATTACCAGGCCGGGAAAGAGATGATGGCCCAACGAAAGTTGTCCAAGGCCGTCGCTGCCTTCCAGCGTGCCATCGCCAAGAGCCCGGACTATGCTGATGCTTACAAGGCGCTGGCCACCTGTTTCATGGGCAAGGGCGAGGTGACGAAGGCCAAGAAATACTACCGTTTGTATATCTTAAAAAGAACCCTGACGCAGAAGACAAACAAGACATCCAAGACATAATAGAGAGTCTATAGCATCTCTACCCGTAGCAACTCCTCGCCTAGGCGAAGTTCATCACCATGCTGAAGAACGGTCGGCTTTACGAGCTTGATGTAGACCGGACCTTGCACTTCCACCATGTTTGATTCGCCTCGTTTCAGGTGTAGCTCGGCGTGGTGGGTGCTCATCGCGCTATCACGGGGGAACTCAATATCGCAGCCCCGCTGGCCGATGGCGATCACCGGTCCGGAGCGCAACAGCACGGAGCCCGCCATGGCCTGACCGTCGGCGGCAGAGTGCAATTGCCTGAGGGCGGCAAATAACTCCTTGGGTACAGGCCCGCCAAAGGGTCGCGCGTCGTGTTCGCCTTCGGTGCGCACGTCGCGGGTCGGACCCCCGACGCCCAGGAGCAAAAATCGCTGGTTGCCCACCATGAAC
>JAFCZJ010000151.1 GCA_019314375.1 Deltaproteobacteria bacterium | reverse complement strand
TCTTGGTGGTCTTGGGTGAGAGGTATTTGTATTCGGCACGGGCGGGTCGCTGGCCCGCGTCCCATTGAGCCTGGACCGCATCGGCCGCGCCGCGTATGGCGTTGCCTACCATGACACTCACCGAAAAAGCCTATCAAGAGAAAGCAGCTCTCTCGCCCGCTTTAGGTTCTTCTTCCGCAAAAGCGCTGGAGCATGACAATATGAGATATACGTCGAGGAGGATTAGCCGTCCCGAAGATCAATGCCAACCTTCTTGCTTTCTTCGAACGTCATCTGGGATTACCTCCCCTCCCTCAATATACATGTCCCACTATTGCCCAGATCCCCCATCGCCATCTTCTCTCAAAGGGTGCTTCTGATTTTCTGTACTGGCTCCGCGACAAAGATCCTTGCTTCCGTCGCTACCACCTTGTCCAAGGAGACTGCCGTGCTCATCAAGGTCAAAAACACGAGTTGGAGAACCCCGTGTACAATAAACCCACTCGAATATGCCAAACGGCTTTTGCCATACAGCATGAGGAATTCCGAATGTGGACAAAATTTCCTTTTGATCATCACTTGGTTGACTGACCGCAGTCTCTACAGGCACCCGTGAGTAGCCATGTTTTTTGTTACGGGTGGGGCTGCAGTTCATCGAGAAACAGATAGTAACGATGGCAACCAACAGGACCGATTTCGAGTGCTCATTCACTCTTGGTTCCCCAAGATGGGCTTCTGTTTTGCGGTGACCGGATGCTCTGTTTTCTCCGTGCGATTCCCTTTCAGCTTCATCCGCGTGACCAGCACGAGCACGGGCAGCAATGTCAGGGCGGCAAGAGCGCTAATCGCCATTGTCAGCGCAACGAGGAGGCCGAAGTTCCGCAGGGGTACGAGAGACCCACCCAGGAAAACCAGGAACCCGAGGATGACGGTAGCAGCGTTCAACAGAATGGCTCTACCGGACGAACCCAGCGATCGGCTGATGGCTTCGGCCGGCTCAATACCCGTGATCAACTCGGCCTTGTACCTGGCAAGCACGTGAATGGTGTAATCGATGCCGATCCCCACGGCAACAGCCGCGATCATCACCAAGAAGGAGTCCAAGGCAATTCCGGCGTATGCCATGACCCCCAGACCGATCGCGACCGTCACCGCGATCGGGACAGTACCCAACACGCCGGCCTTAACCGAGCGGAACAGCAGGGTTAGGAGCAGGAAGACCAGGCCGAAGGCGAACAGCAGGCTGTACACTTGGCTCATGACCAGTTCGTCGTCGATCTTGCTGAAGATCGCCGGCATGCCCGTCTGCTCCACTGAAAAGCTGACAACCGGGCCGACAGGGTTTTGCCCACCGCCTGCCACGACCAATTTCTGCCGAGCGAGGAAAACAAGGTCATCATTTGCAGCCCAAAGGGCGGATTTCAGTTCCTTCTGAAAGTCCTTGTTCTTCAGTGCAGACTCGGGCAAAAGCGGCTCCACCCGGCTCCGCAAGCTGGCAAGGCGGGCCTCCTTGCCAGCTTGGGCCAGACGCGCCTCGATAGCTTCAGCCGCATACTGGACCCCCTCGGGATCCTCGTTTAGGGCTTCGGGTGGCACGTTCGATCTGAAGAGAGCCTCCAGCGAATCCAGTGAGAGTGGACCTCTCACCGCCCGCCCGGCGATTGCCTCGGCCAAAACTCGCGCCTTCTCGGCAGATTTCATATCCAGATCCGCCTCGGGACCCGTGAGGTATTCATGAATCAGCGTCGCCAACTTCCCGGCGTCTGCGCCGATGAGAGGCGACGCCCTGTCGGAGATTGTGCGATTCAAGATTGTGCGCAACGCCTCACCGTCCACTCTGGTGCCAGGCGAACGAAAGAGCAAATCTCGCTCAATGGCCTCGACAATTGTCTCCACCATCGCCCTGGTGGAATCCCCGCGCACCTTCTCGGACAGGTTTGCTGAAAGGTCCACGGAGACGATTTCCAGGTTCATCTCCTGCCGCAGATACCTCTCCACCGAATCGGTAAGATCACGGAGCTTTTTGGTGTTGACTTCGGTCAAGCTGGCCTGGACGAGAGCCTCCTGGCCGTCGTTGTCGATGAGCTGCTCCAGGATGTCTTTCCCTTCGATGAACAGCCAGAGGTTCTCAACGCCTTCCCTCGTAGGTGGTATGGTGCGTCTCCCGTTCATCACATCGTTGAGTTCCAGCACCAGGTCGGCAACAGACTGCGGATGACGCACGATAGACAGGGTTCGCAGGAACTTCTCAAGACGGACCAGCTCACGCAACACGGCTGGATCCTTGACGTCGCCGCGAACCAATATCTGCAGGGGGATGGAACCGCCGAACTTCTCTTTCATCATCGCCTCGGTTAACCGGATCTCCTCTTGCGGGTCGAAGAACTCGAGCATGTTCACCTCGCGGGTGAGGCGCGGGATCCCAGCCACGGCCCCACCTACCACCACCGCGGCCAAGGCAAGCACCACACCGCGGTGACCGAGAACCAGCCCGAAGAAGCGACTCGTCAACCTGCTGGCCACACCCGACTCCTCGCTCCGGGCCATGTGACGAGGAACCCGGCGTTTCAGGAGTGAGAGAACAGCGGGAACGAAGGTGACGGCGAGAACCAGGGCCGCGACCACGCCCATGGCGACGCAGAGGCCGAACTCCCGGATCATGGAGAGGCTGGAGGTGAAGAAGGAGATAAAACCAATCGCCGTGGTCAAGCCCGCCATGACGATTGGGAGACCAACACCACGGATCGCGCGTCGCGCCGCCTCTCGCCGACTTTGAACTGTGATCAGCTCCTCACCATATCTGTGGATCATGTGGATGGCGTACGCGGTTCCTATAGCGATAAGGAGCACGGGTGTCAGGTTTGAGATCATGGTCAACCGAATGCCAAGCACCCCCATAAGTCCCATCGTCCATGAACATGCCATGAGCACCACGGCGAGTGGCAACACGACCCCGCGTGCGCTCCTGAAACCCATCAGCAGGGTTAGCAGCACCACCAGAGAAACCAACGGTATGAGCCGGCGCATGTCTCGCAACATGATCTCGGAGATGGTAATCATCTGGAAGGGCATGCCGCCGTAGAAGTACTTCTCCTCCCCCTTTCCGGCCAGTGTAATCTCCTTGAGCTTACCGGCCACAGCCAGGCGATCCGCGTCCTGGGCAAGGCGCGCCATGATAAGGCAAACCGAGGCATCCTCGGACACCATGACGCCTCGATACATCTCCTTGCTCAGGGTGTACTCCTTGAGTCGCCGCAGCGCATCCGGATCGGTCGGCAGGGCTTTGGAATCGATCAGCTTGGACACCTCCAGCTCGCCGTCCGGTCCCTCGCGGATATCCAGGATGTCCGTGAGGCTGTTTACTGAAACTACACCGTCCACCAGCTTGAACGCCTCCGTCAGTTCCCTCACCCGCTTGAGTGCCGGAGCCGAGAACACGTCCGCGGTCCCTACCGCCACCAAGGCTAACACATTGCCCTTGAATTTATCCCCCACGCGATTGAACAAGGCTACCGTCGGGTCGTCCGGCGGCAGGTACTTGATCATGTCCACCTCGACCTGCAGTCGTGTGATACCAAATATCGAAAGCACGGTCAGTCCCAGGCAGACCGCGATCACCGGCCAGCGAAATCGAATCGCCAGAAATAGTGCATGCATGTGAAGATACCTCCTAAGCGGCCGTACGCGGGCAGGCAACGTATGAACGGCCTGTTAGTTGTTGTTCATTGCCCCCGCCTTGAACCAACTAGCCCCCGTGTCGCTACGCGTCACGGGATACCAAATGGCACGGCTGCGCTTCGCTCGGCCGCAAGCTTAATCAGGGATAACTCCACGGTGACACTGTTCATTGAATACATTTCAAGTTGCCTCGCCATCAAGCAGGGCTAGAAGTCCGCCTTGAATCGGAAGTACACTTGATCCAGGTTGTGCATGGCTTCGAACGTCGTCCCTTCTTGGCCCTTGAGGGTAAGTCCCCCTAATGTCACCTTGACACTATCCACCGGGCTGTAATTGAACTCCAGGCCCGCCATGCCCCCTATGTGGTCCTCGTCCTGTATCTCCAGTCCTCCTTGAAGCACAACCTCCAGTTCGTCGTTGAGGAACTTTTTCTTGAAGGCGGCCATTACGTAGTCCTGTAGGTTGTCCATGCCCCGCTCGAAAATGAACCCGTGCATATACTGCAGGTTTACGTAATATCCCCCTTTGAAAGTATAATCTCCGCCAACCACGGCCTTTACCCAGGGATCGCCGTCTAGCATTACAGTGGATTCGGCCCCGGGAAGAGGCTGACCTGCGAGTGTGGGTGTCATCATGACCTTATCCGAAAAGAACGTGGCCACTTCGGCCCAGACGCCGATACCGAGCAACTGACCAGCCATGTCAAACCCGACCACTTGTATCTCGGAATAAGTAAGGGTAATCTCGGCGTCGAACGCTCCTGCATCCCCAGGCGTGAGATCCACGCCGGCGGGCATGGGCAAGGTGTCCCACCCTCGGTAGTAACTGACAGACCAGTCGAAATCGAACAGCCGGTACTTAAGCTTGGCTGCGGCGGCCACGTTTTCTACACGAAAATCCGGCGTCTGGACTTGATCGCCAACTTCGCCCAACTGAAGGCCGGGCGGCTGCGAGAAGGCACCGAAAGGAAGCTGGATACTGGCCGGCAGTAGCGTCGGAGTGAAGTACGGCAGGCAAATCGCGCTTAACTCGCCGTCCCCCATATAGTAGGTGAGCTTGATCGCAGTGGAAGGGATCCTCTCGGCGAAGTCGAGAGGATTGGAGAAATCAAAGGGGTTCAGGTTGTCCGTCGGGTTGAGCCCGTCGGCAGTGCCCCAGGCGATCCGCTGCTTTCCGACCCGCACGTCCAGGTCGTCGAGAAGGAATCCGAAAAGGTCCACGTAGGCCTCACCCAGATACAGGTCAACGGGCTCGACCGCCGCACGACTAACCAAGTCCGAACTTTGTCCGACCGCCGGCATGTTGGTGTTTCTCACCTTCAGCTCGCCAAATGTTGCCAAGGATTCGGAGAGCTGGGCCGAAAACTTCAGGTAAAGAATGTTGGTATTGCGGAAGTCGTAGAGATCTCCGTAGACTAGGCCAACGTAGACGTTTGATTCCAGTGAGCCGTTCACATCCACCTGTGATTCTCCCGCAGCCTTTGCTGTAATCAACAAAAAGCAGGCGCACAGCACAACACCTATCGGTCTGTTCATGGCAATCTTTCCACTTGCTGACGTAGAGAAATAGACTAGTTGCGACGCTTGAGCTGGCGTTGAGAGAAGAAGGACTCCTTGAGCCCAGTGTCACACGTTATCTGCTCCATGGTCATCCGGGTCGTGTGGCTCTTCTTGAGATCCTTCATTTCCATGAGATGAGCGACCTGGTATTTGCCCACGGGTTTGTACTGCTCCCGTGTCATGACCTTCCAGAGCTTGCCCGCCTTGTCGTAGAAGTCGACCTTGACGATGTGGTGGTCACTCTTGCGGGCTCGTACAATGACCTTGGAGTAATCCTTGTCATCCGGGTCCTTGGGCACGAGCTCCAGTATGTTGAGGCCTTCCTCCTCGGTCGCCTTGACCGCCTTGTAGTCCTCCGCCATTCGACTCGAGCTCATGTCGTCGTAGGTGAAGTCCGTACCCATGAAAGTGTCGTTCTTTATGTGCCCGGCGATACGCCGTATCTTCTTAAACGCGGGCATATAGAGATACATGACATCATTGCCCAAATCCAGGAAACCAACATTCTTCACATCCGCGGGCTTGAGGAACTTGAACAGTCGCTTCGAATCTCCCAGCTGCCATATCTTCGACTTTCGCACCTTCTCCTTGCCGCCCGAGTCTGTAAGCGTCATTGTAACAGAACTGATCATGTCCTTTTGGGCAAACTCCACGTCGTCCACCTTCTTGAGAAGGTCGCCCGGCGTTTCGGACCTGGCCGGTGTACTCATCAGTACCCCTGTTACAACGATTACGGTTGAGGCCACCAACAGAATTTTATTTCGTACCATGATCTCACCTCCTGGACCTACTGACCAAATGGGTTTTCTGGTCAGTAGGCGGAAAAAAAATGACGTTATCTTACCTTGAGCCCATTGATTACTATGTTCGTCATGACTTCGATTCCTCCCTGCTGTAAAAACCCCGGGAATTGGTGAAGGATCACGGGAAACTCCAGACTCCTGATCCCGACTACGATCACTGAAGCAACAAGCTCACTGTCTTCAAACTCAAACAGCCCGGTCCGCTTCCCGAGTTCAAGAATCTCGCGGACGAGACCGACCTCCAGATCAACATAACGCTTACGTACCTGAGCCACCAGCGGTTCCAACTCGTGAGCTATCTCCTGCGATACCTCCACAAGATTGGCCATTTCCCGCAGATGATCGAACCGATAAAAAACAAAGCAGCGGAGCTTCTCCGCCGGGTCCTCCACCGCGGCTACCTGCTTCCGTATGCTACTCAGCAAGATTTCTCCTTCCCGCTCCACCACCGCGGCAAATATTTCCTCTTTGCTGGAAAAGTACAGGTACATCGTACCCTTTCCTACTCGGGCGGCTCGCGCAATCTCAGCCACCGAGCATTTTCGAAGCCCGAAACGCGCAAACAGGCCCCGGGCAACAACAAGAATTCGTTCCTTCTTTTCAGTTTTTGTAACCACCTAATCACCTGACCATCTGACCGATAAAGTCATATCGTCATTACGGCTTTCAGACTCGATTGTCAAACAAAAAATTCATCCAACGACGACGGGAGGTCGCCTCATCGTTGAGCAAAGCACCGACAAGGTGGGACCCTTCCACAACTGTTGATGAGTTGGTCTCACTTATTAGCGAGATGTGACCCTTTGTCTTTCAGCTTTTCCAAGACCCGCTCGGCGTTGAAGGGGAAGACGTCGAACCATAGGCCCGTGGCCTGGCGAACGGCCTGGTGGGCGGCTGAGGCCACTACTACGAAAGGCATCTCGCCCATGCCGCGTGCGCCGAAGGGTCCGTTGGGCTCGGGGTTTTCTACGAGGATCACGTCTACTTTGCCTGGGATGTCTTCTACCGTGGGGATCAAGTAGGTGCTTAAGGTGGTGGTTTGGGGCTTGCAGTCTTTTTCGATGAAGTTTTCTACCGTGCACCAGCCGATGGCTTGTACGACCGCACCTTGTACTTGGCCTTCGATGAGCCGTGGGTTGATGGCTCGGCCTACGTCGTTGGCGCAGACGATGCGCGGAAAGCGTACCAGGCCCAACTCCGTGTCGATTTCCACTTCGGCGGCCAGGGCCACATAGCCGTACGAGAAGTTGGGATCGCCGTCGCCGGTTTCCAGATCGATCTTGGTGGTCTCTTGGTGGTCTTGGGTGAGAGGTATTTGTATTCGGCACGGGCGGGTCGCTGGCCCGCGTCCCATTGAGCCTGGACCGCATCGGCCGCGCCGCGTATGGCGTTGCCTACCATGAAGGTCATGCGCGAAGCCGAACAAGAACCCGAACTCTCGGTGATGGCCGTGTCCATGGGCTCTACTTCGACCTCTTCGACCTCTAGCCCTAAGGCCTCGGCCGCCATCTGCCGGATGACCGTGCGGGTCCCCTGCCCCACTTCCGAACTGGCCGCGTAAACTCGGGCTCTTTCGGGCTTGTCGCCCGCGCCTTCCAACTCCATGGCCACCCAGCAGTTGTCCTGGTAGCCGAAGGAGAAACCCACGTTCTTGTGACCCACGGCAATGCCAAAACCGCGTTTGATATAGGGCGGGTCGTCGGGCCGGACATCAGGGATAGGTGCCGTCCACTGGCCGTTCTCTTCGGTCCAACCCATGGCGACGGCGGCCTTGCGGAGGCATTCGCCCAGGCCCCGGCCGTCGTCGGTCAGGGGTTTTCCCCAGGGCATGGGTTCGCCGGGTTTCACAAGATTGATCTCGCGGATGGCCACGGGGTCCATGCCCAGCTTCTCGGCCAACTTGTTCATCTGATTTTCTGCGATGAAGTTACCCTGCGGCGCGCCGAATCCGCGAAAGGCTCCTTTGGGGGTGTTGTTGGTGTAGACACCCAGGACATCACTTTTTACGTTGGGGATGCTGTAGGGCCCGTTGCAGGTCAGAAGCAAATTGCCCAAGACCTTGTTGGTCGTGTAGACGTATGCGCCGGCGTCGGCCACCACGTGATTTTCGGCGGCCAGCAAGGTGCCGTCGGGCTTGGCTGCCCAGCGAGCGCGGGCATAAACCCGGTGTCGGCGATAGGTGACCCGAATGGACTCTTCCCGCGTGTAGACGAGCTTGACCGGGCGGCCTGTTTTTTGTGCGGCCAGGGCCAGGACGATCTGCACGGACTCGTCTTCACGACCGCCGAAGGCGCCGCCGATGGTCGGGTAGATGATTCGCACTTTCTCGGGCGGAAGGCCCAGGGAATGGGCCACCTGATGCTGATCCTCGTGGGCCCATTGACCGCCCACCACGATGCAAACCCGGCCTTCATCGTCCATGTAGGCCAGGCCGGCCTCGGGCTGCAGGTAAGCATGCTCTTGATCCGGGATCTCGTATTCGGCCTCAATGATCACAGCCTCGGGATCCTTGAAGGCCTCATCCACATCGCCCAAGCGAACGCGATGCCGACTGGCCACATTGTCTTCGAAAATCAGCTCGGGATGGATGGGCGTGCCCGGATAATCGGGATGCAAACGCAAGGCACCTTCCTTCAAAGCCTCGCGTGGGTCACTGATGGCCGGAAGCTCTTCGAGTTCGATATCCAACAAATCCAAAGCAGCCTCTGCCTGCTCCTCGCTCTCGGCCACCACGGCGGCCACCGCATCGCCCATGAAACGCACTTCGTCGGCGCCTTCTTTGTCGCAAGGGCCACAGAGCACGGGCTGATCCGGGTACTGCAAACCGTATTCGTTCTGGGCCAGATCCTTCGAGGTCAACACGGCGATGACGCCCTCGGCGGAAAGTGCCCGACCGGTATCGACTTTCAAGATGCGCGCGTGGGGCAGGCCTGCATATTTGAGCTTCATCCAGGCCATGTTCTCTCGTACAAAGTCACCCGGATACATGGCTACGCCGCGCACTTTGTCCGCGGCATCCAGTCGAGTCAGGGATTTTCCAACGATGCGGGTCGCCATGACTAAACTTCCTTGCCCAATTCACGGGCGGCTTTTTCCACCGCCTCCACGATTTTGTAATAACCGGTGCAACGGCAAAGGTTGCCGCTGACCGCCTGGCGAATCTGCGCTGTGTCCGGGTTTTTTCGTTCTTCGAGCAGCTTGGCCGCGCTCATGACAAAGCCCGGTGTGCAATACCCGCACTGCACTGCGTCCACGTCCACAAAAGCCTGCTGCACCGGATGCATCTCGTCGCCCTTGGCCAATCCTTCGATGGTGGTGACCTCGGCACCGTGAGCCCGGGGGGCCGGGGTCAAGCAAGCCAGGACCGCCCGGCCGTCCAGCCAGACCGTGCAAGCGCCGCATTCGCCTTCTTCGCAGCCGACCTTGGTGCCGGTCAGGCCCAAATCATCCCTGAGCATATGCAAGAGGCTTTTGCCGTTGGCGCCTTGCACTTCTTTTCGCTCGCCGTTCACCGTGAACACAATGGGCTGCTCCCCTGTTGTCTCGTGCAAAACCTGTTCATCCAAGACCGGATCTGTCTTTGAGGTTTCGGTGCTCAGGCGGATCATCTTTGCCGCCGTCGGCAAACCAAAACGCGGGTCCCCGTCGCGTAGCGCACGCAAGCCGCGGCGCAGCAAAGCACGCACCTCGTCGCGGCGGAACCAGGCAGCACCACGCAGGTCGTCGATGGGAGAAATACTGGCGGCCGTCGAATCAGCCGCCTCGTCGATTTTTTCGTCGGTCAAGGCGTGGCCAGTCAGGGCCAATTCGGCGTCCGGCGCGCAAACGATGGTGGGCGCCACGCATCCGGTTGCAATGCGGGCATGGGCCACCTTGTCCTCATCATCGAGTTCAAGCACGACGGCCACGTTGACCACGGCGATGGCCAAGACCCGCCTCAAGCCCAGCTTCAAATAGGTGGCGCGGTGTCGGGGGCCCAGTGGTGAAAACCGAATGTCGACAATCAGCTCATCCGGCTCGATGACGGTCCGTCGCACCCCTTTGTAGCAGTCCTCGACGGGCACGATGCGCTCACCCCGAACCGAACGAAGCACAAGCGCGGCATCCAGGGCACGAAGCGCCGTGATGGTGTCGTTGGCGGGCGAGGCCGTAGCCAAATTACCCGCGACAGTTGCCCGGTTGCGAATGGCCGGCGCGCCCACCTGCCAACAGGCCTGAGCCAAAGGCAGGCCCTTTTCCTGGACCAAAGCCGAGGCCGAGGCCTGGGCGTGGGTAACGTTGGGGCCAAGATGCAACAAGCCGTCGTCGCCCAGGGCAATCCCATCCGTACCCGGCACCCGGGTGATGTCGATGAGCACCGGCGTCTGTCTGGCCTTGCGGCCCAACTCGATCATCAAATCCGTGCCGCCGGCCACAATACGAGCCGCCTTTTTGTGTTCGTCAAGCAAACGCACGGCTTCGTCCAAGTTCGTCACCGTGTAGTAGCGTTCCCAAAGCGCCATGAGACACTCCTTATAAATTTCGCCAATTGCCGAACCCATCCTACCCAAGGCCTGGACACTTGCCAAGCCAGAAGCTCCCACCCAAATCCCCCACCCCCAACAACCTGGACTTCCATTGAAGACCCGGCTGGTTCAAAAATCCGACAGTCGGCAGTTGAGGTCGGGCGCGCAGCGCAGCACGGCGGGTCCGAGCAAACCCGTGCGCATATGGGTCTCTTCCTTGCCGACGAATTGTGCATAGCGAGGGTCTTCGGCAGCGCCGAGCGCCACAAGGCGATTGCGCCATGGAGGCGTCAACAAGACGCCGATACGATGTGAACCCGCTGCCAGATGGGGGCTCAAGTCCACGGAAAATGGTGCCACCGAAAGTCTGGCGACAGGCTCTCCATCGATGAATATTTGGGCGGCACCACGCAGGCTTCCCAAATCGAGCATCACGCCCCCGGCGGCATCCAATTCCAGTTCCAACTCGTAGAGCACAGGGCTGAAGGCCTCGGCCAACTCGGGAATCTCGCGCCAATCCAACAGGCCATCGAGTACGAAATCCACAAACCCGGCAGGCAAATCGTCTCCCTCCCCGGAAAGGCGCCACCGCGACAGCGGAAACTCCTCCGCCCCCAGGCCCGCAAAGGGATCCACAGATGGCCCAGGCAACTCCCTCGGTGCCGGCCCGTCGCCGCAAAGCACAAAACGAGAACCATAGGCTGCAAGGTGCAAATCGACGGCATCACCCCCGCCATCAGCGACCAGGGCACCGGTCCAAGCGTCCAGCACGTATAAGCCTTCCCTGCAGCCTTCGGTGAATTCCAACTTGCCCGCACAGGTCTGCTCAGCGGGATTGCGCACGAAGGTCAGCAAGGCCCCGCTGTCCAATCGTCGGTGAAAAAGTCGCAGCGGACAATCGGAGACAAGCCCGGCCGTGGGCCGCAAGTCCAAATCCCCTCCCCCGTCCAGACGCCGGAACCCCTTGGCATTACCCAGGCGCTCCATGGCCTGGACCACCCTGGCATCGCCCGAGGCGGCATCGAAGAGACCAGGTTGTCGACTGGGCACGTCGCCCCACAAACCCACCCGAAGACCCGCTTCCGCCAAATCGACCAGGTGCTCGGCGACCCCAGGCTCCATGGCCTCCAATTCGTGCAAGAGCACGGCGCGGGCATGAGCTTGGCCGGCCTGCAACCAGCCATCATCCCACTTGGCCTCAAGCAAACTGACGCCGTCGATCCATGCCCAGGTAAAACCCAGGTCTTCCAGTTGGGCCAAGCGTGGTCGCAGGGCAAGAAGCCACAAACTACGCGGATCCGAGACCGGCGGGCCGAAGAGGATAGACAATTCCTCGAAAGCCTGCTGCCTGAGCTCGGGTTCGCCTTCCATGTATCCGCCCAGCAGGGCCTCTTCGACGCCGTCTTCCAGGGCCATGGAGGTTGGAAATCCCAAGAAGGGATAGACCACAAAGAAATCCACCTGCCCCTGCCCCTGCCGCAACAAGCGCTGACACCTGGACACGTAGCGATTCAAGTCTGGCAAAAAATCCGCAAAGGGATTTTGCTCGCCCAGGTTGGAGGCGAAGGTATTGCCGCCACCGAAACGAGATGAAAACGGTGCCCAGCCGGTCACACCGTAATCGTCGTCGTGTTGGTATGGATAGCCATGATAAATGAGGTGGTTGACCCCATTGTAAAACAGCTTGTCCGCTCCGGCCTTCATCTTCAAAGGGGTGGTCATGTAGTCCCGAAGCGGCCAAACCATGGACTCGGCGCTGACCAATTTCTGCCCATGAAGCATGGCGGCCGAACCGGCCAACCGCAAGAAGACGTCGGCTCCTCCCGCATAGAGCTGCTCGGTCTCGGGAATCTGCACGGCACCGAAGGCAGCCAAAGGAGCCAAATCCGCCCCGTAAACCTGAGCCCTGTGCGCCATACCGCGCCCCGCGGCCCAATCATCCAAGGTGCCCAAGTACCGCTCTGAAAACAACTCGCTGATGGTCAGGGCATAGTCCCAGCGCAGCCTCGCATCATCCGAACCGAAGGAAAACTCAGGAGCGCGTTCGAGTCGCCCCGCTTCAAAAAGAAAACTGTCCGCACCCGGCAGCAGAATGACAGGCAACCATGGCTCAAGCGCGTAGCCCCGGCGCATGCGAAACTCAGAAAAAATGTCCTCGGCAACGAAACGCTCCACCTTGAATTCGAAGCTGTCGGTGAAAAGGGCCCGGATGGGCTGTCCGTGAAATTCCTGCAAGACGGAGCCAAAAAGTTGCTCAGCCAGAGCCTGCACTTGACCTGCATCAAAGTGGTCCAGCACAAAGGGTTCACCGGCCTCGGCGCTCAAGGTGGGCCAATCGCCTGCCGGCATTCGATAGAAGGCCAGTACCCACCAGCGGCCCTCGGGGACAACCCATCGGAGAACACCCTCTCCGTCCACTCGGTCATCCAGCAAGAGCAAGCTATCCGGGTCCAACTGCACCGTATCGGTCAGAGTCAGGCTGGAGTTCATACGCAAGCCGCCGGCGTGTCGATAGGCCATGACACTCATCAAACGAGCCTCTTCCGGCAGGTAGCGCGTCAGTTTCTCACCAAGGCCCGAGACCAGTTCGGCCACTTCATAAAACGGAGGCTTTCCCGGTGCCAAGAGCAGTTCGAGCGCCTGGGGGCCGGTCACATCCCATTCTCCATGGACCAAGGTTTGCAGGGACTGAGCAGGTGCAATGCTGGCGGATGAGGGCGGCCAACCCGAACCGAAAGACAAATCCACCTGCATGCCCAACTCGGCGGCCTTGCTCAAAGCGCTGCGCAAATTCTCATAGAATTCAGGTGTGCCAAAAGCCCGGCGGCGCTGCAGCACGTCCGGATCAGCCTCCGGATTCAAGGCTGCGTCAAAAGGCTGGATCTCCACACCCCCCAGCCCCATGTCGAGCATGTGCTCCAACTCGCGTTCAAGTTCCGCGGCTTGCACGTCGTTGCCGGGCCACCACCAGCGCACCCAGGGCCGGGCATCAAGGCCCGGCTCGGCGAAGTCCGAAAGATCCGCGGCCGGCATCAGGGGACCAAGCCCCTCGTCACATGAAGACAGGGAATAAGCAACAAGACTTAGCAGCAGGAAAGATACGATTCTCGGAAGCATGAACCAAGCTTCGCCCGGCCGACCCACGAGGGTCAAGCCTCGCGCCATGCCGCTTCGCGACACGGCATAACGCGCCATGCCGCTTCGCGACACGGCATAAGAGGCACTACAGGGATGACTGCGATCTCGCAAACTTGACTCACTTGTAAAGATCGCACCTATTCAAGTGCCTCTAAGCGGCCTGGGGTTCTTCTTTCTTGGACTTGGTTCGGTTGGGTTGCTCAAGGCCATAGCCCGAAGTCTTGTCGGCGTGTTTCAAGAGTAAGGCGAACACCAAACCCGCCACGCCCAGACCCGCCAGCATGAGTATGGGATTGGTGTAATCGTAGGCGGCCGTCGATTCGATTTGCTCGGCGATCAGGGGCAGGGCTGCGTTGCCTGTGTCTCCGAAAGCGGCCAATCCAGCCTTGAGGGTGGCCACGCCCGGATTGCTGGCATCCAAAACCTTGCCGATGAGCACGGGGAATGCCATGAGGCCGATGTTCTGAATGGAGAACATGAGGCCGTAGGCCGAACCGAGTCGCGATTCGTCTACGATCTTTGCCACCGAGGGCCACATGGCCGCCGGCACCAGGGAAAAAGCCACCCCTAAGATGAACATGGGCACGTAAGGCGTAATGTCGGTCAGACTGAAAAGCAGATGCACCACGATCAGCAGGAAAGAGCCCAAGATCATCAAGGTGGCACTTTTGCCCTTGTAGTCGCAAACCCAGCCGAAAAAGGGCGTGAAGATAATGGTGCCGAAAGGAAGCATCGCCGTGATGAGTCCCGAAGTTTCACGGTCAATGCCGAACTTATTGACCATCAGGTCCGGGGCATACTTCACGAAGGGAAAGACCGCCGAATAAAAGGTCACACAGAGCAAGGCCACGTAGATGAAAGAAGGGTTGGTCAGAAGCTTGCCGATATCGGCCAAACGGAAGGCCTCATCCTCGGCGGCCTCGCCCATGTCCTTCTCTCGCTTATCGAAGGCACGGTCTACGAAAGTATAGAAAATAAAGGCAATCAGCCCAATGGACAAGAGCACGAAGCCGAAAAAGATGGGCGTGGTCCAGGTGGGCTCGATGAGCCGAGGGGAAATAATCAAAGCCGCGCCCATGCCCAAACGAGCGAGAGCGATGTTGATGCCCAGGGCCATGGCCAGTTCTTTGCCCTTGAACCACTTGACCACCACCTTGCTGATGACCACGCAGGTGGTTTCGGCACCCAGGCCGAACAGAAAAAAGCCCAAGGACATCATCTTCAGGGCTGGTGAGTAGTCGGTCAGAAAAGAGCCCATGAAGCCGTAGCCCAAACCGCCGCTGTTGTAGGTATCGGTGGCTCCGTACCAGGTCAAAAAGCTGCCCACGACCATGGAGCCGATGAACATGAGACCGGTGATGCGGACTCCAATCCGATCCAAGATGATGCCGCCGATGACGGCCATGGCAAGAAACACATTGGGAATGGAATAGGCCGAGACAAAAAAGCCGTAATCGCTGGAGGAAAATCCCAACTCGCTCGTCAAGATGTCCTTGAGCGGCGACAGGGCGTCGTAAAAGTAGTAGTTGACCGACATCGAAATGCTGACCAGGAGCAACACGCCCCAGCGCATTTTGGCCGAATCGGCCAGGGATTTTGTGATTTTCTCTTTGAGCTGTTCCGTCATGTGCAGAAATCTCCTTATGACTACTCATCGGATAATCGGATATAAGTGGGCACACCATGGCAAAACAACCTGTCGAAGGCAAGGAAAGATTAGCGGATTCCGGCCCATTGCACCCAGGGGTCTCAAGCGCTATTCTGGCGCCCATGCGCTCTTCCGCCATCCTGCTTTGCTGCCTGCTCGCCATCTTCTTGGGCGAAAACATATCCGAGGCAGAGTCCCCAAAAGACACGAAAGACATGCTGCGGATTCCCGGGGGCGTCTTTTTCATGGGCTGCAATCGGGACCTGGATCTCAAATGCCAGGGAGACGAGCGCCCGGGCCATCGGGTCATGCTGAAGAAATTCTGGATGGACCGCCACGAGGTCACCGGGGCAGACTACAAACGCTGCGTGGCGGCCGGTGCCTGCAGTCGCCCGGCCGAAAAGGAAAACTGCAACCACCAACGCAGCGACGCCGACCAGCACCCCGTCAACTGCGTTTCCTGGCACCAGGCCGATCGTTACTGCCGCTGGGCCAAAAAGCGCTTGCCCACCGAGGCGGAATGGGAAAAAGCCGCCCGCTCCGATGACGGACGCAGCTACCCCTGGGGACAAAAGGCACCGAGCTGCGAACAGGCCGTCATGGTTTCGACCGACGGAGGCTGCGGCTCCGGGCGCACGTCGCCGGTCTGCTCCAAACCCTCGGGCAACAGCCCCTACGGGCTCTGCGACATGGCGGGCAACGTCTGGGAATGGACAGCCGACTGGTATCAAGCAGACCTATACTTAGGCCAGGACCAACGCAACAACCCCAAGGGCCCCGCCCAAGGAAAACGCCGAGTCCTGCGAGGCGGCTCGCTCTACGGAATCGCCAAATACCTCAGGACCGCCAACCGAGACGCCGACCCCCCCCGCAAACGAGACGACGCCGTAGGCTTCCGCTGCGCCGCGGACGCACCACCGGGTGGACGAACGCCTGGGGGACGAATGTAGGGGCGAAAAATCTTTCGCCCTTGCATCTCAAAATCGACGCTGCTGCAAAAACAGGGGTGTCATCTTGGCCCGTCATCCCCGGGTGATTCTGCCGGGGATCCAGTCTTTGATTTTGGATTTGTATGCGCAAACACAAATCATGGATTCCCGACAGAAGCCTTCGGGAATGACGGCGTTGCTTGTTTTGGGAAGGCCTGGGGGACGAAGGCCTGGGGGACGAAAGTAAGGGCGAAAAATTTTTCGCCCCTACATTTCTCCTCCGCCCCTCGTTTCCGCCCCAAGGCGGGTCACGGCGTCCACCAGCATTTCCACGGCCTGATCCATTTCCTCTTCGTTTGAGTGGCGACCCGTGGACAGGCGCACCGTGCCCATGCCGATCTCTTCGGGTACGCCCATGGCCTTCAAGACCGCCGAAATGTCCACCTTGTCCGTGTGGCAGGCGGCACCGGCGGAAGCGGCCAACTCGCCGTCCAGACCGTCGAGCAAGGTATTGGCCTCGACCCCGGGAAAACTCACGCTGGAGGTGTTGGGCAGACGTTTCGTGGGGTGGCCATTGATATGCAAGCCGCCCAGGCTCGCCGAAAGCCCCGCCTCCAGCCGATCGCGCATGGCGCGCATGTGGGCGGCTCGCATCGGCAACTCGGTCGCGGCAAGCTCCGCCGCCGCTCCAAGGCCGACGATCTCCAAGACGTTTTCCGTGCCGGCCCGCATGCCGGATTCGTGGCCCGCCCCAAACATGAGAGGTGCCAAATTCAGACCGTGGCGCACATAAAGCGCGCCCACGCCGGCCGGGGCATAAAACTTGTGACCAGCCAGACTCAGCATGTCCACGCCCAGCTCACCCACATTCACAGGGATTTTGCCGATGGCCTGGGCCGCGTCCGTATGCATGATCGCGCCGTGTTCATGGGCGATCTCGGCCAGTTCGGCTATGGGTTGAATGCTGCCCACCTCGTTGTTGGCCAACATGACGCTGACCATCAGGGTCTCGGGCCCGATTTCTTTCGACAGGTCACTTGGGTTGACCAAGCCATGACGGTCCACGGGCAGGACCTGTATTTCATAACCAAAACCAGTCAGATACTTGCAGACTTCGGTGATCGCAGGATGCTCCACCGCGGAAATAATAATCTTTCGCCGCTTTGAACCCCCACCAAGCCCCCTCAAGGCCATGTTGTTGGCCTCAGTGCCGCCTGAAGTAAAGATCAACTCGTCGGAGACACAGCCCAGAAGACCGGCAAGCTGCTTTCGAGCCTGATCCACGGCGGCCTTACACTGGCGGCCGAAATAGTGACCACTGGAGGGATTGCCGAAAATCCGACCCAAGAATGGTTGCATGGCCTGAGCCGCTTCTTCGGCGATGGGGGTTGTCGCATTGGAATCCAGGTAGATGGGGGGCATGAATGCACCTCCTTGTGGACTCATCCAACACGGCTCTTCGCCATGAGTCAAGCCGAAGCTTGACTCAGCACCCCATAACAGATCAGAATACCTCCGAGGAAGGCAGAGTTCTATAACCAGAAAACAGGGAGAGCGACAATGAAGCGTTATGGCATAGTGGCTGTGGCCTTGGTGACACTTTTTCTCATGGCGATGATCAGCGGCTGCACCGGCGGTGCCCGCGAAGTGGAATACTGTTACGAATGTAACGAGAACGCCAACTGGCGCTACACGGAATACTGTGTCGAGGGCCAATACAGCGAGCTTTACTGCGCCAATCCCTGCATCAGCGACGCGGACTGCGATCTGGACTTCTGGTGCGTGTCCGAAGTGGACGTGGGCACCGAATGGACCACCGACAACCGCTATGCCCGATGGGTCTGCATGCCGGAAGAGTACTATGTGGGCAAGCTGGCGGTTTGGGGCAGCGCATACGACTGCAGCCCGGGCCTGGGTGATGAATGCCCCAGTGACATGACCTGCCTCATCGACGACACTTATAACGATGAAGAGTACTTCTGCTCGGATGAGTGCTTCACCGATGACGAGTGCATGACCGACTGCTGCTACTACGTGGACACCAACGAATCCTACTGCGCGCCTTACTACCCTTACTGCGACTAGACGTAGTCTTAAAAAGAATCCACGGCCGGGCCATGCTGCCCGGCCGTTTTTTTTCTCTTCCCGTGATGCAAATGAGGTCGACAACGTGACCGTGGCATCCACGCGCGACAGGCTGATGCTGTTCCAGTTTTGTCTCTACGGATTCTTAAAAAACCAGCAGTACTTCGAGCCCTTTTTTCTCTTGGCGCTTTTACAAAAATTCGAGTCGCAAGGGGCAACACTGGCGCTGACCTGGGTGGGGCTCTTGTACGGCTTCCGCGACCTCTGCGTGAACTTGTTGGAGGTGCCCTCGGGCGCTATCGCCGATGTGCTGGGCAGGCGGCGATCGATGATCGCGGGTTTCGTCGCGTACATCGGCTCCTTCCTGATCTTCGGCTTCTGCGAAGACATCTGGACCTTGTTCGTGGCGATGTTCCTGTTCTCGGTCGGGCAGGCCTTCCGCACGGGAACGCACAAGTCGATGATCTTCGAATGGTTGAACCGTTTGGGTCGGACGGACGAAAAGACGGCTATCTACGGCTACACACGGTCATGGTCGAAGCTCGGCTCGGCCCTCAGCGCCCTCATTGCAGCGGCTCTTGTATTCACGACAGGCAACTACTCGACAATTTTCCTCGTCTGCGTGGGTCCCTATCTTCTGAACGTAGTCAACTTCATGTTCTACCCCTCCTATCTGGAGGGCAAGCCGGTCGCCGGGCGATCGCTCGGCGAGGTCTTCCGAACCTTGGGTCGCTCCATCCAGCACAGCCTCGCTCCGGGTCCGTTGCGACGACTGCTCTTCGAATCGATGGGCTTCGAGGGACTATACCGGGCCGGCAAGGACTATTTGCAGTTGATCGTTCAGGTCGCGGCGATTGGCCTGTTGCTGCCGTACTTGATCGAATGGTTACAGCAAACCCGTCCCGGCGCCGACCCAAAGCTGCTGGCCACCACCGTGGCGATCGGGCCGGTGTACTTCCTTGTTTTCGTCGCCAGCAGCATCGCCAGCCGAAAGGCCAAAAACCTCGTGCAGGCCGCCGGCAGCGAAAACGCCGCGGGCCGAAGATTGTGGATCGGCAATCTGGCGGTGTTTTCTCTGCTGGGATTCTCCGTGATGACCGACTGCTTCTGGCTGGCCATCCTGGCCTTCTTGGCCCTGGCCATATTGGAAAATCTCTGGCGACCCATCCTCGTATCCCGGATCGCCGACTGCACGAACAGCCGCGACCAAGCGACAATCCTCAGCGTCGAAAGCCAAGCCAAAAGCCTCTTCGCCGCCTTCGTGGCCCCTCTTTTGGGTTTCGCAATCGACATGCTGCGACAGCACTCGACTTCCGGCGAGTACAACTACCTCCCCCTCGCTCTCTTCGGCATCGCGATCTCCCTCGTCATGCTCCTGACAGGCCGGCGCAAACGTCGGCAAGCCATGGATTAGCTGAGAGAATGGTGGTAAGAAATCTGATCAGATGATGGACAACAAAAAGGATTGCCAGTGATCGATAAGTGTCAAGTGTCGGGGCCTGACCCCTGCTTATGAATCCTTACCTCGTATTTGTGATCTCGGTTCTTTTGGCTTCGGCTCTGCTGGAGACGCTGGTGGCTTGGCTGAATTTGAAGGCTTCTTCTGACGAATTGCCCGAGGCCTTCGCCGAGGTTTTCGATGCCGAACGCTATGCCCAGTCGCAGGCTTATCTGCGGGCTCGAACCCGATTTGGATTTATCGCCGACGGGATTGAGACCCCTGCCCTGCTGGCTTTCATTCTCCTGGGGGGATTTGGCGTGGTCGATGCCTG
>JAFCZJ010000265.1 GCA_019314375.1 Deltaproteobacteria bacterium | reverse complement strand
GGAGGGTGCCATGGCTGCCAAAAATCCGAGGCTGAGCATTGTTGTCGAGTCACATATCTATGAGATCATTCAGAAGCTTGCCAGGAGAGACGAGACCAGTATTTCCAAGAAAGCCTTGTCGCTGCTGGTCGAGGCGCTGGATCTCCACGAGGATCTCGATCTGAGCACAATGGCCGAAGAACGCGAAAAGACACTCAAGAAAAGTAAACTGGTTCCTCATCAAGATGCCTGGTGAACACGGCCCATTCGAGATTTTCTATCACCCCCTGGTTGTCAATAAGGATATCCCTGCTCTTCCGAAGAAAATAGGGTCGAGAATACGAAAGGCTATCGAACAGCGCTTGGTGAACCATCCGCTGCATTACGGAAAGCCGCTGCGCTATTCGTTCAAGGGTCATCGCAGGCTCAGGGTAGGAGAGTGGCGGGTAGTCTACCGGATCGAGAACAAGGGCAAGAAAGTCATCGTATTGATCATCTGTCACAGGAAAAGTGTCTATTCTTCGCTTGAACCGAGACTCGATCGTTAGTCGTGACAGCAGCGGAAGCCTGCTGCGGCCTCCACGTTATCGGCTAACGGCAGAAAAATCTTATCTGTGATATTCTGTTGGACTGGAATCAAGGAATTGGAGATTGCCATGCGCATGTTCCGTATCTGTTTGCTCGTTCTTTTGGCTTTGTCATTATCGGTTTTCTTGGGATGCGGAGATGACGCCACGGATTTCCCGGAGCACGATGGGGGCGGTACCCTGGATGGTGACGATGGGGGCGGCGAAGATGGCGGCGTGACGGATGGGGACTCGGGAGGCGACGAGGGAATGGATGCGGGTGGTGATGAGGCGGTGGACCCCTGCGCGAATATGAACTGTCCGGAAGACCAGCACTGCGAAGACGACGGAAGCGGTCTGGGTGTTTGTATTAACAACACCTGCGAAGACCTGAATTGCGGCGCCACCGAGGTATGTGAACAGACCCCGGGCGGCGGCGCGATCTGCGTGGATATCTCCTGCACGGAAGACATCGACTGCGCGCCGGAGGAGTTTTGCGACGGGAACCTGTGCGCGGACGATGTTTGCGATTCGGGGTTTGCACGTTGTCAGGGCCAGGTGGTGGAAGTTTGTGCTTCAAACGGCAGTGGCTATGAGGCCCTGTTTGCCTGCGGCAGCATGGCCTATTTCGAAAGCGTCTGCGTTGATGACCCGAACGGGCAGGCCTTTTGTACCTGTGAGGATGACTGGGATTGTCCGACATGGTCCGTTTGCGAGTCTGGGCGCTGTGTGGGCACCGGCCGACAGCCTGTTTGTCGACTGGACCCTGCGCCCTTCACGGATGTTTTGCCCATACCCGAGATCACCTGGGGCGGTGACGCCACGGATCCGACGGCCGTCGACAGCCCTTTTCCTTCCGCCGCCCAGGTGGTGATGACTCCTTTGGTGGCCAATCTGGACGACGACAATGGAGACGGCCTGATCGACGAGAGCGATTTTCCTGAAATCATTTTCTTGAGCTTCAGGAATCACGAGTTCACCACAAATGGCGTGCTGCGGGCCATTCATGGTGGCGGGCCGAACAAAGGCGGTGATTATTTCGCTGTTTGCGGCACGACACTCTGGAATGAGGGCGACCCCTTGGACATGGCTTGCGATCTGGCCACCGCCGATTTGGATTCCACGGCCAGTCCGGCGGTGGGCGATCTGGACAACGACGGCGTGCCGGAGATTATTGCCATCGATGAAGGCGATCGAATCGTCATTTTCGATAACCACGGCCTGCGCATGTCCAGAAGTGGGTCTTTTACTCTGGGGGGAGCCAATCCCGCCGTGGCTTTGGCCAATGTGGACAACCAGGGTTTTGCCGAGATCATCATTGGGCGCAACCTGTTTACCTTGCAAGCGGACGACCAGGGTGTGCTGTCGGTGCTCGATCGTTTCGTCGGCAACCAAACCCATGGAACAAACGGTCAGGGCCCGGTTTCCTGTGTGGCCAATTTGCTTGGAGACTCACGACAGGAGATCGTCGCCGGCACGGTGGCCTATCGCTGGCCCGAAGCGCCCCCTGGTGTCGATTCAAGGGCCCAGTGCAGCGGCACCGAGACCGACCCGGATCATGTGGCCTGGTGCGCCGGGCAGTTGCTCGTCGCTTGGGATGCCAACCAGGTCAACGCCGGCGGTGTGCCCGTGCGAGAGGGCTTTTGCTCGGTGGCCGATGTCTTGGGCGCGGATGCAGGGGCTGCGCCGGGCCCGGAAAATCCATTAGACGGCATGCCCGAGGTGCTCACCATCGCGGATGGTTACCTCCTGGTCATGGATGGAGCAAGTGGCGTGTTGCTGAGAGAGATCAACCTGGAGGCGGGGGGCAGAGGTGGCGCGCCCAATGTCGACGATTTCGATGGTGATGGTTTTCCCGAGTTGGGCACGGCATTTTCGAGTTCTTACATCATTTACGACTTTCAGGAGCCCAGCGCTGCTTGTCCTGCCTGGGACTCCGTCATGCTGGATGACGAGCTCTCACCCGGGGCCAACCCGCCTCGCACCGGAGCCGGGGCGTCTTGTTCGAGTGACGCGGACTGTCTGGCGGGTGAGGCGGTTTGCAATCTGACGGTGGGTAGTTGTGTATGTCTGCACAACGCCTGGATGCGAAGGACGGAGGACGCTTCCAGTCGGGTGACCGGATCCTCGGTTTTTGATTTCAATGGCGATGGTGGAGCCGAAGTGATTTACAACGACGAATGCCGATTCCGGATTTACAACGGTCTTGACGGCAATGTCTTGTTTACACAGCCTTCCGAAAGTCGGACTCGCATCGAGTACCCAGTGGTGGCCGATGTGGACAACGACGGCAACGCCGAGATCGTTTTCGGCACCTCCAACGAGTCGGGCTTTTGCTCAGAAAATTTGGACTCGGAGTACAACGCAGGCATCGAGGTATGGGGTGATGCCGGGGATTTTTGGGTATCTGCACGCCGTATCTGGAATCAGCATGCCTACCACGTCACCAATGTTTTTGAAGACGGCGGCATTCCTGTGATGGAGCCTGAGAATTGGCTTACCTACAACGGCAGGCGCTATAACACCTATCGCTCCAATCCGCGCAACTACAACACGGCCCCTGATCTCTCGCCGACGGCCATGCAGTTTTCTTCCCCCGACGCCGCCTGTGGACAGCTTTCTTCCCTGCTGGACATCACGGTTCAGATTGAGAATCTGGGCGACTTGTTGGTTGGGCCTTCCCTGGTGGTGGCTTTCCGTGGAGAATGGAGCGATCCACACGAGATTTTGCCGCTTTTGGACGCCGCCGGCGACCCCTTGATCTATGTGCTGCAGAACCCCTTGATGCCTGGCTCTTCAGTTTTCGTCAACGTGTCCTACGACGCAGCCAACAGCAGCCGGGGGGTCTTGCCAGACTCAGTCACCGCCATCGTGGACGCGGATGAGCGAGAACGAGAATGTCACGAAGACAACAACCAAATTACAGCCCCCGTTGAGCCATCCGAGCAGGCGGCTGATCTCAGGGTGGAGCTGGGCGAGGCCGACATGATCCCATGCCCCAGCCCCACCCTGGAAAACACGGTGTTCAACGACGGTTCTCTGCCCGCGGAAAACGTGCTGATCCGATACTACGCCGGCGACCCCGATCAAGGCGGTGCCGCCATACTGGATCATGTGCTCCCAGGCATCCTGGCCCCAGGAACCTCAAGCACCTTCACCGTAACCCTCGCAAATTTTCCCTCACTGCTGATAACGGTTCACGCCGTGGTGGACCCGGACAACGACATCTTCGAATGCAACGACGGCAACAACAAAGACGAGGGCCCAGAGATTCTTTGCTTCGAGACCTGATCGTTACATCGTGCAGCTTGCTGGAGGGTGATGAGAGCCTGCCTGTACCCTAAAGCCGTAAATTTGGTAAGCTGTATTTATGAATACGACCATTGAAATACCCGATGCGCTTTTTCGGCTAATCAAGGATAAGGCCGCGCTAAGTGGTAAAAGCCTTAAGGCCTTCGTGATTGAGGCACTTCGAGAAGCGCTCGAACGAGGGGAGAAAGACCCGGATGAGTTGATGGAGACGGGTTGGCGAAGCGTCTTTGGGAAGGCCAAGACGGCCCAAGTCAAGCAAGTCGATGCGATTGTCGACGCCGGGTTCTCTTCGATCGACTTGGAGAGTTGGAAATGATCCTCGACACGAATGCGGTTTCTGCCGGTCGTCAGTCGAGACACGCATTTCGATAAGGTTCAAAAGCTTATTCGAGTCGCTTATTGATGCACTTCTGGATCCCCAGCAGAAACATCTGGGGATAATGAAATGGACCCGCTCCTTTGATTCCGGCTTCGTAATGAGCCAAAAATGTAAGCACATTTTAAACAAAAAGGAGAGGGTCCAATGAGAAACGTTAGCA
>JAFCZJ010000264.1 GCA_019314375.1 Deltaproteobacteria bacterium | reverse complement strand
CTCCTAAGTTAATTGAATAAAGTTTACTTCCTATTCTGGAATGGGGCCGTGGGGCCTTTCCTTAACCTAAGAGCGCCTTCGCGAAGGATGGGGAGCCTTAGTGGCCCCCACTATAGCACGTTTACTACGCCCGTCCAGCGCTATCCCATGCGTCCTCGATGGCAGACCGCATGCCACCTTCAGCAAGCCCGCCGCCCGGACCACCGGGTGAGCCATGAATGCTGGACCCGGCACGTCGTCTGGACTGTGCAGATGCCGCCAGTGCCCGGGAGTCTACGATCTTCTTGATCTCGGGGTTTAGCTGGCATGCTGTGTTGTACGCTTCCTTGAGCCCGACCTGCTGCCCGCGGTTTGCCGCCATGTCCATGATGTCAGCCATCTGCATCCGCACATCGGCGTAGAACTCATGCTCTGGAGCCTGGGAGAAGGTGGATAGCTCGCTGCTGACCACGTTCGCGGCCTGCTGCTGCTGTTGCTGCTGTTGCTGCTGCTGGTGCTGCATCATTTGCTGGTAGGGCTGCAATGCGGCCTGTACCTGCTGCTGCACGGCGTTCTGCTGCTGCATTTCCGGGGGCGCGCCATTGCCTGACAGCAGGCCGTCCAGCGCCTGCACGTCGACCCCGAACTGACCTATCAGGTCAGCCACGATCTGCGCTTTCTGGATGGGGGAGCCCATCTGCAGGCCTGAGCCTGTTTGCAGCAGGGTGTTTATGGTTTGCCCGGCACCGCCGTTCATCTGCAGGTATTGGGAGTACGGCTGTAGTACGCGATCCATGCCTTCGGCCCGTTTGGCACCCTCAGCATATTTCTGGATGCCTGCGGAGAAATCCCGCTCGCGTTTGACGATATCGGCCTTCATGGCGGCCGGTGTCTCACGCCACGCCTCTCTGGCAGTGGCTGAGAGGCTCTTGGGGGCGAAGTCTTCCTCGCCATGCCCTGTATCGCCACCACCGGCTATTTCGCCGTCAGCGGCCGCAGGGGGCTCCTCATTAGGCTTATCGTCACCTTCCCAGCCGCCAGACTCCTCTACGAGGGCCTCTTCACCAGCTGTTTCGTCGGTTGAATCGGATGCATCCCATGCGGCGGCCAGATCCGAGGTTGCGTTGTCAGTTGAACTTTCGTTGTTTTCTTCTTCAGTTTGCATTGCGTTCAGCCCTCATTATGATCTCGTATATCTCGGATTTCCGAGCGTGAGATTCTCTTCTTGTGTGTTCGCCTTCGTAAAAGCGAGCCCGCTCTTTTGCTTTGGAAGCGTAGTATTCCGGCGAAAATTCGGCCGCGTTAACGACGTTATTTCGACGATTATGGTCTTCCAGCTGTTTACGGTCACTAATGACCGATCCGTCTACGGGAGACACAAAAGTTTCTATGTCGCCCTGAATGTAGTGGCCCGCATACTTTTTTGCGGCCTCATCAACCGGTATTAATTTTCCTGTATGACGACATTGTCTCCACCTCATGCTATTATGTTCCTATGCTTACTCAAAAACGATTGAAAGAAGTTCTCGACTACAATTCAGCTTGATGGGAAGTGGAGGCACCTTGGCACTTTTGACACGCCCGAAGAAGCCCACGCTGCATACTGTACCTCCGCTAATCATCACTTTGGCCCGTTTGCGCGGGCTTAGGGGCCGCCGCAATCTCCGTCATGTTGTTGCTGTGTTGGACTTGCTGTTCAGCTATAGCCATCGTTGACTGAATCTCTTCTACCGCCAGATTAGCTTCTAAATTCGCCTGAATCTCCTGCATACTGGCCGTCAGGTTGGCTTCGATCTTCATCAGCTCGTTTCTGGCGTCTTCCGCCTCCATAGTGAGGTCAGCCTTGGAGTCAGCGTTGATCTTGGCGATTTCACCCTGAACCTTGGCCTGCAGGGTCTGCATATCCAGCTGAGATTTAAGCTGCAGTTTTTGCATTTCGCCCTGCTGCTTCTCCTTGGCCGATTGCGCCTTGATCTGCTCGATTTGCAGCTTGAGTTCGCCCTCTTTGGCCTTGCCGTCGTCTTTTTCGCCCTGCGGCGCTTTTTTGGCCATATCGATGGCCTGATCCATGGTGCCCTCGAGATAATTCGAGCCCTTGAACCCGGCCATGCCCCATTTGAGCATTTCGAGCAATATCGGCAGGCTCCCGGGGACGGCCTGTACGGCCGCCTGAGCGCTTTGGATGTAAGTGGCCATAGCCATCAGGAATTCGGTGCGTTCGCTCTTGAGCTGCGCGTAATCGATCATAGCGATCGATTCTGGCCGTATATTGATCCGCCACTTGATCGCAGGGCTCTGCATGAGCACCAGCGCCGGCTGAACCTTGTCCAGATCGGCATTTGGCAGGAATTCTGCGCTCGATTGCTTGATGATTGAGCCCGGCTGGTAGTGTTTGGAGATTACCTCCGCCTTGAGCGCCTCGAGGTCGCCGGCAAACCGGGCGAATTCGTCCTGCAGCGCCTGCACCCGGATCGAGCCGAACTTTGCCTTCAGCTGGTTAGTGCCATCGCTAGTATACTGATCAGTATTAGCGCCGCGCATGACATCGGACATGCCTGTGATCTGGTAGAGGAGTTCAATGGTCTGGTCCCTGATCTGGATAAGCGTCTGGAGAGTCCCGACAACGTCGCCGACCGGGAACCAGTCGATGGTGCCCTTGAGCCCGCCTTTTTCGGCGAACATGGCCCAGTTATCGACTGGAATGAGGTCATTTTCTGAGCCCTCTTTAAGCATTCGCCCGACGGATTCCCCGGCCGACTTGTCATATACGCCCACCACTTTAACGGCGCGGGTGATAGTGCTAATACGGCTTTGTAATTCGTCGATTTCATTGTATAGATCCTGGGACATGATGTAATCGGCCCGGGGCTGGTACAGCGTGGTGGTGATATTCGCTGTCATGGGCCGCGGGATGGGCCAGAAGCCGTCAAGCTGCAGGGGATCGTCCTCCGCATCGAGGATAATATCGGCGCCGGGGCTCCACCAGAACACCTTGGCGTCAGTCTTACCCCAGATTTCCCAAATTTCGGCTTTCTGGACGTTATTTTTCTGGTCGGGGTCGTGTGTTTCGTCCTTTGTCTCGGTTCCGGTTGGAAGCTGGTTTTTATACTCGAGATTCTTGGCGATTTTGGCGCCGAAGCGCTCTTTCACTTCCGTTTTCGTCAGGAAGGACCTAAATGCCATCCATGGCACCTCAGCCCATGTTCTTGCCCAGCCCCAGCGGAAGTCCTGCCAGTGGACGTAGTCGATCGGCGCATTTTCGTAGCTGACCTGCTCCACCTCCACCATTTTCAGTGTGGTGGGGTCCAGTGTCGGCACTTTCTCAGTCTCGATTTCGTAGCGAACCCGACAGATGCCGAGCCCAGGCAGCAGTCGATCTTGTAGCGCGGCTTTGAGTGCAGTGGGAAAATCCTCTCCTGAGGCTTCGACATCTGACTGCAAAATTCGCTGGAACATGACGGCGGCTACCCGGGCCACGTCATCGTCGGGATCGTGATGCTCGCGCGCAACGTCGATCTGCGGCGTGGAGCCGTACAGCATGGCCTGCATCGTGGATATGTTGGTGTGGAAGAAATTAAGCTTGCTGGGGTTGTCGGAACCTAACCCTTGGGAGTCGCTCTGGCCGCCGCGCTTGTCGAGGAATCGATCGTTGACTGAGTTGCCCTGCTTGGTGAACGTGCGCAGGCGCTTCTCACATGCCTCCATCTCACCTTGCCAAAATTTGTGCCACCCGGTTGGTGTTTTCTCTTCCGGGCGATCGTCAGATTCTGATAATACCGCGACGTTTGTTGCCATCGTCCCTATCCTCAAATAGTTGGTCCAGGGTGTAGCCCTGACCGTCTGGTAGATATGTTTTGCCCATCCTAACACCGTCGGGCAATTCGGTCACCCGGGGCTGCTCCGTCAACTGGCCGACAGACTTGTGGCTGACTAGGGCAAGGTAGCGGAAGCCGTCAGCTCCGTTACTGGCCCAGTCGTGGTACGGGTTGTCCGCGAAGCTCTTGCTGAGTTCTGACCACGTCCGCCGGTATGAGCGCAGGGCGTCAATGCCCTGCTCGCAATTGACCATGTCGAAGTAGCATAGCGCCAGCACCTGACGTGCGGCATCGATGCCGTGCTGCACCCCCAGCTTCGGCACGATCCTGATCGGGAGCCTTGAGCCCGGGGGATACGCCTCGGTAAGACTCGGGGCGGTGATCTTGACGGTATCGTACGGGTTAGCGAACTGCTCGACTGTACTGCGTCTGGTGGCGAGGGTTTTGGCCTTGGCGTCGTGCGGAAGCCAAATCTCATGATATTCGTATCCCTTGTTGTGCAGCATTTCCAGATAGTGGTCGACGTGTTTACCGTTGGCCTCGTAGTAGTCTATGACGGCGATGCCATCCGGGCGCGGCTGCCAGAACCACCACGCCGTAGAATCTCTTAAACCGACGTCAGCGGCGACGTGGACCTTCTGGTCTGGGTTGTACAGGCGTTCGTCGTACTGGAGC
>JAFCZJ010000010.1 GCA_019314375.1 Deltaproteobacteria bacterium | reverse complement strand
CGCACCTGCCTCCGGTCATAGGCCTGCCGATCAAACCAAGCATCAAGCCTTGGCTTGAACGTCACCACATAAACCGCGGCCACCAGGAACAGGAAAACCAAGCCGACGGCAAACTCCCATGTGCTCAAAACAGGGGAAAGGTAAGCCACCAACCACAGCAAACCGTAAACGGGCAAAAGAAACAAGGCCGACAGAACCACCCAAACAACAGTCCGATGGGCGATGGTGCGCACATCCCAAAGACGCAGCCGAATCATGGCGTAGGTGATCGTCAGGGGAAACAAAGGAAACAGAAAAGCCGGTGCCAAGGCGAACAAACTCTGGCTGCCCGTGATCGAAGGCATGAGGAAACCGGCGCTGCCCACCAGGCCAAAACCGCAAGCCAGCAAGGTGTAGGCTATCTGGGTACGCTCGCGCCCTCGGACCCGACGAAAACGACGGATAAAGAGCACAAGAGCAAAAACCCAATTGAAGGCCACGTAGTTCATGTAGAGCGGCGTCAAAGGGCCGGTCACGGGAGAGAAACGAGCGAATTCGCTCTCGGTCACGCCTTGGACCACCAGATCGCTCGACCAGATCAAAACGATGACCAAGGCCCCCCAAAGCGAACCCAAAACCAGCCAAATGCGCCGCCCCCTCCCCAACTCGGTCATGTGAATGGCGAAGACAAAGAAAAAAAACATCGACACCGCACCAAGACTGAGCGCGCTGCGAATGGTAACCTCGGCTTGAGCCGCGGAATGGACAAATTCGCCGGCCACCATGGAGAGGACATGCACGCCGGCCACGACGCAGTAAACGGTCCACCAACCCAGGGCCAAGTGGCGGCTTCTCTGACGATAAGCCACCACCGCCAAGGTGGCGTAGGTGATCGCCGCCAAAAAACCGATTCCGATAAAAAGAAGTCTTGCCAGTGAGTCGCCCAAGGTCTCCCCTCCCCGGGAAGATGATTTCAATCTTCTCCCGACTCCGAGGCAAAGTCAAACCCCCTGCGCTTGCACTGGGCGCAAGAGACATGAGAAAATATTGAATATTCACCCTTGGAGGATGGGAGCCCGCCATGAAGCTGCAAGACTTGATCAAAGCACCCACGGATGCCGAGGCGGACGGAATCTGCCAACCCAGGCGATACAGACCGGAACAAGCCGAAGACCGAGAAGCCATGGAGGCACTGTTCGCCGAGGGTAAAGTGAGTCGCTGCCATGACACCCTGCATGCCCAGCTTGGCGAGCTGCTACGCAGTCGAAGCCCGGAACGGATATGGACGGAGACCGACCTGAAACGGGCCATCGACAAGCACCTGGACGGCAAACCGACCTGGCAAGTCGGCAACTGGTTCCACTTTCCCTGGTCCGGCCACCTGGTCCATTTGCTGCCCGAGGATGAATTCGCCGAGCTGCGTTGTGACCGCAACCGCTACAAAATCACGAGGGAAGAACAAGCGACCTTGGGCCAATTTCACATCGGCGTGGTCGGGCTGTCGGTGGGTCAAGCCAGCGCCATCTGCCTGGCCATGGAAGGGGTGGGCGGCCAGTTGCGCCTGGCCGACTTCGACACCTTGTCTCTGTCCAACCTCAACCGCCTGCGGGCCGGGGTGCAGGAACTGGGCTTGCCCAAGACCGTCTTGGCCGCCAGGGCCATCAGCGAGATCAACCCCTATGCCGATCTCCACTTGTTCCACGAGGGCATCACTGAAAACAACATGGATGCCTTTCTGCAAAAGCCCAGGCCCCTGGATCTCCTCATTGAAGAATGTGACGATCTGGCCATCAAGGTCAGGCTGCGTCAGCGGGCACGGCAACTTGGCATACCGGTTATCATGGACACCTGCGATCGGGGTCTCATCGACATCGAACGTTTCGATCTGGAACCAAACAGACCCTTGTTCCACGGCCTGACCGGCGAGCTTTCCGCCGACGATCTGCGCGGCCTGTCCACCTCCGACAAGGTGCCCTACGTGCTGCGCATCCTGGGCGAAAATCAAATTTCCGAACGCACCCTTGCCACCCTGGTGGAGGTGGATCAGACCGTCTCATCCTGGCCCCAATTGGCCTCGGGCGTCAACCTGGGTGCCGCCCTGGTCTGCGACGTGTCTCGCCGTCTGCTCTTGGGGCGGCTGGAATGTTCGGGACGATTCTACGTGGACCCAGACCACCTCATCGCCCCTGGCCAAGAATTCAAACTACCCGAGCACAGGCCATTTGAGGAAGATGCCGCCCCCGAAGCGCTACAAGATAAGGCGACGGTGCCGACCCTCGTGCACAGACGGAATATTGACCCCGACGTGATGCGAGACCTTTTGGCCCATGGCGTCCTCGCCATGTCCGGCGGCAACTGCCAACCCTGGAAATTCGTAGCTCGGGGATCGGAACTGATATGCCTCCAAGATTCAGATCGCTCGGAGTTGTTCTTGGACTTCGCTTACTCCGCTTCTCAACTGGCCATGGGATCGGTTATCGAAAATCTGGATTTGGCCGCGGCTCGCATGGGCCTCAATGTTGAATGTGAGCTCTTCCCCGCCAAGGCAAATCCCATGCACATCGCCACCATGCGCTTTCAGTCGGGTGCAACCAGCCATCCCATGCCGGAACTGGTCGACCAGATCCAGGCCAGGGTAACCAACCGCCGCCTTGGCGAGAGGTCCCCCTTGGCCGTCGAAGCCAGGCGGGACATGGATCGGGCAGCGAAGACGGCAGGCGCGGAGCTTTGCTGGATCGAAGACGAAGAGGCCCTGAGCGAGATGGGCCACATTCTGGGCATGGGCGATCGATTGCGTTTTCTCTCCAAACCCATGCACGCCGAGATGATGGCGGAAGTCCGCTGGAACCGGGAACAAGTCGAAGCAACCCGGGACGGCATCGACATCGTCACCCTGGAACTGCCCGCGGCGGACAGAGCCGCCATGCGCGTGGCCGCCAACTGGTCGGCCATGAAAATGGTCGAGCACATCGGCGGCGGACGGGCCTTGGAGAAAATCTCGCGCAAGGCGGTGGCTGCGGCTTCGGCCATCGGTCTGCTCAGGATATCCGGCACCGATGCGCGGAGCTACGTCCAGGGAGGTCGAGCCATACAACGCGTCTGGCTCGCTGCAACAGCCCATGAACTAGCCTTTCAACCCATGACCGCCATCAATTACGTCTGGGCCAGAATGGATCGTGGCGCAAGCGAAGGCCTCAGCGACAAAGAGCAACGAAAATTCGAAACCATCAGGCAGCGCTATGCTTCCATCCTCCCCGTGAAACCGAACATGGCCGAGATCATGCTCTTTCGCGTCGCACAAGCCCCACCCCCAACGGCCCGCTCCCTGCGCCGAAGCGTGGATGAAGTGCTCGTCTTCTCACCAAAGAACGACTGAGGGCTTGCTCTCCAGCATGAGCATCAAATCTTCGATATACGCCTTCCAGGCCGGCAAAGCGCTGCGGTGAATCATGAAGCGCAGGCCGCCCGCCACCCGCCGCACCCCCCATCCTTCCACCGCGGCCATCTGGTCGGGTTTCTGCAAGAAGACAAACTCCTGCTTCCCTTGCCTTGCGTAATGCCGGCGGGCCTCGGCGAGCAAAGCCCCCACCACGTCATGATCCCTCTCGGCTCCAGCCCGCAAGCTCACCAAACGGACCTGATCGAAAAGCCCGAAGAGATTCAAACCCTCCGGACCGATTTCCGCCATCAAGGCGGCCACCGGACGGCCCCGAATCTGGGCGAAGTGGATCCATCTTTTTCGCGCATAGCCCTTGTCCTGACATTTCCGCGAAAAATCCTCCAACATCATTCGCTCCGGCGTCAAGGCCAAGGCCTCCCGCTCCAGGGCCGAACAGCTTTGCACCAGCCGCCTCCGCAGCATGCCCATCAGGCTCGGGTTGGGATCGAGGATCTGGACTCGCGTGCCGAGATAGGGATCAGGCCAGGCCACGGGCCCTTTCCAAACTTCATTTGGATCCAATCGCGCGCGCGCAGTCGAGGAATAACGCCTGATGAACTTACCGAAAAGAAGCTCATTCCATTCTTTGTTGGCGTCGACGAAGAACACGCAATGCTCCATGCCCTCGATGGTCAAGAGCAGCTCAATCAGTCCACTCAGGTTCTCCCTGGCCAAGGCAAAAAGCACGCTTTTGCTCTTGGAGCGCAATTCTGCGTCCAAGCCGAAGTGATGGGGCATCCAGGTGCCTGGATACAAGAGGCTGGCCGCCACGATACCGGCTGGCCGGCCCGCCTCAACCAGCAACAGGTAACGGCTGAGCTCAGGCTTGTCCGCGAAACGACGCCAGGCATCCATGAAACGCGTCCTGGCCCGCGGTCGAAGCCGGGGGGTGATCTCTTCGACGAAACGTGAAGCCTCCAAGGCCTGCCAAGCATCCTTGAGGGAAGCGCGAGTGCCGATACGCAACTTGGGATGGGAGAGCTGCAAGGCGTAACGCTCCCAACGGGCGGCCTGCACATCGCTCCCGAAGGCCGTGAGCTCCAACCCGCAGAGCAATGCCCCTTCGCGCCTGGAAAAGGAACGCACCAGGCCACGGGCCGAAACCAGGCCCCAAGGCGTTTTCACACGAACTCGGTCCAGGCATTCTCCGACGGCAAGCAAATCCCTGCGCGGCACAATGGAGAAAGAAAGCCCGCGACTCGATACGTCTTGCAGGGGTCGTCGCAGCCAATGGCGAAGAAAGCGAGGATGGCGAATCCAGACCTCCACCCCGTCTCCCAAAGGAGCGCTACGCCTGGACCGACGGAAGGCGGTTTGCCGAAGCCGCCCCGGCATGAGCAACAAGACCTCATCGCCTTCGACCTGCCAGAAGGAAGACTGAAACATGTACACGGAATGACCGCCGGCAAAACCGAAGGTCATTTCCCCACAGTTGGCCAAACCATGCAGCGCCCCGTCTCGCAACCGGCAGACCAAGACCTGACGACCGGCGATGGTGGCCAATTCCTTCACCCGAAGCAGAATCGGCAAGGGCGTCCCGCCCGCAAAGACCCTCACTTCCCGACCCAGTCGAAGCGTGAAGTGCTCAATTGTCTGCCGGACCCAATCCCGGCTGGAGGCCCCAAGTCCTTCGGGCCAGGCCTTGGACAAGTCGTCCCAGCGCAAGGCTTGTTCGACAAAACCCTCAGCCAAAAAGTGGCTCAACTCTCCATAGTCGTCCCTGTTTTCAATTTGAAAAGAAGCCCGAACAAGCCCAGCATCCTCTCCCGTGACGGGTCGCAAAACAATCCCCAACTCAGAACCCGCCGGCAAGAGCAAGCGCTGCCTTCCCTGCAAATCCTCCCCTTCGGTGCCAGGGAGCCAAACGCCACGCAGGCCATCGGCGCTCAGATCCCGAACGCGAATCCGTCTTCTTCCCCCTCGAATTTTGACGTGGACCCCGTCTTTGGCTACCAACAGTCGCGCCGAGCGACGCCGGTCTACCCATGCGGGGTACTGTGAGGCTTCCTCATCCATGGCCTGCCCCTCGGCCCCCAATTACATTATCACTGAAATTCCGCGCTAAGTCAATCCCCTGGCGGGTTTGGTGCATTTTGGTCCTGTCCGACGGAAGCGGACTGGGACTGTTCGGACGGACGCTGAATCCACCCAAAGGCCGCGGGACGAAACAGCAGCATCATGCTCACGGCCAAAACCACAACGAAAATCATCCCCGGGAGAACCTTCTGTCCGCGGAAAGCCTGATGAAAACCAAATCCACCGAAGACCAGCCCGAGCAGGGCAAGCAGGGGGCTTGCCACATGCCATAACACCTCGGCGTAGTCCCGCTCCGGCCACAGCGCCAATAACAATTCCGCGCCTAAGGCCGCGGCAAGAATCCCAAGAACCAAGCCGGTGATGACACCGAAATAGGCGGCCCAACCGAAACGCTCGTTTTCAGGAATCTCGGGGATCTCTTCAAGTTGATCTTCGGATTCCCTGGGCTCCATGTTCATGGTTTGGCCTCTTCTGCATGGCCACAAACCCACCATACAAATCGCGAATCCCTGGGGCTCAGGCGCAAGCGTTCTTGATTTCCCTGGCAGCGCCTGGGCTTATGCTGGCTGGTGACGGGCTGTAAGACCAACCAACCCGAACATCGATCCGATTCTGGATTGAGATCAAACTGCGAACGCCTGGTGGAGTTGGGCTCATAGGCGACAGACCGCTGGCTGTAAAAAGCCAGTTCGCTCACGGGTCCGTACCCCTCGGAAGCCATACAAACACCCAGGGCATCGGCGTCGGCTACGGCCTGGATGCTCAGTTCCTTCCAGCCCCGCAAGCGGGCGGTCGGATCTCGATCCGCGGGCAAAGGCAAAAAGGGCGACAGCGCATGCGCGTGCACGATCAAGGTGGTCACCAAGGAAAGGCCCAAGGCCAAACTCACCCAAAGTTTCCGGCGCCGCAAATAAGTGCCGCCGCCGAGCAGGGCCCAGGCCATGCCAGGCAGCGCCGCCAAATAGACGGGCGCCGGCCAATTGGCCTCAACCCGCTGCAGCGAAGAAAGAAGCAAAAAGCCAATGATCCAAGGCCCCGAAGTACACCAAAGCAAATAGGCCTCGGGCCGACCGAAACGGACGCCACGACGCCAGCCGGTAAACCAAAACACGATGCAGGCGACAAAAATCAAGGGGCTGATCACGCCGGCCTGCGCCCCAAGAAAATCAAGCACCCCCAAGGGTCTGAATCGGAGTTCCCCAAAGACATGCGCCCATTGAAATCCCAAACTCTGACCCCCGTGACCAAGCTCCCACCACAGGTTGGGTGCAGCCAGGAGGAGGGCCACGAACACGGCAAGAACCGGCCCAACCCCCATCAACCGATCACGGCCGGCCTTGCTGGTGAGAACGAAGAGCCCCAGCCCGGGCAACAACAACCAGGCGCTGGCCTTGGCCAACAAGCCCAAGCCCAAAGCCAAGCCAAGTCCCAACCAATCGCGCCAGCGATTTTTGCGCATGGCGTCCATGGCGAAAACCAGCGCCCAGGCCCAGGCCGCGGACAAAGCCGCATCCGGTGTATGGATGATGGAGCCCACGGCCATCAAAGGCGTGCTGCAAGCAAGCAAGGCCACCCACATGGCCACTTTGGCATCTTCCACCAGGCGTTCTGTAATGCGGAACAAGGCCCAAACGCTAACCACACTCAGAAGCAGGGCAGGCAGACGAACCGCCAACTCGTTGTGCCCGAACAAAGTCGTGCTGATCCCGATGAGCCAGGCCACCATGGGCGGATGATCGAAATAACCGAGAAGCCACTGTTGGGACCATGTCCAGTAGTAGGCTTCGTCCGGACTCAAATCAAGCTTGGCCGCCACCACCCCGCGCACGAGGGTCGCAAGGAACAAGACCAAACCCAAGGTCCAAGCGGGAGTCCACCGACCGGCTTTTTCGCTCGTCATATCGCCATGGCCTCAACGCCTGCCGTGGCGATAACGAATGCGCCAGACAGCCAAAAGTCCCTCGAGGAAAATCCCAAAAGACATTTTGGAATCACCCCGCAGGCGGTCCGCGAAAAGGATGGGATGCTCGACGACTCGCATGCCGGATTTCAAGGCCAGGTGATTCATTTCGATCTGGAAAGCGAAGCCGGTGGAGGCAACACGTTCTGGATGAAGATCACGCAAGGCGCTGGCCCGCCAACACTTGAACCCCCCTGTGACATCCTTGATGGGCATGCCCAAAATCAGGCGAGCATAAGTGGAGCCCCCCTGGCTGATGAAACGCCGCAACAGGCTCCAGTCCTGGGTGCCGCCGCCTTCCACATAACGCGAACCGAGAACCAAATCAGCCTCTTCGGCCGCTTGCCTCAAAACAGGCACCATGGCCGGGTCGTGAGAAAAATCGGCGTCCATCTGCATAACAAAGTCCACGTCTTCGGACAGGGCTTGTACGAAGCCATCACGATAGGCGGGACCCAGTCCACGAGGGCGACCTCGCCGGTGCAAAACGCGAACGCGAGCCTCCTTGCTTGCCAGCTCGTCAGCCAACTCCCCGGTGCCGTCCGGGCTGTCGTCGTCCACGATCCAAATCCGTGCATCCATTTGGGCCAGTACGGCCTCGCAAATGGCCAGAACGTTCTCTCGCTCGTTGTATGTCGGAATGACGATTGCGGTGTCGTGCTTTACCTTCTTCATGAGACCTCCCGACCGGGCAGCCACTCACCCAAGACTTCGGCCACCCGTTGACTGGGCTTGGCTTCGCCCAGGGCAGAAACCACCTCTTGCATGCCCGCCAAAGCTCGCCGTCGCGCTTCGCCTTCTTCAAGCATGCGCATGGCCTGCTCCACAACGGCGGCCGGCCGCGCCCGGCCTTGCAGCAACTCGGGCACCACGGTTTTACCCGCCAGTATGTTGACAATGCAGAAATGACGCAAGCGGAACATGGCGCGACCCAATAAATATGACAAGCGCCCCATTTTGTACACGACGACCATGGGCACCTTGGAAAAAGCGGCCTCCAAGGAGGCAGTCCCCGAAGTCACCAAGGCAAGTCGAGCACCTCGGAGGGCGGCCGGCGCCCCGCCGTCGACCAACTCAACCTCCACTTCGGCCTGGTCCAAAATCTGCCGGATCCGCGTTGGGTCCAAGCCTGGCGCCACCGGAAGACGAAAACGCAGACGGCCCATCCGCTCAGACAACAAACGCGCCGATACCGCAAGCATGGGAAGCAGTCGCTCGATCTCGCCCGGCCTGGAGCCCGGCACGATGGCCACCAGTCGCTCGTCTAACGGCGGATTTCCCCATGCCTTCTCGCTCAGGGGATGGCCCACGTACTCCACCGGCACCCCGGCCTGCCCAAAAAAGAGTTTCTCAAAAGGAAAAATGGCGCAGAGCTTGTCCACGCGCCGCCGGATCTTCTTCACCCGCCCCTTGCGCCAAGCCCAGGCCTGGGGTGCCACATAGTAAGTCACGGGCACACCCATCTTTTTCAGCTTGCCCGCTAAATGCAGGTTGAAACCCGGCAGGTCGACCAACAAAGCCGCCGTGGGTTTTCTCCTGCGCACTTCTTCCAGCAAGCGATTGCGCAAGCGAAAAATCGCAGGCAAGCGCCTCAGCACTTCGGTCAGACCCACCAGGTTGAGCACTTCGCTTGAACCAATCGGGTCCAAGCCCTGGGCCAAGAGCTCTTGCCGCCCAAGCCCAAACACTTCCACGTCCCCATGGCGACGGCGCAACTCAGCCACGACCCTGGCGGCATGGCCATCACCGGAGGCCTCCCCCGCCACCACCAGAAGACTCACTTCGCTTACCCCGCTTATGGCTTTTGGATAGACGAAAGAATTTGTTCAGCCAAACGCACCGCGGCTTCTCCAGCCGACCCGCAGACCGCGGGCACCCGACTCATCTCGAGGGCTTCAACAAAGGCTCGATCTTGATCCATCAGGGCGTCGCCGGGTTCCAGGCTCAGGTTCTCGCAATGCAGGTCTCCGTGCAAAGCCCGGCTCCGCCAAAGCTGCTGACCCTCCAGATCCACCTCGATCAAACCGTCTTCGTCCAGCACCGTCATCACCCTGGAGCGACGGTGATGCACACGAGATGCCGACAAGTCCGCTATCAGACCGTCGGCGAATTCCAACCTGGCGTTGACCAGATCCAGATAAGGGCTGGCCACGCAATGTCCCGTTGCGGAAATGGAGACCAAGGGTGCCTGAGTCAATTGAAGCAAAAGGTCCAAATCGTGGGTCATAAGCTCCAAGACCACATCCGTCCGCACGTCCTGTTCCGGCCATGGCCCCAGGCGTTCATAGCGAACGTAACGGGGCGTCCCTATGCGGGGCAATGCCGCGCGCACAATGGGATTAAAACGCTCAAGGTGTCCCACCTGCAAAAAACGTTTACCCGTCTCGGCCAAATGCACCAACTCGGCGGCCTGCGCCGACGTGGCCGCCAGGGGTTTCTCCACCAAAAGATCCAGGCCCGCCCGCAGCAATTCACTCGCCACCGCGTGGTGTTCCGGGGTGGGCACCGCCACCACCGCGGCCTGCACCCGCCCAGCCAACTCACCAGGTCGCGTCAAAGCCCTCGTGCCGAAACGCCGCGCCGCCTCGCCCGCCCGAGCCGGGTCCAGATCCACCACGGCATCCAGGCTAACCCCAGGAAGACTCTTGATCTTGCCACAGTGAAAGCTGCCGAATCGACCGACACCAACCACCGCAATGCGAATGGGCTCAGGCTGCAAAACCAACCCTCCGTAACTCACCAAGCCGAAGGCAAAATGCCGACGGCGCTGAATTTCTAGCACAGGGCCGTGTTCAGGGCAAGCAAGAGGACGAAGTCATCCAAGCCCCAAAGGGGCGCAATACAAAAGCCCAGGGCAACGCCCTGGGTACGGCAACGTCACGGGGCAACGTCACGGGGCAACGTCCCGGGTCACGGGGCAACGTCCCGGGTCACGGGGCAACGTCCCGGGTACGGCAACACCCGGGGAAACACCCCTCGGGCAACACCCCGGGTATTTAAAATCTCATGACAAAATGTCATCGCCTCGGATCTACCGAGACCCGCCTTGCCAAATTGTCTTGGCTCGAATCACCTGGCACCCGAGGTGTGGCCGGGCTCGAGAAAATTCCCTTGATATTTGAGGACTTGGCGGGGAGAAAGGCTGGCCTTGGGAACGAGGCTTTTGGCACGGCAATTGCTCAATTCCCGAGTCGGTAGTCTCCCAAAAGGGAAAGAGCGAATAAATATGGAAGCGATGATCAAGAAACACTTCTGGGCGGTCAATTTGCTTTTCTTGGCCCTTTCGGCTTGGTTGCTGGCCGGTGGTGCCAACGAGGTCATCGCCCACAAACTCCGCGGCATCCCGAGCCTACCCAAGGTCCGCAGTCACAGAGGAAAGGGACGACGTGACCACGCCAAGCGCCAAAACAACCGGGTGATCGTCGAACGCAACTACTTCGGCTCGGCCGTGGCCTTGCCGGTCGAGACCACCGAAGATGGCGTCGGCCTCGACGAAACTCGAGCGAATGAGCTGCTCGGCGATTATGGTAGCGAGAGCGAGCTGCGCGCAACACTGGTGGGAACCATCGTGGCCGACGACGTCAAGTGGTCCATGGCCATGATCACGGACCAAACCTCATCGGAAACAGGCGCTTATCGCACCGGCGGCAGCCTCATGGAAGAAGCCACCATCTTGCTGATCCTCACCGATCGGGTGGTCATCAATCACAACGGCAACCGAGAATACCTGATGCTGCAAGAAAAGGCTCAACCCAAGAGAAAACCGGGCAAGAAACCCAAGGTAGCCAAAGGCGGCAAAGGCGGCGAGGGCATCAAGAAATTGGGTAAGAATAAGTACTCCATCGAGCGAGCGGAGATCGACAAAACCCTGTCCAACCTGAACTCCATCGCCATGCAGGCCCGCATCGTGCCCTCGTTCAAGGACGGAAAATCCAATGGGTTCAAACTGTTCGCCATTCGCCCAGGCTCGCTATACAGCAAGTTGGGCATCCAAAACGGCGACATCGTGCACAAGATCAATGGTTACGCCATCGACAGCCCGGACAAGGCCTTAGAGATCTACCAAAAACTTAAGACTGCTCGCTCCGTCGACGTGGAACTGACCCGCAGGGGAAAGAGCCAGAAAATGAGCTACGGCATCGAATAGGCAGCCGAGGAGAAAGCCATCATGATCACAACCTTGCTTTTGTCGAGTCTCGTGACCCTGGGCTTGCTGGCCAACCCGCAAGCGGGTATGGCCAAAAAGGATCGCGCGGAACAACTTCTGGTGCAAAAGACAGAGAAGAAACCGCCGAAGCGACCCGCGGGACCCAACCTGGGCAACGTCAAGAAACTCAGCCGCCCGGGCCTGGCTCCGGCCCGCCGAGGTGGTTTCAAGCCCGGGCCGCGCATGAACCCAGCCAAACCCAATTTGCGCTCCCGCGGTGGCCGCGCCGGCCAGCAGGTCAAAGGGCCACGCAGCTGGCGACCTCAAGATCGCGATCGCAAACCCAGCGGGCGAAAACCCCAGGATCGCCGCAAGGGAAGCAAAGCCACGAGAAAGCTCAAAGGCCCCTCCAGCCCGGTGGATGCCGAGGCCACACCGAAGAAGGACGGCTCGGCTGCCCTCAAGGACAAAGACAAGCGCTGTCGCCCGCTGCCCGCCCATGTCAAAGTGCGCATGAATTTCAACGAAGCCGAAGTGCTGGAAATCGTCCAGTGGATCAGTGAACAAACCTGCAAGAACTTTATCATTGGCGACGGCATCCGCGGAGGCAAGATCACCATCTTGTCCAACACCCCTGTATCGCCCGGCGAAGCCTATCGGGCTTTTCTCTCCGCGCTGAACGTAAACAACATGACGGTGGTCAAAGTGGGGCGCTTTTACAAAGTCCAAATGAAGCGTGAAGCCGCCAAAGACACCATCCCCACCTACATCGGTGAAGAGGTCGACATCCCGGAACTCGACATGATGGTCACCCGCTTGCTTCAGCTCAAGTACATCGACGCGAACACGGTCAACGCCACGGTCAAGCAGTTGACAACCAAAGATGGCGACAGCTATCCATACGCCCCCACCAACAGCCTAATCATCTCGGACACGGGTTCCAACATGCACCGAATCATGCGCATCTTGGACCAACTGGACACCCCGCTGGGTCAGGAAGAGATTCGGGTGCTTCAGGTCAACTTCGCCATGGCCACGGAACTGGCGACCACCCTGGAGGAAATCTTCGGCACCAAGGGCAAGGGCAAAAGCAAAGCAGGCAAAAGCCATCGAATCAAACCGGTTCGCGGCAAGAAGGGTATCAAGAAGGCCCCGCCGGCAGGCGGAGGCGGCCCCGATGAAGACGGCGTGAGCGTCTCAAAGATCATCTCCGACGAGCGCACCAACCAGCTCATCGTGATGGCCACGGCCCGCTCCTTCCCTCGGATCCAAGAGCTCATCGACAAACTCGACGTGCCCATCCCCGGCGAGGGCCAAATCCAGGTAATCTACTTGAAACACGCCGACGCCGAAGAATTGGCCCAGACTTTGACTTCTTTAGCCCAGGGGACCAGCTCTGGAATCCGCAAGGGCGGATCGGGAAAGCGGTCTTCTTCCAGAAAATCGGGTCCGACCAAAGCCGCCGAACTCTTCCAGGGCGAGGTCAAGGTAACCGCCGACATCGCCACCAACTCCTTGGTCATCGTAGCGAGCCAAAGCGACTTCAAAAGCATGCACAAGGTCATAAAAAAATTGGACATCCTGCGACGACAGGTCTTCGTCGAGGCCGTGATCATGGAAGTCAACATGGACACCAGCCGGGACGTGGGCCTGGCCTTTCACGGCGGCACGGCAGCGGAGATCAGCGGCGAGACGGTTCCTTTGTTCTTCGGCACCCAGTTCAAAACCCAGGGCTCGAACATCAACTCCCTGGTGCCGAACATCAGCCTGCTGGGCTTCATGAGCGGCCTGCAGGGCCCCGAGCTCAATGCTTCGGATAGCATCCTGGGCTCCATCGCCATGCCCTCTTTTGGCGTGGCCTTGCACGCATTGCAGACCGACTCCAACGTCAACGTGCTCAGCACACCCCACATCCTCACCTCGGACAACGAAGAAGCCGAGATCATGGTGGGCGAAAACATCCCCATCCCGGCAGGTTACGGCGGCGGCGGCGGCATGAACAGCATGAGCGGTCTGGCCTCCATGGCCTCTCGCTCCGGCATTTCCGGCGCAAGCTCCATGCTGGGCGGCATGGGCGGACTGGGCGGCATGATGGGCATGATGGGCATGGGCGGCATCAATCGACAAGAAGTGGGCCTGACCTTGAAGCTCAAACCCCAAATCAACGAGGGCGACTACATCCGCATCGAGCTGGAAGAAGAGCTAAGCGAGGTCAAGGACTCCTCCAACCCCCTGGGCCCGACGACCACCAAGCGATCGGCCAAGACCGTGGTCGTGGTCAAAGATCAGCAAACCGTGGTCATCGGCGGCTTGATGCGAGAGAAGCTGGACGTGGGTGAGACCAAGATCCCCATCCTGGGCGACATCCCGGTGCTTGGCTGGCTCTTCCGCACCAAACGCACGCAGAAAACCAAGACCAATCTTTTGCTTTTTCTCACGCCCTACGTCATCGAGAGCCAAGCCGACTTCCGCACCATCTTTGAGCGCAAAATACGCGAGCGCAAGGAGTTCATGGAGCGATTCTACGAAGCCGGATCGGACTACCAGGCCTTCATCGACTTCCGGCGCAAGCGCGGTCCTTTGGGGGACATCCACAAGGTTCTGTCGGAAGAGATGCGCAAAGTGGAAAACGGTGGCTCAGGCAACGCCGAGCTCCTCATCACCCCCGACGGCAGCGGCAAAATCGAAACCAAAAACGACGAGGCAGGCACGTTGAAACCCGAAGCCAAAACACCGACCGCCGACTCGGCGGATGACGCCCCGGACGATGGCGCCTCGGATTCGGCAGAGTCGAAAGACAACCACCTGGAAGTAGAGTGAGCCCGGCATGGCCGACAGCCGCAAATTGGGCGAGATCCTCGCCGAAATCGTAGGCTTCGATCACGAAAAGATCGAAGAGGCCCTGGCTCATCAAGCCGAGCGAGGGGGACGCATCGGGGAAATCCTGGTGTCCATGAAGGCGGCCAAGCCCAAGGACGTCGTTTCGGCCCTGGGTGCCCAATTGGACATGCTCGTGCTCGATGAAATCAAAACCGACGATGTGGACGTCGATCTCATCCGCGCCATCCCCATCAACTTCGCCAAACAACAGCTGGTCATCCCCCTGGGCGAAAATGGCGAAGAGGTCTTGGTCGCCGTGGCCGACCCGCTCAACACCTTTGCCCTGGATGACGTGCGTGTGCTGCTTGGCCGACCCATCCGCCCCATGCTGGCGGAGGCGCAACTCATCTTAGACGGCATCAACCGCATCTACGATCGCACGGCCGGCGAGGCCGAGTCTTTGGTCGATGATCTGGAAGGCGCGGACTTAGACAGCGTAGCCCACGAATTGGAAGAGCCCGAGGATCTCCTGGATGCCTCGGACGAGGCGCCAATCATTCGTCTGGTCAACTCCCTGCTCTTCCAGGCCGTCAAAGAGCGCTGTAGCGACGTGCACATCGAACCCATGGAGCGAGATATCGCCGTACGTTTCCGTCGCGACGGTGTGCTGCATCAAATCTTACGGACCCAAAAACGATTCCAGGCCAGCATCATCTCACGCGTCAAAATCATGGGCGGCCTGAACATCGCCGAGAAGCGCCTGCCGCAGGATGGCCGCATCCGCATCAAGATAGCGGGCAAAGACATCGACATCCGCTTGAGCACGGTACCGACGGTGCACGGCGAGCGCGTGGTCATGCGCCTGCTGGATCGCTCGGCCGTGCTGCATGATCTCGATGAAATCGGCATGAGCGAATACAATTTGAGCAAGATGAACCAGCTCATCCACCGCCCCCACGGCATCCTGCTGGTCACAGGGCCCACCGGATCAGGCAAAACCACCACCCTTTATGCGTCATTGAACAAGATCAACTCGCCGAAGATCAACATCTTGACGGTCGAAGATCCGGTCGAGTACCAGCTGCCGGGCATCGGTCAGATCCACGTCAACGATAAAATCGATCTGTCCTTCTCAAACGTCCTGCGCTCCTTCTTGCGCCAGGATCCGGACGTGATCATGGTGGGTGAGATTCGCGACTTATCCACGGCGGAAATAGCCATCCAGGCCTCCCTGACCGGCCACCTGGTCTTCTCCACGGTGCACACCAACGACTCATCCGGTGCCGTGACCCGACTGGTGGACATGGGCGTCGAGCCTTTTCTGGTGGCCTCGTCCCTGGTGGCCATCCTCGCCCAGCGTCTGGTGCGAACTTTATGCCCCGCTTGCCGCGAGGCTGTGCCCGTCAGCCAAAAGGAGTGGGACCAGTTGGCCATCAAACCCGGCCTCCTGGAACTGCCCGAACAAATTTTTCGAGCGGTGGGATGCGAGAAGTGCTTCAACACCGGATACCTGGGACGAACCGGCATCTACGAGCTCTTGGTGGTGGACGACGACCTGCGGGGTCTGGTGCTCAAAAATGTCGACTCCGGCCAAATCAAAAAGATGGCCCGCGACCATGGCATGTTGACCTTGCGGGAAGACGGCGCGGACAAAATCGCCCGCTGCGTCACGAGCATGGAAGAAGTGCTCAGGGTCACCCAGGAAGACGCGCTCTAAGGAGGCGTAACACCCATGCCCGTTTACAAATACAAAGGCATGAACGCCGATGGCAAGTCGGTCAACGGCATCCGCAACGCCGACAACCCACGCGCCTTGCGGAGTCTGCTACGCAAGGAAAACATTTTTTTAACCGATGTCGAACAGCAAAAAAGTCGCGCGGATAGCGCTCAGGGCAGCCTCTCCACCCGGCGACGCAAGGTCAACGCCTTAGAACTCTCGGTACTGACGCGACAGCTTTCCACGCTGCTCGCTGCCGGCGTGACCCTGGTCGAGAGCCTCACTGCCATGGTGGACCAGGTTGATAACGAGTACCTCAAACTGGTCTTGAGTCAGGTCAAACAGCGGGTCAATGAAGGCACTACCTTGGCCGACGCCATGGGGCAGCACCCCAAGGTCTTCCCCTTGCTCTATTGCAACATGATCCAGGCCGGCGAGTCTTCAGGTGCCTTGGATGTGGTCTTGAACCGTCTGGCGGATTTCACCGAGGGCCAAGCCCGGCTGCGCTCAAAAATCATCGGAACCTTGACCTATCCGGCCATCATGATCGTCATGGGCCTGGGTATTATGATTCTGTTGATCGTGGTGGTCATCCCGAAAATCACGAAGATATTCGAAGACATGAAGGCCACCTTGCCCTTGCCCACCAGGATACTCTTGGGCATCAGTGATTTCCTGGCCGCCTACTGGTGGGCGGTACTGATTTTGCTGGTGCTCCTGGGCTTTGCCCATAGCGCCTACATCAAAACGGAAAAGGGACAATTGCGCTGGGACCGCTTCAAGCTGAACATGCCTATCTTCGGCTCCATCGTGCGCATGTTGGCCATCTCGCGCTTCACCCGCACCCTCTCGACTCTTCTGACCAGCGGCGTGCCCTTGTTGGGCTCTTTGACCATCGTGCGCAACATCGTGAACAACCAAATTTTGGCCCAGGCCCTAGACGATGCCCGCGAGAGCATCACCGAAGGCGATAGCATCGCCGCCCCCCTGAAGCGAAGCGGGGAGTTCCCGCCCCTGGTCATTCACATGATCGCGGTCGGCGAACGAACAGGTCAATTGGAGAGCATGCTCGAACATGTGGCGATCTCCTACGAGAGCCAAGCAGAAAACCGCATCAATGCTCTGACGGCTCTCTTAGAGCCTTTGATGATCGTATTCATGGGTGGCGCGGTCGGCTTCATGGTCTTGTCGATCATCTTGCCCATTTTGCAACTAAACGAGTTCGCCCGGTGATGTCATTGCGTTACGAAAAAACATATCACTTGGCGATCCATAACGCGGAACCGACAGCACCCAGCCGAGGAGGAAAATAGGATGAATCGTTTTCTTAAAAACAGCAGGCTGGTCACCGACCAGCGCGGCATGACCCTGATCGAAATCATGGTGGTTGTGGCGATCCTGGGCATGATGATGACCATCATCACCGTGGCCTACGTTCGCTATCTGGACCAAAGCAAAGTCGACGGCACCAAAATCCAGATGGCCAACGTGGAACAGGCCCTGGATGCCTACAAGATCCAGTACGGCAACTACCCCACCACCGAACAAGGCTTGCAAGAACTGGTGACCAAAGGCGTCATGAAAGGACTCCCCACGGATAAGTGGGAGAACGAGCTGGAGTACATCCGCAACAGCTCCACTTCTTACAGCATCAAGTCCTTAGGAGCGGATGCCGCAGCCGGCGGCGAAGGATTCGACGAGGACATCCTCAACGAACAGTGATGTTTTGCAGTGGGAGGACTGGCTTTGAATTGTTGGCGCGCTCAACGGGGCATGACCCTGATCGAGACCACCGTGGTGATGCTGGTCATCGGCATATCGATGACCATGGCCATCCCGGCGGTGACCAACATCACGGCCGCCAACTTGCGCGCTTCGGCGCGGAAGGTCTCCGGCTCGATCCGCTATGGTTACGACTTGGCCGCCCGCAAGAATGCCACCTTTCGCATGGTCTTCGATCTGGACAAAGGGGCCTATTGGTTTGAAAGTGCCAACGCCAAATTCTTGATGGACAAAGAAAAGATGGAAGTCAGCGACGGTGCCCTGGACTTAGACAGCAACAAAAGATCCAGACGATTCGTCACCCGTTCCTTCATCGAGAGCGAGCAGATGTGGCAGCCCAAAGCGCCAGCCGCCTTCTCCAAATTCGCCGGCCCCATGAGCAAACCGGTGGTCCTGCCCGACGGCGTGTTCTTTCGTTCCGTTTGGGTGGCCCATCAAGAAAGCGAAGTCCGAACGGGTCAAGCCTACTTGTATTGTTTTCCCTCGGGCATGACCGAGCGGGCGGTTGTACATTTGATGGACGAAGATGAAAACATCTATACCCTATGGGTGCACGCCCTGACCGGCAGGGTGAAGGTATTCCCCGAGTACCGAGAGGCCCCTGATGAATAGGTGCCGCCGAAAACTTGGTCCTCAGACCGGCTTTACCCTGCTCGAAATGATGATCGCTTTGGCGGTTTTGGGTGCCGCCTACATCACCCTGATGGAGACCCAAAGCGCATCCATCCGCCTGAGCACCTATGGCAAACGCATCACCGTGGCCACCCTGCTGGCCCAGGCCAAGATGGAAGAAGTCGAAGAGACCCTGTTCAAAGAGGGTTTTCCGGACATGGACGATTCGGATGAGGGCGACTTCGATGACATGGGCTACCCCTCGTTCAAGTGGGACTTGGAAATCCGCAAGGTGGAGTTGCCCTTGGGCGAAGCCATGACCCAAATGCTTGGCTCCGGCGGCGGGGAGGGTGGTGCCTCGGGCATGCTGGGTGGGCTGGGGGGCGGCTTCGACCCCGGGCAGTTGGAGGGTATGATCGGTTCCAAGCTGCCGGACAACATCAAGAATCAACTTGGCGGCATGAGCGCCATGGGCGGCAAGGGCGGGATTGGTGGAGGCATGAGCGGCATGCTCAACCCCGACATGCTGCGGAACAACGTGGAGATGCTGTCCATGATGATCGAACAAGCCCTTCGTGAGATCAGCCTGACCGTGTACTGGGGCGAAGGCGGGCCAGGCAACGAACTGGTGTTGACCACCCATCTGGTGAAAGTACCGGAGGGTTCGGCTGCGGCAGGGGCCGGTTCGGCCCCGGGCGTGGCCCAGCCCGGCATGGGCGGCAAGCCCGGCATAGGCGGCAAGCCCGGCATAGGCGGAAGGCCGATGCCGGGAACCGGCGGCGGCAAGATGCCCGGCATGGCTGGCAAGTTGGGCTTTTCCAAAACGGGGGCTCGCCCCCGATACACCAAGTAGCTTGGAGGATATTTATCTTGCGCGAGTGGACACAGACAAAGAATCAAGGTTTCACCTTGATTGAGGTCATGATCGCCATCAGCATGCTCGCCATGGTCTCCACGCTTGTCTATGGCAGTTTCTCGCGCACCTTCGAAGCTCGGGAGTTCGTCACCAAAGCACAAGAGCGCTACCACGGTGTGCGCGTGGCCATGGAGCGCATGGGACGAGAAATCTCCATGGCCTTCATCTACGACTGTCGCGAATTGGAAACCACGACCGGCGAACGAACCTTCTGGACCACCTTCAAGGTGCAACGCAGCGGCAAGGTCAACGAGATGACCTTCACGTCATTCTCCCACCTTCGGCTGACGCGAGACGCCAACGAATCCGATCAAAACGAACTCACCTACTTCGGCCAGTCCGATCCCGACGACAGCTCAAAGACCGACCTCATTCGCAGGGAAAAAACCATCATCGACGGTCGCCCGGGTGAGGGCGGCGTAGAGCTCATCCTCTGCCACGACATCGAATCCCTGCGTTTCGAGCTTTGGGATGCCGAAGATCAGGATTGGGTTGAAGAGTGGGATTGCACCCAGACCGAACGACTTAACCAATTACCGCGTTTGGTCCGCATCACCCTGACGGTGACCGACGAGTACGGAGAGGAAGTCCCTTTCAGCACGATCTCCCGAATTTTCACCAACAAACCACTTGGCAACTGGATGAAAAAATCTCAATGATTCAGTGCAAACGACAACACGGACCGCAATCGCTACGAGCAGGTCAAGAATCCGGCATGGCCTTGCTCATGGTGCTTATCACCGTGGCCGTGTTGGCGGCCGTGATTGTGGAGTTCGCCTACCAAACCCGAATCAACGTCCAGATCGCCGCCAACGTGCGGGACCGAACCAAGGCCTATTACTTGGCCCGCTCGGCCAACAACTTTGCCAGGCTGATCCTCTTTTTCCAGGGTCAGGTGGACACCATGACCGGTGGCACCATCAAACTTTATCAATTGGTACCCATCGAGAGCGATTTGGCCAAGGCCATGACCTCCGGAGAAATGGGGGAGGCCTTCGGGCTCAAGGGCTTCAACCTGGACACGGGGCGAGGCTTCGGAACCTTCGATGGAAACTTTCACGCCGAGATTGAAGACGAGTACGCCAAGATCAACATCAACGCGCTGGACTCCCTGCCCTCCATTGCCTCGCCGGTTTCCGCCCAAATCCTGTCTCTGATCAACAGTCCTCGCTACCGGACCATGTGGGAAGAAGACGACCCGGAAGGTCGCCACACCACGCCCGCGGAAGTCATCATGGCCATGCATGACTGGATAGACGCCGACAACTCCACAGACAATTTCCGGCCGGAACTGGTGGCCATGGACCCTTTCTCCCAGCCCTCCATTTTCGAGCCGGGCACGGGCAGTGAAGACGCGCTCTACGACATGCTGGAGCGACCTTACAAAGCAAAAAACAACCCCATGCTGACGATTGAAGAGCTGCACATGGTACGAGGCGTCGGAGATGACTTCATGCAGGAGTTCTCCGAGAGGTTCACCGTGTACACGGATCCGGCCCTGCTGATGAATCTGACCTCGGTCAACGATCCGGTCATGATGCTGTCTATTTTGTGCATGCAGCCGGAAAACTTGCCGCTATGCACCGAACAAGGCTTGCCCCAGTTAATGGAAGTGCTTGCCATGTTTTTTGAGTTTCGCAACATGATGCAGTTTAGTTCCTTCATGGTGCCCAACAATGAAGCCATCGCCGGATTCTTCAGCAGCATGGGCCCCAGTTTGAGCCCCTATTTCATGAAGAACCTGGCCCCTTTTTCCGACACTTTCTCCATTACCGCCACGGGCACAGTCGGCGAGGTGAGCGTGGAAATACGCTCGGTGGTAAAAAACACCAACTCCGGCCAGGAAATCATGTACTGGCGGGTGATGTAGAGGAGAGGCCATGGCACAAACGACCATCGGCTTGGATTTGGGCAGCGAAACCATCAAGCAGGTCCGCCTGCGCAGCACCTTCCGCACGGTGGAAGTCGAAGGCTGCTCGAGCGTTCCCGTCCCCCAGGACGACAGGCCCTATGCCGAGCGAGCCGCCGATGCACTGAAAATCTTGGCCGAGCAAAGCCAAACCCGCCAAACGGACCTGCTGGCGGCGGCCCTGCCGGGAGACGAGGTGTCCTTGCGCTCTTTGTCGATGCCTTTCTCCGACAACAAGCGCATCTCCCAAACCATCGGCTTTGAACTGGAAGGACAGATCCCCTTTTCTTTGGACGACATCGTCTTCGACTACCTGCCTGTCCACAAGGGACCCTCCGGCAGCCGTTTGTTGCTCGGTCTGTGCCGCCGCAACCGCTTGGAACATTGGCTGGAAATCCTGGAATCCAACAAGATGGACCCCAGACTCTTGGGTGCCGACTGCCTGGCCTACGCCAGCCTGGCGGAACATCTCCCCCCTCCGGAAGAAGGCATGTCGGCCGCGGTGGTGGACATCGGCCATCGCTTAACCGCCGTTTGCAGCTTCGGGCCAGGCGGCCTGGAGTTCGGGCGCACCCTGTCCAGCGGCGGCTGCGATGCAACGGCCCAACTGGCCAAAGCCTTCGGCGTCAACCTGGAGAAAGCCCGGCAAGGCAAGCACAAGGGTGCTTTCGTGGAATCTGAGGATCTGCCCGCCCAAAGCCCCGAACAGACCAAAATCTCGGATGCCCTGGCGAATTGGCTCGACGCCCTGGTGCGCGAGCTGCGGCAGACACTCTCCACGCATCGCAACCTGGTTCAACGCCCGGTGGGCAAGATTTGGCTCTGCGGAGGGGGCTCCAACATCGACAACCTGGACGCCTACCTGGCCGAAAAGCTGAACCTGGAGGTTGAGCGGCTGGAACTGGAGCACTTCAACTTGCCCGGGATGGAGAAATTGACCTGCCTGGTGGAGGCACCCAACGCCTGGGCCAAGGCCCTGGGCCTGGCCCTGCATGCCCACCAGGGTGGACGACAGGGTTGGATCAACTTGCGTCGGGACGACTTCGCCTTCAAGGGCGACATGTCTCAGTGGCGTGGAAAAATCCTTCACATTGCAGTGGCCTTCGTCATCCTGGCCATCTTGGCCCTGGGCAACGGCCTCGTGAGCTACTTCAGTCTCCGCTCAACCGACAAGACCCTCAACAAGCGCATCCAGGAAGTCACCAAGGCCGTGCTGGGCAAGTCATACGACAATCCGGACAAGGCCATCGCCATCATCAAGGAAAAGGTTTCACCCGAGGGCGACACCTTGCCCACCCACACCGCATTGGACGTTTTCCGACAGATCCACGAACTTTTGCCCGAGGATCTGCAGCTCAGGTTGAAGACCATCAACATTGCACCCACCAAAATTCGTGTTGAGGGCTTCGCCGACAATTTCGAATCCATCACGACGATCAAGACATCCCTTGAGAAAAACAAGTGCTTCAAAGAAATCCAAGAAGGAAAAAGCCGTCGCACCAGAGAAGGTGAAGTGGAGTTTGAACTCAACATCGTCAACGGTTGTTGACGGGAAGGCGAAGAGATCATGCTGGGCAAGCGGATCGAAACACTGATGGCGGCATTCCAGCGCCTTTCCCAACGCGAGAAGCTAATGGTGGGCGGCGTGGGCGCGGCCCTCGTACTCTTCATCGGCTTCTTCATCCACATGGGCTTTGCCTCATCCTTGAACTCCATGAGCAGCCGCATCGACAACAAGACAAAAAAGCTAATCCAGATCATCGAACTCAGAAAGGACTTCGAAGACGCCAAACAAGGCCAACGCCTGTCCCAGGAACGCATGCGACGCGGTGCGGGCATCGACCTCAAGGCCACCATCGAACAGCAGGCCGAGAAGTTGGGCGTGGCCATTCAGGATATGAAGTCCAACCCCCCGAGCGTGGATGTCGAGTCCGGAATTCAGGAAAACAAAGTCGCCGTCAACATCGAGCTCATCACCCTGGATCGCCTTGTGGACTTCTTGAGCGGCATTGAGCAATCGAGTCAAACCGTGGCCGTACGCAAGTTGCGCGTCAAAAAGAGCTTCAAGCAACCGGACCACCTCGAAGTGAGTTTCTCGGTCTCCAACTTCCAACTCACGGAAGCCAAAGCCAAAGAAACCAAACCGGCCAAAGGCAAGCCGGCGAAGAAAGTGAAGTGAAGCGCCATGCAGAGCACATTGGTTAAAGCGCTGGTCTATCCTTTGTTCTTCCTGCTCGCAACGGTCTTCTTTCTGATCCAAGGCTTTCCGATTGAGATGATCGGCGAACGCATCAAGCAGCAAGCAGAAACCCGGATGGGCATGAAGCTAAGCTACGCCACCTTGGAGACATCTTTCCCCAATGGCATCAAGGCCTCCTCTGTCCGACTCATGAAACCCTCCGAGGAGGAAGGAGATCCGGGGTTTTCACTCCTTCTGGATCGAGCCGAAGCCAGCATCTCTTTGCTTGGCCTCCTTTTCGGGGATCGCGACCTGAGCATCGATCTGGAGCTGCTATCGGGCCGCATCACGGGCGATATCAGCCTGGATGAAGAGCAGCCGTCCATCAATCTCAAACTGACCGCCCTGGACCTCGGCAAGCTGCCCATTTGGCAAGATCTTTTGGGTCTGCCGCTTGCGGGCAAGCTCGGTGGCGTAATCGACTTGGCGCTGAACAAAGACGTCAAAAAAACCCAAGGCAAGATTCAACTCAACCTGGAGCAAGCCTCACTCGGCGAAGGGAAGATCAAGGGCTTCAACTCACCAAGCATCGCCCTGGGCAAGCCCCAGCTCGAACTACTGCTGGATAAAGGAAAAGCGGAAATCAAAACCTTCAAAATCAGCTCGGATGATGCGGAAGCCGACATGGAAGGCTATTTCCTCTTACAAAAGCAGCTATCAAAAATGACAGCCAAAACCAAGGTGCACTTCAAGCTCTCGGATGCCAAGTTTCAAGAGTTCTTAAGCAAGATCCCCCCCGAGCTACAGTCCATGGCCACAACCCAGGTCAACCGAGCCAAAGGCAAAGACGGCTCCTTCCACTACAGCCTCATCGGCCGCCTGGATCACCCCCAATTTCGCAGCATCAAGCAGTAAGAAAAAAAGGCACCCCAAAGGGTGCCTTGAATCCGATATCACAGTTCAACAAGAAACTATCTTACTACAAACTTAAACTTCTCATCACAGATGAAAATCTCGTCACCATCCCGAATCTTCATCTTCTCGATACGCTCGCCCTTGTACCAAGTGCCGTTGGCCGAGCCCAAATCTTCGATGAAATAGTCGCCTCGCTCGCGGGTGATGATGGCATGTTCACGAGAGACCTTGACTGAATTGATGACCAGGTCGCACTTTGAAGAGCGACCGATGATGTAGATGTCCTTGTCGATCTTCTCTGTATCGCCGTCCTCGTTCACGACGAACAGACCCTTTTTCTGCGGGGGCTCTTTGGGCGGACGAGGTGCTGGACGCGGTGGCCGTTTGGGAGAGCCAGAAGAAGAAGACCGAGCTCCGGCTTCCCGCGTGCGACCCTTGGCGAATTTCTGCCCTTTGGGTTTGGACGGCTTGGCCTTGGGTGGTTTGGACCGAGGCGGAGGGGATGCTTCAAACTCATCCTCGCCCGACGGCGCTTCCATGCCCACCGGCTCTGGGGTTACGTAACCCAAGCGGACAGCCATCTCAAACATTGCTTGATTAATCAGAACTTCCACTTCCAGGCCCGACTCTTCCGCCAACGCACCGAAGACATCCCACATCTCGTCGGTGATGGCTACCTGCCGCGGCCTGCCTGGGGGACCAGCCATTTCGCCTCCTCGCTAAAAACCGAGGTCTGTCCAAAGGTTGTTCAAAACGTGCCGAATATATCAGCACTTAAAGGAAGCTGTCAACTTTGCTACCCTAGTAAAAATAGCCATTACGAGCAAGCTTTCTAAGAAATCAGCGACCTGGCGAGATGGTCGCGCCTGGCGGTACCGAGGACGGGAAATCCGATTCCTTGACCCCCGCCTCCACCACCACCGCCGAGCCCAGGCTCAAGCCTGCCGGCAAGCTTACATCCTTGGCCACCACCGTCATGCCGGCCAGACTGCATTTTTCGTATTGAACGTTTTTCACCTGGGCATCACCTGCCTCAATACGAGCCCCCGCCCCCACCCGTACTCCCTTGTCCAACACGGCCCGGCGCACTACGGCTCCGGCACCCACATGCACTCCGTGCATCAAGATGGAATCCTCCACAAGCGCCCCGGCCTCCACCACCACGTCGGGTGACAGAAGCGAACGCCGCACATCGCCTGCGATGCGACAACCGGCGGACACCAGTACGTCTTGGCAATCAGAAGTCGACAGGAAACAAGCCGGTGTGCGATCCCCCTCCTGATGTGTGACATCCTGGGTGCTGATCTGCCAGGCGTCCAAATCCAAGCCGCTGGCTCTATCCAAAGCATCCATGCTCGCCTGGAAATAAGACGAAATGGTACCCACGTCGCGCCAGTACCCGTCGAAGCGATGCGTGATCATGCGCTTCTTGCCGAGCAAGTGGGGCAATACGTCGTGGCCGAAATCATTGCCAACACGGGTGGCCACGATCTGTTGCAGGGCCTCTTCCAGGCAAGACCACTCGAACAAATAGATACCCATGGAGGCCAGCCGCGTGTCCGCCTCGGCCGGTTTCTCCTCGAAACGAGAAATCAAACCCTCCTCATCGCTCCAGATCATGCCGAAGCGGGAAACGTCCTCGGCCGCCACCTCCATCACCGCGATGCTTACGTCGGCCTTCTTGGCCAGATGTTCTTCCAGCATGCGTCGATAGTCCATATGGTAAATGTGATCGCCGGACAGGATGAGCACCCGTTCGGGTTTCAAGGAAGACATAAAATCCATGTTCTGCCAGATGGCGTCCGCGGTGCCCTGGTACCAATCCGAATCAGCCTCTCCGGTACGCGGCGGCAAGATGTGCGCACCACGAAGATGACCATTCAGATTCCAGGCCTCGCCCACCCCGACGTGCTCCATCATGGACAGAGGCTTATACTGGGTAAGAATCCCCACATGGTCCAACTCTGCGTGCATCACGTTGCTCAACGCGAAATCGATGATGCGGTAAGCGCCACCGAAAGGCACGGCCGGCTTGGCGCGATGCTTGACCAACACGCTCAATCTCGTGCCGCCACCGCCCGCCAACAACATAACCAGGGGTTTTTTCATGCCTCACCTCCGCGGCAACGACCCAAGCACGTACCCGAGGCAAGCCCTCCCGAAGGCCAGCTTTCCTCTTTCACTTTCGGCTCCACCACGCAGTTGCGACCCATCACCGCGCCATCGGGCAGGCGCGCCCTTTTGCCCACCAGGCTCAAGCCCGAGGCCAAGGCTTCGGGCAAGGCCTCGTTGGGCCCGAGGACTTCACCATGACCCAATTTGGCGCCTGCACCCACCACCACGCCCTTGTCCAGCACCACCCTATCCAGCACAGCGCCGGCCCGAACATATACGTCATGCAATAATACGCTATCTTTCACGATCGCCCCGGCCTCCACCACGACACCTGGACTCAGGACGCTTCGCTCCACCCGACCCGCCAAGGTGACACCCTGGCTGACCACTGATTCCTTGCATGTGCCTCCGGCCTCAATTCGGCATGGCGGCTGATCACCCAAGCCCCTCATCCAGGCCCGACTGCGCACACCCCAGTCGCCCAAAGAAATGGCCGGCTCATCACCCAGAAGATCCATGTGGGCTTCATGATAAGCGTCCACCGTGCGTGCATAACTCCAATACCCCTCGAGGGGGTGAGCATAAACCTTATCCGAAGCCACCATGGATGGCAGCACCTCGTCGTAAAGCTGCAAGGATCTGCCCGTACGGGCGTTCTCCTCCAGGCGCGCCTTGAGCACCTCGGTCTTGAACAAATAGATGGTCAAGGAGGCCCAAGGGCTGCGTGGTTTCGCTGGTTTTTCCTCATAGCCACGCACGCGCATGTCCGCATCCACCTCGGCGAAGCCGAAGCGCCCACTTCCCTTTTCGGTATCCACCGATTTGACCACCATGGTCATATCCGCATTGCAATCCCTGTGCCGCTCAATGAAGGGACGGAAGTCCATGTTGTAGATGTGGTCACCGGACAGAATCATTACATCACGGGGTTTGTGGTGCCTCACATAACCGAGGTTCTGATGAACTGCGTCGGCTGTGCCTCGATACCACTGACTGGAAGCATGATCGGTGAAGGGCGGCAAAATCTTCAATCCCCGTCCCCGCCCCATCATGTCCCAGGGTTGACCCACCCCCAAATGATCGATCAACGAGGATGAGCGATACATGCTCAAAACACCCACCCGCTCGATACCCGCCCTCATGAGATTGGACAGGGCAAAATCGATGATGCGGTATTGCCCGGCAAAGGGCACCGCAGCCTTGGGACGGGCCAGGGTGAGCACGCTCAGCTCGGCCACCCGTCCACCCGCCAACACCATACCGATGATATCCCTCATACAGACCTCAGTCGCCACCAAGTTGAATTGAATGATTGCAACGGGGGCACCGCGGGGCGTGTCGACTGACCTGACCCGTCCAACTACAATTGCTGCAGCGCGCCACCTCGTGCATGGGGCTGGGCTTGCCGGAACGGAACATACGGCCGATAAAACCCAGAACGAACAAAGCCCCCACCCCGATGCCCGCATAAATCAAAATCTGCTTTAAGGTCAAACCCGCAATCACCACGGAGTCCATGTGCCCGCCTCCGGAACCAAAAACTGTCAGCTGATAGGAACCTGCGTTATCATACACCGAGCCGACAAAAAGGAAACCCCCTTTCCGACCCTGAAAGCGAAGGAAACATGGAATTCAGACGCTATTTTAGCCTTCTTACAATTTTGTTGATTCTCGCCGTGTTCTCCGCCTGCGGCCCCAGCTTGGCCGAACGCTTCGCCCGCCTGCCCGATGCCGATCAGGAGCTCTACGCTCGAAGCAAGCAATTCATGACGGATCGGCAGCAGGAGGCCTTTCTTAACCTCCCCGACGGCGAAACGCGAACAGGCTTTGTGAAAGACCTGAAGATCCCGGAACGTCTGAGCAAATTCCCCCCCCACGAACAAGAAGCCATCCTGGGCGGGCGGGTTGTACCGGGCATGGGCAGCGAGGCCGTACTCTTGAGCTGGGGCCGTCCGGAGCGCATCGAACGCAAGAGCAAAGACGGCGTGGAATTGGCCTGCTGGATCTTTCAGCGACCCGGCCCCGATCACCGCGTGGTCACAACCCGAGTCCATTTTCTGGAAGGCCGGGTTGAAGATGTGGTCTTCGAGCGAGATTGACAAGCCTGACCTCGGACATCCATAATGGGTCGATTGAGTAGTGTACCCCGACGATTTGCAGCGAGGAGCCACGTCGATGAAGACACGAATTGAGCGGACGAAAAAACATTCCTGGTGGAGGCCGACCCTGGCCATTCTAACGGCGCTGGTCCTGGCGGCATGCGGCGGCACATCCAGCGACTTCACCGACGGGGACGGAGACGGCTGGTCACCCGAGGCCGACTGCAACGACGCGGACCCGAGCATCCACCCGCTGGCCCAGGAAATCCCCTACGACGGCATCGATCAGGACTGCGACGGTGCCGATCTGACGGACGTGGACCGGGACGGCTATGATGGCCTGGAAGCCGGCGGCACCGACTGCGACGACGGCGACGCCCGTCGGGCCCCGGGCAATCCTGAAATCCCTTACGACGGCATCGACCAGGACTGCGACGGCACGGATCTGACGGATGTGGACGGCGACACCCACGACGGCGAGGAAGCCGGGGGCGATGACTGCGACGACCGCGACGCCCAGGTATATCCGGGTGCCACCGAAATCCCCGGCGACGGCATCGACCAGGACTGCGACGGCGAAGACAGCTTCGTGGTGGATGGAGACGCCGATGGTGACGGCTACGCCTCGGCCGCCCTCAACGAGGGCTTGGACTGCGACGACACGGATCCTGAGATTTACCCTGGTGCCATAGAACGCTGCAACGGCCTGGACGACGACTGCGACGGCGACATCGATGAGGGTCTGTTGGATTGGGACGCCGACGGGGCCGCGGCCTGCGTCGACTGCGACGACTGGGATCCAGCCGTACGCCCCGATCTCGGCGATCACAACCCCTGGTCGGACATCCCATACAACGGCATCGACGAGGATTGCTCGGGTGCCGACCTGCAGGACGTGGATGGGGACGATCACATCAGCACCAACGCGGGCGGTGACGACTGCAACGACAACAACCCGGACATTCACCCGCTCGCCGCAGAAATTTGCAACAACATCGACGACAACTGCGACGGCAATATCGACGAAGGTTTTGCGGACGTCGATTCGGACGGAGATCTAGTCAAGGACTGCATGGATTGCGCACCCAACGACGCGTCCATCCGCCCCGGCAACCTCGAGATGCCTGACAACGATGCGGACGACGACTGCGACGGCTATACGGACGAACTGGACATCGACAACGACGCCAGACAAGGCGGTGACGATCAAGGTCTGGCCCCGGACTGCTGTGACACGGGCAACGAAGCCTCCGTACCCGGCTGCACCCCCCTCACCGCAGATTCGATTTCAGGCGGCGAGTTTGCTTTTGCTGAAATCCCCTATGACGGCATTGATCAAGACTGCTCCGGCGCGGATCTGACCGACGTGGACGGAGATGGCTTCGACTCGGTGTTGATTGAGGGCGGAACCGACTGTGACGACAACAACCCGGAGGCCTACCCGGGCCACGCCGAAGACTGCCTGGATCCGGGGGACAACAACTGCGACGGCACGGCCAATGAAAACTGCGGCGCGGGCTTTGACGAAGACCTGGCCATCGCCGCCGGAACCTTCATCCGCGGGCGCAACGCGGACGAAGCCGCCCAGTCAAACCAGGATCCGCCACGGGCCATCAGCATGGACGCCTTTTTCATCGACAAATACGAAGTGACCATCTCTCAGTACTGGCGCTGCGTGGCGGCCAACCACTGTGAATTCACAGGCGCGGACCTGATCGAATCGGCCACCGACGTGTCGTATTGGTACAACCAAGAAAAGGGCCTGCACCCCGCCATCAACCTGGACTGGAATCAGGCCCAAGCATACTGCCAATGGGTTGGCAAGCAGTTGCCCACCGAGGCCCAGTGGGAAATGACGGCCCGGGGCCTGTCCCCGGACGAACGCAGCTTCCCCTGGGGAGAGCCCAACTTCTCCACCCCGCCGGACGCCAGCATGCCGGTACGCGATCCCCTGGACTGCGACATCGCCAACCATGCCGACCTTTGCACCAGCGTGCCTTGCGTAGGGGATGTGGCCGCGGTGGACGAATACCCAGGCGGGGTTAGCCCTTTCGGCGCATTCAACATGGCGGGCAACGTGAGTGAGTGGGTCTTGGATTGGTACCAGACCAACTACTATGCCGAGGCCATCTCTCCGTCGGACAACCCGACAGGACCCGCGAACGGTACAAGCAAAGTGTTCCGAGGCGGTGCCTGGAACAACGTGGACTACCACCTGGAGACAACCTACCGCGACGCCACACCCCGCTTGAACCGAATGGACAACGTGGGCTTCCGTTGCGCGCGTACGCCCCCGGTGGTCTGGACCCCCTGAGTCACTCTACTTGCTAAGCATCCGATAAACCCCATCCCAATTTTCAGGCGGAGCCTGCTCGACAAAGCCCTTGCAGCGCTCTACATAAACGGCGGCCGGGGCATCGGCCCTTTCCGTGACCAGTTCGGTGAAAAGCCGATGGGCTTCGGACCAATGGCGTCCCCGGTAGGCTTGCAAGGCCTGCTCGAAGCGACAAACCCAGGCGTCTCCTTCTGGATCTGATGCGCCAACATGCAGCAACTCGTAAATGCGCACGGGTTCCTGCTTGCCCTTGACCGCCACAAAATCCAACTCCCGAAAGGCAAACGCATCCCCCACGGCCTGGCGGGTGATCTCGCTTACGATGATGCGGGTGCCATAGGTCTTATTTAAGCCCTCCAGGCGACTGCCCAGATTGACCTGGTCACCCAGCACCGTGTAGTCAAAACGCTCAGCTGAGCCCATGTTCCCCACCGACATCAGACCCGTGTTCACCCCAATGCCGATCTCCAGGGCGGTCATGCCACGAGCGCGCCATGCCGTCTGAAGTTTGGCCAGCTCTTCCAGCATGACCAGAGCGGTTCGGCAGGCCTCGGCCGGGTGGTCCTCATAGGGCACGGGCGCCCCGAAAACAGCCATGACGGCATCGCCCATGTACTTATCCAACATGCCCCGATGCGCCAAGACCACCTGGGTCATGGGCGTCAGATATTCGTTGAGCAAATCGCTCAAGGCCCCAGGCTCCAGGCCTTCGCTGACGCTTGTGAAGCCGCGAATGTCGGAGAAAAGCACCGTCAATTCACGACGCTCGCCGCCCAACTTCAAGGCCTTGGGGTTCTGGACCAGATCGTCGATGACGTCCCCGGCCAGATAGTGGGCGAAAGCGTGCCGCAACCGTCTGCGAGCCAAACCTTCGGTCAAGTAAGCCGCCGCCAAACCCACCAAGCTCACGAACAGGGCCGTGGAGATCGCGGGAATCATCGCCATCCAGATCTGATGGGATGCGAAGACCATCTGCAGGCCGACAAGCACGCCACCGGTCAACAGCGCCACGGCCAAAAGACGCCAAGCCGGAGCCAGATTCCAGGCCGGATGAAAAATAAGAGAAACCAAAAGACCAAGGATGAACACCAGCAGGCAGTCCCAAAGCCAAGTCGGCCGGCGCAAGGGATCTCCCCTAAGCAAGTTATCCACTGCCGTGGCGTGGACTTCGACCCCAGGAAAGCTATCTGAAAGGGAAGTGGACGTGCGATCATGGCCAAAGTAGGTGATGCCCAAGAGCACGATGCGATCCCTCAACAGTGCGGAGTCCAGCTTGCCCCCCACCAGGTCCACCACCGAATAGGTGGGGAAGTGCTCCGCCGGTCCACGCCAGTTCAACAACATGGTGGCACCCGGCTCTAGTTCAAGCCTTTGTGAGCCGATGCGAAGCTCGGCTTTGGCCCCCACCCCCAAATAGGCCAAGCGCCCCTTGTCCAAGTCCCGAAAAAGCGCAACCAATTGCACGGCCATGGGCACGAAAACCCCTCGGCCGTACGCCCTCGCCATGATGAGTTCACGCAACACACCACTGTCATCTTGCTGGGCCGTCGTCACACCCAAAGCCTTGGCCGCGGCGTTGAAGGCCGGCAGCGAGGCCAGCACCCAGCTTGCCTCCGGAGGCGGATGCCCACCGGCCATGCTTTGGCCCACCTTGCCCTTGGACAAGGCCGGATCCCCAAGAACAGGGTCCTCTCGCCCCATACCCAGGTGCAAAGCCAAAACCAGGTTGCCGGCCTTTGCGATGGCCGCGGCCAGGCGCACATCGGCCAGGGTTTCATGATGCACGCGGGCCAGCAAAGCATGAGCGGGGCCCGTCTCGTCTGGGGCGGCCCTGTAATACGCATTCAGGTCGTCTTGCAGCTTGGGATTCAGCAAGGACTCGGGTTCGGAAAAAAAAGCATCGACGCCCACCACCTTGGGTCCGGCCGCGTCCAGGGCGGAAAAAACCCGCGCCCAACCATCCCTGCGGGCGAACAGATCCGCGTCAGCCGCCATGGTTTTGTCGTCGAAAGCCAGGATGGCTATTTCGTCGCCCACCGGCTGTGACCCACGCAATTCAAAACGCAGGTCCAAGGTCTTACTCTCCAGCTTGTCCAAGAACCCCTGCAGGGCATCAGGCAAACGCCGGGCTCGCCAGAAGGCAGTACCCGCGGCCAGCAGCAGACTCACCAGGCCACCGATAAACAGGGGGTGTCTGATCCACCTCAACGGAGACCCAGCTCCAAGACCACCCAACCATCAGGCTGGCCAGAGACGGACTTGTCGATAACCATCTCTCTCAAATACTTCGGCACAGGCAAGCCCCCTTGTATCCAGACACCCGTCACCTTGCCCGAGCGCAAACGCAGTCTGATTTCCAAGGCGGGAATATGTTTCTGGCTCATATCATTCAACAGCTTGCGCAGCATTTGCTTCAATTTCTGGTCCTCGGCCATCAGTTGCAACACTTCCGGGGCGGGGCCCTCCTGAGTCACAAGCTTGCGCGAAACCACCCTCATCCAGACCACGGCCCTTGTTTTAGCCGGCTTGGGCGCGGCATCATCCAGGGCATCCTTATCCTGCACGCCCTCTGCATCCTTGAAACCGTCATCCAACTTTGCCCGGCTTCGCTTTCTCGGGGCAACTTTGCTCACGCTGCGACGCCTATTTTCCTTCTTTGACTTTGAAGACTTGGCAGCCAGTTTAGCCGATTCCATACCGGCCACAGCCCCAGCACCAGGGCCACCGGCAGACCCGACTGGTGGAGGGGCTACCTGCTTGGCCTTGGCCTTGGGCTTGGACGGGGGCGTAGACATTGGAGCTGCCTCCCTGGGCTCCGGCGGCGCCATGCTCTCTTCCGAAGCCACCTCCAGCAGGGCGACCTTTTCCTCCTTTTCCTCTTTGCGCTTCTCCCGCTTGTGCCCAACGGTCTCCGCCCCGCGCATGCCGGCCCGCCAGCCCACGATGCGCTCGGCGTTCTTCTGTTCGTCGGGCGTCAGCAAATCGGCAATCTGCTCCGCCATGCTGCGCTCGGTGGGTGGGGCATTGAGCAAGAAAATATCATCAATGCGCATCTCCACTTCATCGGCAATGCGTACAAGGTAATTACTATTTTTCAGCCAAACCACAGCCAAACCACCACTGGGCACCTTGATGGTATCGTCGGCCGTCAACCACATACCCGACCGGCCGGCGAAGTTAACTCTCTTTGCATTCTCAATCCGCACATCGCCCATCAAGCCGGCCAGCCTGGCCGGACCATCGCTGACCTTGTCCGCCCGGGTCACAACCTTGTCTTCACCATTGGCCGGCTGGCTACAGCCCAAGATCAACGCAAGGCTCACAAAAACCAATGACGAGAGCAGGCAATTTCGATTCATGGCATTCACCCCTCAAAGCTTCAAAGACGCATCAGATTCATAAAAAATCTCTTCGACAGCAGAATAGTCCGAGCCCAAGACATCTGTCTACTCCTCAGGCAGCTCGGGGATATCTTCGTCCTCGTCTTCGTCGGCCGGGCCGATGCCGGGCGGCAGGTCCGGTTGTTTTGCGGGGACTGCCGGTTGCTTATCTGCGGGCTTGGTGGGCCCATCGAAAATCTGGTCCGGCAGATGGGTCTTGGATTTGAAGTCGAAGCCCAAGACCTCCGCCTCCTCTACGTAGGAGCCCTCGCTCAGCCGAATCTCTCCATGGGGCACGACGAAAATGGCCGCATCGCCGATGACGGGACACTTGTCCTCGCAAGTGCCGCAGCCGGCGCAACGCATGGGATCCACCACCGGCAGGCCTACCTTGTGATCGGCATCCCTGGCCGTGAAAATGGCGTTGTAGGGACAGGCCTCATCGCACATGAGGCAGTGGCGATTCTCGGCCCAAGCCACGCATAGTTCCTTGCTGATGATCGCCGTGCCCACTTTGGCGTGCTGCTTTTCTTCAAGGCTCAAGGGCCGGATGGCCTTGGTGGGACAGACCTGCCCGCAGACGTTGCATTCGTACTCGCAGTGCGCGTGCCTGAGATTCATCACGGGTGCCCACAGGCCCTCCAGGCCAGCCCGATGCCAGTCGGGTTGCAAGACATTGGTCAGACAGGCGCGCATGCACTCACCGCAGCGCAGACAACGAGCCATGAGATCGGGCTCGGGCAAGGCACCCGGGGGGCGAATGAGACCACCGGAACGCAAAGCCAAGGGATTGTGGCCGGCGTGGGGGTGGAGAAGATCCGCACGCAGCCCCGCGGAAGCCACCAGGCCCACGCCCAGGCCACCTATGAAACCGCGACGGGACAAACCTGGCCCTGCCTGGTCCACCTCGGCCTGCTTGGCCGTGAACGTGAACCGCACCGCGTTTTCCGGACAGATACGGACGCATTGCAAACAGACGATGCACTCATGCCGGTCCACGGCCAGACCACCCTTGTGGATGGCGCCGGTGGGGCATTGCCGTACGCAAAGATTGCAGGCCGTGCAGGCATCCGAAACCCGACGCCGATAAGGAGCGACATGGCCGATCCAGCCCAACATGCCACCCAGAGGACAAAGGTGACGACACCAGAATCGAGGCTGCAGGCGGCCAAGCAAAAGAAGAACCAACATGAGCAGAAGGGTGGTCAAAACACCGGCGAAGACCGGCACCTGCACTTCCAGATAACTCAAACCGGTCCAATCCAGCCCATCGGCCACCGGTCGAACGAGATCCAAGCCCAAGTCCTGTAGCATGACCACGAAGGGATAAAAGACGATGGCGGCGAAGCGAGTAAACAAGACGATGGGATCACACCAACCCAACCAGTGAAAACCGGCCAAGGCCCCCGCCACCAAACTCAGTAAGATGACGTATTTGGCCTTACGGACCGATCGAAAAGTCCCTCGGTTGGCCTCGGCCTTCTGTCGCTTGCAAAAAAAGAGATCCGCAAAGTCGATCAGGGCACCCATGGGACACATATGGCTACAAAACAAGCGCCCCATGACCGCGGCCAGGGCCACGAAAGCCAAAGAGATGAGGGTGAAGGGAATGAGCACCCGGCCCGCCAGGTTGCTCACCAGGGCCACCAGCGGATCGGCACCCAGATAGAGGCCCACCGGCCAATCAGGGCGCCCGCCAAAGGCAGCCAGCCAAAACAAGGAAAAGAACAAAAACAAAGAAAAACTCTGCGAGCCACGACGCAAGCCGCGACGCCAGGCAAGCAGGCCGCTCAGCAATATCCCAAGGCAGACCAAAACAAAGGCGGGATGGAAAATAGAAGGATTTTGCATGGAGAAAACTTATTTCATCGAAGAAGCCAGGTCAAAACAATCCACGAAGCTGGAACTCGCAGGCCACTTGGGTTAGAATTCGCTCCATCATGAAGGGAGCATCTTGAGTTGGGCTCACGACTAAAAGGAAAGAAAAATCCTAAGGATAAACATCGGCCCACCCCCTGGTTCAAGCTGAGTGTCTATGCGCTGATGGTTCTGTTTTCTCTTGGCCTCCTTTGGTACCTGTGGCTTTCCAAGGAGGGCTGGAGCATCGCCAGAGAGCAAAAAAAACAGTCTCCCGTCACCACCGGTCGAGGTGTTCCTTGAGGTGGGTGACCCTGCCAGCCCTGAGCATCGAAGTAAACGAGCTGGATGTTCTGCAACGCTACGGTGGACAGAAAAAACTGCCCGCCCACCTCCAGGGTCGGGTCGAGGCGTTCATCCACGATCTAAAACAGAGCGCCAAACCCAAAGGCAAACTGGCCATCATCGACATCGTCAAAAAACGCATGAACGCCATCCGCTTAGAAGAGGGAACGATCGTTGAGGGCCTCGGCGTGGCGGCCCTGCTCAGGCGCTGTGAGCAGGTGGCGGCCTACGTGAGCACCCTGGGCAAAGGCCCCGACAACCTGATGCGGGATTACCAGGAGCGAGGTCGCCAGGCGGAGTTGGATCTCTTCAACGTGGTCGCCCAGCTGGTGCTGGAAGACCTGCACCGAAAAGCCGAAGATTTCATCAGGCGACTGGTGGCCAAAGAGCAACGAGGCATAAGCAATGCCCTCACCCCGGGCATGTGCGACTGGCCGATCGAGCAACAATCCATCCTGGACGCATTGGTTGGTTTCGAAAGCGCGGGCGTACATTTGCTGCCCAGCATGGTCCTGATTCCCACGCTCACCATCACCGGCATCGTGGGCATCGGCCCGGCCAACTCGATGGGAAGAAACCTGGCGGCACGCCCAGCCTGTGCCAAATGCGACAAGCGACCCAACTGCCAAGAACCTTTCGCCAATTAAGGGAGTGCAATATGCAAAAAACGATCATGGCCTGTTTGGCATTCTGCATCATCGCCAGTTTGAGTTTGCCCACGGCCCAAGCCAAGAAAAAAAGCCAGGTCGATCATCGCCCCAGGCTGCTCAAAGCCATGGCGGCCGAGATGGATCGCTCCATGAAAAATTTAAAGATGGATGGCTTTGAAACCCCATACTTCGTGGCTTATGAGATGAAGGACATTGAGAACCACCGAATTGAGGCCCGTTACGGTGCCGTCTATTCCAGCGGCGGTGGAAAAGACCGGCGCCTGCGAGTCGAAGTCCGGGTGGGCAACTACGAGTTTGACAACATTGGCAAGAAAAACCGCTCCTTCGATTTTTCCTTCAGTCCGGGTTATACAATCAAGAGAAACGGACCCTTGGACCCAGATCCCGAAGCCCTGCGCAACAGTTTATGGCAGCTGACCGACGCCACCTACAAGGGTGCCCTCAAGGCCTATCTCAAGCTCAAAAGCCAAAAAGTCACCGAGGTGGACGACGGAGAATGGGCGGGATCCTTCAGCAAAGAAAAAACCACCCAAAACGTTCAGGCTAGCCAGGATCTCGATTTCGACAAGGAGCAATGGGAAAAATTGGCCCGCAGCACAACCGCCGTATTCGAAAAACACCCTGAGATCTTCGACTCCCGTATGACCATCGATGGGTCAAAGGAAGTCCGCTATCTGGTGACAAGCGAGGGCACTCGATTGATCAGCGAACGCATCCTCTACAACCTGTCCGTCTTCGCCGCCACCCGGGCCAAAGATGGCATGCTCCTGACCAACCAGATGACCCTCTACGCCAGGGGTCCAAAAGACTTGCCCAGCCACAAGGATCTGATGAAGCAGGTAAAGCAACTCATCGCCGATCTCAAAGCCCTCAGGCAGGCCCCCGTCCTGGAGCCCTACACCGGACCGGCCATTCTGGACGGAGATGCCACAGGCGTGCTCTTCCATGAGGTCATAGGGCATCGATTGGAGGGCGAGCGCCAGCTCGACGATCACGAGGGGAAAACCTTCAAAGGCCAAGTGGGCAAAAAAATCATCCCCGCATTCTTGTCCATCATCGACGATCCGACCCTCGTCGCGATGGAGGGGATAAAGCTCAACGGCACCTACGCCTACGATGATGAAGGCGTGAAGGCCCAAAAAGTCGTGCTGGTGGAAAAGGGCGTATTAAGAAACTTTCTGACAAGCCGAACGCCCATCAAGGGTTTCTTAAAGTCCAACGGCCACGGGCGCTCCAGCCCGGGCTCCAGGCCTCGGGCCCGCATGGGCAACACCATCGTCCTGAGCGATCAAATGATCTCCATCTCGGAACTAAAAAAACGCCTCCTGGAAGAAGTCAAACGGCAAGACAAGCCTTATGGTCTGCTCATCAAAAACATCGTGGGTGGATCTACCCACACCTCAACCTGGGGTTACCAGGCCTACAAAGGCATCCCCCAGTTGGTCTATCGCATTTTCCCGGATGGCCGGGAGGAGTTGGTGCGCGGGGTGGAAATCGTGGGTACACCCTTGACCAGCATCAACAAAATCGTGGCCACCTCGGATCGCATATCCGTGTTCAACGGTTTTTGCGGCGCCGAAAGCGGTTATGTACCTGTATCCGCCGCGGCACCTGACGTGCTCATGACCGAAGTCGAGCTACAGCGTTCCATGAAAATTTCGGAGAAATCCCAGATTCTGCCCTCGCCATGGACCGGAGCAAGCAAAAAGTAAGCCCCCCTACCTACATCGGCACACACGAAAAATCTTCATAGCCTCATCAAAGAGCGACATGAATGTCGCAAAACAACCCAATTGACAAAAAAATCAGCCATGGGTTGGAATCCCCATTTTCCTCCTAAGGTCAAACCCTTCAGAGCAGAAAACCCGGCTAACAACCGCTTGGCACCCGTGTTGCAGTATGAATGCAATCAGAAAGAGTCGATGAACCGTCAGTTGGGGGCCCACTGACAGGAGAGCGATGATATGGCGAAAGCAATCAAGGGCAAAAAGAAAGACAAGCTTTACGTGATCGTTGAGAGACTCCGCAGTTATCCCAAGGAGAAATCTCGCAACAAGAAATTTTACAACTTCAGAGATCCCACGGCCTTGCGCGCCCTGCGCATCCATCGTCACCTGCAAGCCCTCGAAAAAGATATCTTGGATACGACCGACAAAAGCTGTATCGAACTCAGCATCGAGTTCAACAACGAACCCAAAAACGAGCGGATCGTCCTTTCCATCCGCAACCAGGAAATGCATTGTTGCCGGGTGGCCTACCTCAGCCAACGCGAATTCCGCATCCTCAGAAAAAATCGCAAAGTAGCCAACAGATTACGCCGCTGCCCTGCTTACAAAGACGTCGCCTGACCCCTCGTAATTCCTTTTGATCCAGCATCCAACAATCGGCGTTGTCGCCAGGCCCGGTTGCTGCTAAAATTCCTCCACTTCATCCGTCCGACATAGCAAACCCAAAGACGCTGTCCGACTTCGTGGCATGCGTCCCGAGAGGTGCATGCATGAGGCGATGGCTCTTTCTTCTGATCTTGAGTCTGAGTTGGTCAACCTGGGCCCGGTCAGCCGAACCGGTGGGCAAGGTGGAGATGCCCCTTTCGGATTGGCAATTTATGCAAGATGAGTTGGACCGCTCGGAACAGCCCAAGCGGCCCAACGTGGCCACCTGCCCCATCCGCAGGGAAATCGAAGGCCAGTTCAGCAAAGGCTTGTTCCACGGCACTTTGAGTGCCGAATTCGTGGTCTTGGATAATCGGGGTCACATCCGCGTCCCCTTGCTGGACGGATCTGCTTCCGTAGGCAAGGTCCTGCTCAACGGAGAACGCACTTCCCTGCTTCGGGAAGGCAACATGTACACCCTGGGCGTGGACAAGCCGGGCAACTACAAGGTCTCTGTCGAGATGTTCCTGGGCAAGGAACAAGATCGCTTCGCCAGGCGCCTGCGCTTCAAGTTGCCGGAGGCCGGCGCCACCCACTTGTCTGTCTACATCCCGGAGACCGACATCCAGGCCAAACTCAGCCACGGGGCCCTGGTCGGTCAACACGCCGAAGCGGGCCGCACTCGCATCGAAGGACACTTAGACGCCAGCGGTGTCTTCGACCTGACCTGGTCACGCCGGCTGACCCATCGGGAGGGCGAGGCGGTTCGCTTGCAGGCTCAAATCAACAGCCTCTTTACGGTGCGCGAATCCATGGTGACGGGCTTGACTGTCTTCGACCTGAAAGTCATGGAAGGGGAGACAGACCGCATCGACCTGATCCTGCCCCCTCGAGGTGATGGCGCCAGCATCGAAGTGCTGTCCGTCGAAGGAGATGCTGTTTTGCAATGGCGCACCGATGCCGAAGACACGAGCAAGCTCACCGTTCTCCTTCGCTATCTGGCCGAGGACAACCTGCGCTTGGCCGTGCGCTTCCAATTTCCAGCCGAGCCGGACAAGGCCATCAAGTTGCGCATGCCCTTGCCGGAAAAAGGCACCGAGCTCTCAGGAGCCTTGGGCATCTTAGGCCCCGCCGGACTGAACATCCTGGTCGAGAGCGTCGAAGACGCCAAGCAGCCCCACCTCAGGGATTTGCCATCGGCCTTGACCGAGCTCACCGCCAACCCCCTGCAACACGGATTCATCTTCGACAAACCACCACGAATTCGGGTCCGGGTTGAAGCCCACGAAACCCTGAGCCAACAAGCCACCGCACTGGTGGATGAGTTGCAAGCATCGACGGTGCTCTTGGAAGACGGGGCCGAGATCACCAAGCTCAAGCTGCGTATCCGCAACAACGCCCGCCAGTATCTGGCCATGCAGTTGCCCGCCGGTGCCATCCTCACCCACTCCCTCATCGACGGCCGCCCGATTCGACCAGCCGATGTGGGAAAATCCAAGGGCACTTCCTTGAAGTTCCCCTTGCGCCAAAGTGATCGCCTGGGCGCCGACGGCGAACGATTTCATCGAGTGCGTCCAGGGGAGACCTTGAGCGACATCGCCAACTTCTACTACTCGGACCCAGGCCAATGGTCCCACTTGCTCGACAACAACGACGACCAGCTCGGCGACGCCATGGATCTATTCGCAGGGCAACGACTGCGCATCCCGACCAAAAAAGGCGTAAAGGTCGAAGAGAGCACCTTCGTCATCGAACTGGCATACAAGCGTCTGCCCGACACTCGCTTGGGTTGGCTTGGCAGTCGGGCCCTGGAGTTGCCTGGCGTGGATGTGGATGTCATGCGCGTCACCTGGCACCTGTACTTTCCCCAGGCCCTCACGCCACTGGCTTTTGATTCCAACCTGACCCAGTACACGGCCATTCGCTATGACCCATTCCGACGCGTGAGGGACTTTTTGCGACAGGCCTTTTGGGAACGCAATGCCTGGGCCAGCTCCCCCTACAAATCCATCCTTTCCCAGCGCAAGGCCATCTACAAAGCCGACTACGACAATCGGTCCTCCGGCAAGGCGGTCTTGGCCACCTTCCCCCTGGTGGGGCAGCGCTATCGATTCAAACGCACGCTGATGCAACAAGAGACCGCCCGCATTGCCGTCACCTACGTGGCAAGTTGGATAGCAAGCCCCATGCGCTGGCTGGCCTTCCTGGCCGCCTTTGCTCTGGCCAGCCTGATGCTCCGATCTCGCCGCAAATGGCTACACTGGCTCATCGCGGCCCTCGGCCTGGGCCTGCTGCTTTGGCTCGCCCACTACTTCCTGGGCGCTCACCGCCGCATCCTGTGGGGCGTGGACGCCGCGATGGGGCTCGCCTTGCTTAAATTGCGAGGGCGCATCTGGCTCGACGGCCTGCGCCAGCTCATCCGCGATCCTTGGCGCATCGCAGAACTCGTCCGCCTGCGCAACTTGCTTTTTGTGGTGGGCTTGAGCTTCGTCTTGTGGATCGGCCTGATCTTCCCCTTGATGTTGAGCAGCTTTGCCCTGGTCATCATGACCCTTTGGTGGCATCGCAAATCCCAGCTGGCGCAGCAGGAGGTGGCCCATGTCTAAGCGCCTCCTCCCATTCGCTTGCTTGAGCATGCTCTTGACCCTATGCCCCACCATGGACGCACAAGCCCAGGGTGGGCGTCTGAGACAAATGAATAACTCATTCAGCAATGATTTCGACATGGGTGATTTCGCCGCCACGGTGATGGCTGGAGACGAGGAAGCCCAGGCCGCTGAACGAGAACGGGGCCGACAGGCCGAAATCAACTTCGATTCAATCGTCGTGCCACAAAACAAACTCGAGCCGAACAAGGCCCCCCCAAGACGCATGCGACAGATGCCGGGCAACTTGAATCGCTTCAGGTCAGCCGGCGAAGACATCGCGGCGGACGCACCGGAACCGGCTGCGGCACATGCTTATCGCAGCCCCGAGGAACCTGAAGTCGAGATGAGCCTGCCCGAATATGAAGCCCTGCGCGACAAGCTGAAAACCGTACGTCGAGAAGCCGCGCGCCGGCTGGGTCCGGCGGTGGTCTTGGGGGCCTCCAGTTATTCGGGCGAGGCCATTCATGGGGCCCTGTCCTTGAAGCTGAATCTGCAGGTCACATTGGGACGCCCAGGTGCCTGGAAAACCGTACCCATCATTGGCGACGATGTGGTCCTGGTAAGAGCCCGGGTCAAAGGGCGGGATCTGCCCGTCTCCCGACGCCAGGGCTACCACGTCTGGGTAACCCAGGAGACAGGCGAGGTCACCATCCAGGCGGAGATCTTGGTACCCTCTCGGGGACCCCGCGGCTCCATCGAATACGATTTCTTGGTTGCTCGCACCCCGGTCACTCGCTTCGAATGCACCTTCCCGCTTCAAGGACTAGAGCCCCGCATGAACGCCGCGGTCCAGTCGGACACCCGGGAGACAGAAGGCGGCACGAAGTTCACGGCCACCTTGCGACCGACCACCCACATCCACTTGCTGGGCTTCAAGAACATGGGCGACGACTCAGGGCAACAAGCCAAGGTCTATGCAGAGAGCCTGCACCTGCTGTCGGTGGAAGAAGGGGCCATGGAGTTGTTCAGCGTGGTTCGCTACACCATCCTCTACGCCGGCGCCAAGGAGTTCGTCATCGCTCTACCCAAGGACATGAAGGTGGTGTCCGCAAAAGGTATGGGCGCTTTCCGCTGGGAGCTCGGCCAGGATGAAACAGGCAAGCCGCTATTGCGCGGCGAGACGGCCTTCCCCATTCGCAACAAATTCGAAATCTCCTTGCGATTGCGCCGGGAGATGGCCAAGGAGTCCGATGGTGCCTTCGATGCTCCTCTGCCCCATTGCCTGGGGGTGGAACGAGAAAGTGGATGGCTAGGCCTTGAAGTGCCCGGCAAACTACAACTCGAGACCAAGCCCCCGGTGAATGCCGACGCCATCGACGTGCGCCAACTACCGGCCGAAATGATCCAGTCCGCGGTGAGCCCCATTCTGCGAGCCTATCGCTACCACGAGCCCAAGCCGAAGGTGGGTCTTGCGGTTCGCCACTTGCCCGAAATCGAACCCGCATCGGACTCCATCGATCGGGTCAAGGTCTTTTCCAAGATAACCGTCGAGGGCAAAGTGCTCACCGACATGCGCATCACTTTGCGCAATCGACTTCTGCAAAACCTGAGGATGCGCCTTCCCAAGGGGGCCTCCATCAAATCGGCCCTCTTGGATGGGCAACCCTTCAACCCGAGCCGCAACGCCGATGGACAGGTCCTGCTTCCCCTGAAGCGATCCACCGGTCGGGAGCGCCTGCGCCCCTTCACCTTGTCGGTGGTCATCGAACAAAACATGGACGACCTCGGGCTTTTCGGCCATCCCGTGCTGAGAATCCCTCAACTGGACTTGCCCATCTCGTCTTTGGGATGGACCGTTTACGCACCTGGCCGCAACATTTACACCCGTCTTGAGGGTGATCTGGATGAACAGCAGTACATGGGCAAAGCAGGCTGGCACAAGCCAGCCCCCTCCTGGGGCGATCCTGGCATCGGCGCAGACCTGGCCGTACGAGCCCTATCGATTTCAGATGGTGCCAGCAGCGCTGACGGAGGAGCCATGCCGGTACGCTTCAAGGTACCCAAAGAAGGCAAGCGCCTTGACCACAGCCGCTACTGGATAGCCGCCGAAGCGCCGGTGAGCGTTTCCTTTCTCTATGCCCGCGGCTGGTTGCGCATCCCGGCCTGGATGGCCATGGCAACCCTCCTGGCGCTGGGCTTGTGGATGGTCTCCCTGCGTTTTCGCTCCCTGCCCTCACGCATGGTCCCCCTCTTCGGTCTGGCTTTGGTAATTGCAGGCTGGTGCTTGGCTCGTTGGCTGGGTGGCTCAATGGCTGTGTTCCTGGGCATGATGGGCGGCTTTTTCATCATCGCCGTCCACCGTCAGTGGCTACGCCTCGGACCAGAAGCCATCAGCGCCTGGACAGGCAGCCTTGCGGAACGATTCAGCCAACGAGAAAAGGATCCCAAGGGCTGGGGTGCCAGCCGAATTTTGCTGTCCGTCGGCCTCGGGTTTTTCGGCCTCATCCTTGTCAGCCTGTTCTTAGAATTGATCTGGCTGCTCTTCAGCCCGCTGGGCGGCTGAATCAGTCTGGCTGGCCGGAAAGGCGCACCAGAATATCCACCATGATTTGGCGTACTGCGGCGGGGTCGGCCGGGTCCAGTTGCGCCACCCCGTCAGCGGAGGCCGCACCGCCTGCGGCGACCTGGAAAACGGGGACGTCGAATTCACGACGCAAACGATCCGCCATCAGACCCATGTCCCAGGCCATCTGCTCTTTCGGGCCAGCCCAAGCGACCAATCCAGCGGACAGGCCTACCGCCAGAGGTGCCCACAAGGGAGTCCAGTGTTCTTCGGCGGGCAAGAGCATGAGATCCAGCACCAAATTTTCACTTAGCGCCAATTGACCCAACTGACCAAAACCAAAACGCAGCGCTTCGACTTGTCCACCCAACTCAAAGCCGGGCAAGCGCCGCAAAGATGTCAGCAGGGCCTTCAAAAAAACATCGGAGGGACAGATTACACCCAATTTGCCATGAGTCGTACGCCCAGAAAGGCCCTGATGCCTTGCCAAGCGCACTTTTAACTCGTAAAGTAAATCATGGCTGAGTAAGGGCAACTCATCAGGGGGCTCGTCATGAACCTCCTCCAATGCCCTAAGCGCGCCCTTCTCAAATAAGGTCCGAATGGCCCGGCAGGTTTCATAATCAGAAACCCGCGAGTGCTCCACCAACTCGCCCACTGTGCTGTAAAACTCCAACAGGCTCAATATCTGTTGCGTCACCGGATGCAAACCATCAAAGCGGTCCAGCACCTCCTGATCGGCAACCAAGCGCACATTGACGGCCGGCAACTCTTGAAGCAGCAACTCGAGTTCATCGGCCTGGCGCGCACCCTCGATGAGCAACATGTCGGTGGAGCGGCGAATGTTTAGCTCGCTGGTGACCTGCTCGGGCATGAATGCAAAGCTACCCTCTTTCCACTGCAGCATACGGAAAAGAGACTTCTCCGAGCGATGCCGCCCCATACTGGCATGCACCACGTTGCCGTCAGCCACAAAAACCTGGCCGACCAAGTCATCCGATTTCACCTCCAACAAACCTGTCTTTGAGTTGAGCTTGAAAATCTGCAAAAGATCGACCAAGGCGATCTGGCCCAAGCGGCCCTCGATCTCAGTTCCGCCCTCTCGAACTTGCCGGGCTGTCGCCATGCGTCGAAAGATCGTACCCACCAAGCCCAAGACTTCATCAGGGTGGAAAGGCTTATGGATGAATGCCTCGCGATAGCCCCAAAGAGCGCTGTCGTCTTCTTCTCCCACGCCCATGACGATGACGGGGATGTGCTCAGTGCGAGGATTGGATCGCAAAATCCGGATGTACTTTTTGGGCGGAATCAAGGCACAATCGGCATCAAAGAGCACAAGGTCCGGGTGAACCAGAATAGCCTTTTCCAGGGCTCGACTGCCGTCCCGCGCCGCCCGAACGTCATAACCCTGCTCATGGAAAGCGTTGCCCAAAACTTTGAGCACTTCCCGGTCCGGGTCAGCGACGAGAATCAGCTTGCGTTCCGGCATCAGTACTGCCTCTGGAAGTTGTAGTGCTCTTGCAGCTTGGCGATCATGTTCTCGACCAAAGTGGTGTCGCAGCTATGAAAGCCCACAATGCGCCCTTCGGCCTCCTTCTGCCCGACAAAAGCATAAGCCAGGTGTTCGGCCAAAACCAACAACATGCGATAGCTGTCCACTGACTCGTCTTCCAGAGCCACCCGGGTCACCGAGGGCTGCTCCGATGCCCGCTCGCCCTCAATCCGCCTACCGAGCACATAGGCCCTGGCCCGCTTGCTGGCACCCACGATTTGCTCCACCGGCCGCAAGCGATCGGTCAACTGACCACCCACCGAAAAGAGAATGGCCCTTCTCTGCGGATCGTCCACCGCCTGTGTGCTTACCGCTGACTCAATGGCAGCCAGGCTCTCCTCGTCCAAAATCAAGTGCGCATTTCCACCGGGTCCGTCCTCCGCCAGCCTGAAGTTCTCAGACGTCTGCCCCAGAGGCATGTCGTGTTCTTCCCGCCGCCCCATCAGAGCGCGACTGGCGTCCCACAAGCCCTTGGTATCCAGTCCCAAACGCCGATAAATGCTGGTGCGGGCCTGGTCCATACGCTGACGACAAACCATCAATAGTTGATCGAAGTCGCGACCATTCAAAGGAAAGGTGGCGGTGCCCATGGTGATGTTGACCGGATAATCCCGCTTCATCTGGCTAATGAAGGCATCGGCCTGGAAGGTATCGTGGCACCGACGGATGAACATACGCGCGCCCAGTGCATCGGTCTCCGGCAGCAGCACGTAATATTCGTCGTCAGAGACCCTGGCCAAAATGTCCGAGTCTCGAACCACGCGAGAGATGCTCTCGGCCAGCTTGCGGGACATCTGGTTACAGACTTCGGCCTTGAAGTGCTGGCGCAGAAAATCGAAACGGTCAATGATCACAGTCACCAGGGAGAATGAGCGCCCATAACGACGCGCCTTGTATATCTCTTTGCCCGCGTAGTCGATGAAGTAGGTCAAATTGTAAGCAGTGGAGTCATGATCGCGCAATCCCAGGCGCTCCAGGGCCTGAAAACGCCGTGCGTTCTTGATGGCGATGGCCGAAAACTCGGCCATGGTCCGCGCGATGTTGCCATCCCGCTCGGTGAAATCAGCTCGCAATTTATCCAACAGAGCAAACAACCCCACGGGGTGATCTTCAACCAAAAAAGGGATAAAAAGAGCCTCTCTGGAATAACTAGAGCGATTTTTCATCCCCAGAAGGCTTGCCGGATCGGCGAAAAAAGGGCGGCCGCTCCAGAAGTCGTCGGCTGAGTCGCTATTGCCCAGTTGAATGGCACTGGGCACGTCCTGCAGATCCACCAAACCACGATAACCTGTCAGGTTGAGCTTTTCCACTCCATCCGAATCGGGTCGCCCCTCTGGAGAGGTCAGCCACAGGACCCCCCCCTGCGAACCCGTGGCTTGCAACATATGACGGAGGATCATCTCCACCAGGTTCTCAAAATCAAGGGTAGACAGAATATCCAGGCACCGGCGATAAACGGTCTGGGCCTGAAGATACTGCATGCTTTCGTCAAGCAGCTTGGTCTGTTGATCCATCAAGCGTCGGCGCTCAAGCAAACGGTCCAGCGTCAACAAAAGTTCGTCCCGGTCCACCGGCTTGACGAGATACTCGAAGACACCCATGCGCATGGACTTGACCGCCAACCGCACATCGTCACGCTGGGTAATGACAACGATATCCAATTGGGGATAGAGCGCGTTAACCCGTTTGGTCAACTGCAATCCATCCATGCCCTCCATCAGCAAGTCGGTGATCAGGATATCGAAATGATCGCTGGAGAGAATCTCCAAGGCTTCTTCACCGCTCTTGGCTGTACGTAAATCATAACGCCGCGAGGCCAGAATATCTGAGAACAAACGAAGATAGAATTCCTCGTCGTCCACGAGCAGAATTCGGATGCTGGTCATGACTCCCAGGCCGCCAGATCGGCGAATTCCCCACGAAAAACCTCAAGGGCCGGTCCGCGCATCCACACCGCTGAGAAGTCCGATTCGACCTGCACAAATAAACTGCCGCCTGGCAAATTGACGCGGATCTCTCTATCGAAATCCACCTTGCCAATACGAGCCGCGGCAGCAGTCGCGGCACAAGCCCCCGTGCCGCAAGCCTTGGTGATACCGCAGCCCCGCTCGTAGACCACCAAATCGATCTCGCCCCGACTCTTGACTTCAGTGAACTCCACGTTGGTCTTGTTGGGGAAGAGGGAATGGTTGGCCAACATCGGACCGCGCTTGCGCGCCATGGCCAAATCCGCCTTCTCGAAGAGCACTGCGTGGGGATTGCCCATGGAGACCGCCGTGAGGCAAAAATGCAAGCCATCGACCTCCAAATCTTCCTCAATGCAGGTCCCAGAGCGACCTTCCATGGGCACCTCTTCACAATCGAAGAGTGCCGGGCTCATGTTGACGGTCACCATTTCGACCTTGCCGTCGGCACCCAGCTGCAGCTTGCAGGTCAGCACACCCCGGCCGGTCTCGACCCGCACCTCGGAACCCTGGACCATGCCGTGGTCCACCAGATACTTGACGAAACAGCGAATGCCGTTGCCGCACATCTCCGGTTGAGAGCCGTCCGCATTGTATATGTGCATCCGATAGTCACCGGATTCACTGGGCAATACGGTCAACACGCCGTCTGCGCCAATGCCCATGTACCGGTCACACATCTGCTTGGCGTGCCCAGCTTCCACCAACAGGCCACCCTGAGTAGCATCCATCACAATGAAATCGTTGCCCAGGCCGTGGATTTTCCAAAACGGGATCATAGTTCGCCATCGCAATCGTTGGTTTTCGACTGCCTGAACTTAGCCGCGAGACAAGGGGCATGTCAACAAAATTGGAGGGTTAGGGGCTCTAATAGAGCCCCTTATCCTTCCCAGTAGAGCCGCTTATCCTTTAGGATTAGGGGCAGCTTATCCTTTAGGGTTAGCGCCGGCGAAGGCCAAGCTGGGTATGCAGTCCCTCTTCGGTGAACTCCACCGTGGCGCGGATCGATCGGATGCTGGCCAGAAGCTTTCCCAAAGGAGAGTCGGAGGGAATTTCCTTGTCGACGACGAAACGCCACAGAGTTCCGTTGCCACTGGATTCGACAGCTCCCTCGGCTGGCAGCCAGCGATAGCTGTTGCCCAGCACCGAACGGATGCGATAGCCCAAAACCCGCTCCACGGGAGCCAATGCTTCGGGCCCCAAGCCCACCGTTCGGGCCACCAACGCCAAATCCAGCAAGTGGTCCCGTTCGGCCTCGATGGCTTCTCTGCCCAGTTCCAGGTTGACGAAATGCAGAGCATGCTTGGCCCGATCCACGTGGAGACGCAAGCCCATGTGTCCTTCGGCAGCGCCACCATAAGCCTTGACCACCGCCTGAGGCGAAGCCCCCTGAGCCCGTGCATCCACGACCTTCTTCAAGGCATCGAGCTGGGTGCTCAGGTAAAACATGTCACCAATAGCGCCGAAATAAATGGCCGCTTCGGCAAGCTCTTGTTCGGCCCCTCCCCCGGGTACAGCCCGGATGGCGGTGAAAGCGGTCTTCTTGTAAGATTCGGTCGGCACAAACTCCACCAGACCCGGGGCGCTGGTACGCACCATGCTCTGGAAGGCCACCAAAAAAGCCGCGAGACCGAATTTGCTCTTCACTTCCACGGCCAGCACCATGGGCACTTGAAAAAGGCGGTCCAGTTTCATGTGATCGCAGTCCGCGGCCAACACCGGGTGGTCCTCCACCCAGAACTCCACATGCTCGCCAATCCATTCGACCGTGACCTTGTCTTGGCCCGGCAGCATCCTGACAGCGACTTGCTGAAGCTCTCGATAGTCTTTGCCCTGGGGGTTCAAGTGCCCAGCCCAGTGAAAAATGATCGGCCCTTGCCGCAAGTTGGGCTCCAAAGCGACGACCTTGCCGCCCATGTTGCCCTTGACCCGCTGGTACTCACTGTTGTCGATGAGCGGCAGGATGGTCATGTCGATATCCAGGTCTTTGTCCGCCCGGATGCGAATACCCACGGGATCAAAGTAGCGCCGCCAATAGTCTTGGTAGGCATTCCTGAAACGCTCGTACTCTTGCTTCTCCTGCTCGGTCACCAGCTTGATCTCGAACTCTCGGTTGGGTTTCAAGTAGCCCATTCGCCCATAACGCTTTGAAGTGGCTTGAAAGGTGTCAGCATCCCAAGAAAACTTGTCCCCGCGCTCGGTTCTCAACTGGGCCGGGTCAAGATAGGCCCCCTTGATGAGCTTGGCGTATGAGGGCACGGCTTTGCCTGGGTTCTCCCAGAGATAGAGCAAAGCCGCGTTCTTGATCATCTCCAGGCTGGTCATGGCCTCGATACGCCTTTTTTCCGAGATACGAAGCCGTGGCCCAACCATGTAGCGCAGCCAGGGGTCGGACAAAAAGATGAAGCCATCCTCCATCTTGTCGCCCTGTGGGTAGAGCTTGCGCATATAGACAAAGTCCTTGCTCTTCGCCAGAGAAGGCAGCTTGCCCTTGAATGTGTCGATGATGCGCTTCATGGCCATCGGACTGTTGGCGTAGACCACATAGTCATCGCCCAGCTTGGCTCGGTGGCAGAAGACGCGCCGATCCGGAGTCGCCAAGACCTGCACCTTGATGCCCCGATGGACAAAGCGACTCTCTTTCAAGTCCGCGTTGGCCTTACTCGCCTCGTCCAAGTATCTCCCCACCGCCGCCTCGAACAAGGTCACGGACTTCAGGTGAAAAATGATACTGAGGTCACTTCCCTCGCGAAGATACGGGTCCCCGCCGGTCAGAACCAAGCTCTCGACCACGGTCGGACCCAAGATGTCGCTCAGCCGGGAAGCCCGGATGCATATTTGCTGTTCGAGCTTATCCTTGGTGCCGAAATCGCGACCGCCCACCTCCACCATGCCCAGCAGCGAACCGCCCCAATCGTGCACCATGTCAAAAAAGCGCCGAAAAGAACGGCTGGTACGAAAACGAATATAGTACTGATCCTCTGGCACCAGACTCGCCTCGGCATCCACGGTCGGCGGCTTGGCACCGATCATCTCCGGCCAGGGATGAGAGCGGACCTTCACCCCGGCGATGTCGTCCACCCTGATCTTGCGTTTGCCGCTGTCTGGCTGCCCATCCCGCATGCGATCCAACTGCAAGGACTCTTGAAGGGCCAAGCCCCCGGTCGTAATTTCATACAAACCACGGCGCCCGACACCACGGATGGAACGCGGCAAGGCCAGCTTGCGACCGTCCTTGCCCAGGCGAGCCTTCAAGCGCTCCCAGGCATAGGCGTAAAAACTCTGATCACGAGGAACGCGAACAGTCGATAGATAATCCGCCTGGGCACGCCAATAGACCTTTCTCAGGCCCTTGCCCCGCTTGGCCTTGCCAAGCACCAGGCGCAAAGGCAGCCATCGGTAACCACCATCCGCTTTGGGACAGCGCAAGCGCAACTCCAAAACCTTAGGACGACCGACAAAACGACCGACAAAAGCCACTTCCCGCGGGGGGCGCACACTGCGAATACGCCACGCCGGCACAGGCTCCGGCCCGTCGGACAAAAGCCGAAAAACCCTGCCCGCGGCCTCGTCCTGCGCCACCAACTCCAGAGCATCCACCGGCCAATCATGCTGCCCGGACTTGACCCCCGACAATTCTACAAAGCGTCCATGTCGATCAGGCACGCCCTCATCCGGCCAGCTCAGTCGGACCTGAAAATAGCTCTCCGCCTTACCGCGCTGCAAGTCCAGGGAAAGCATCTTAACCTCGGCAGGGCTCTTGGTTTTCTCTGCAGCAGCCAAATCGACCGAAAGCAAAACCAACAAGCATCCAATCGCCCACACGCGCATGTTTCACCTTCCCTTCATCTTCTTCATCCATGAATTCGGAGGCCAGTCTAACCAAAAGGGCTCTCGGCCACAATCAATCAAGAAAGTCCCCTTGCTTGACAAGAAGCAGCAAGAGAGTAGACATGCCCCATGCCCCGCCCCCTACAAAACGGCATGCTACTCATGGCCTTCGCCGCCCTGCTCTTTGCGGGCATGTCGGCTTTGGCGAAATTAGCAGCCCAACAGGTGCCTTCATCCGAGGTGGTCTTCTTTCGTTCCCTGTTGGCCAGTCTGATTTTGTTATCGATCCACGCCAGTCGACGCCAGGCGGGTCCCTGGCTAGGCAAACGAAAGGGCCTGCTCTTGCTTCGCGGGACCTTTGGCGCGACCGGTTTGCTCTTGTATTTCTTTGCGCTGGATGGATTGGCGGTGGCCGACGCCATGCTGCTCAACCAATGTTCGCCCTTGTTTGTTCTCTTTTTGGCTGTGCCTTTTTTAGGGGAAAAACTACGCTTGGTTCAGATCCTGGTGGTTCCTTTCACGGCGGCGGGCGTGCTCTTGGTCATTCGGCCGGACCTCAATCTTCTGAATCCCTATGGCCTCGCTGGTTTTGCTTCGGCCGCTTTTGCAGGCGCAGCATATGTTTGCGTGCGTAAACTGACTCGCACAGAGCCCTCCGAGACCATCATTCTCTACTTCGCGGTCTTGTCCACTGTCATTTCCGCGCCCCTGATGCTCGCCGATTTCCAATGGCCTGATGGCGCCACTTGGCTGGCCCTGGCCGGGGTCGGCCTGCTTTCGGTGGGAGCTCAATTGCTCTTGACCGCAGCCTATCGCCGCGAGAAAGCCGGCCGGGTGGCCATGGTGGGGACCATCGGCCCCGTCTTCGCGGGACTCTTGGACCTGGCCATCTGGGACCGCCTACCTGATTGGCCGGTCCTTCTGGGCGCCATACTCATTTTGGGCTCCCTCCTCGCCCTCCACCGACAAGGACGCCGAAGCCAGCCAGATTCGCCCAAGAGCAGTTGATCAGGGCCTCCAAGTGGTGTATTTTCATGTCCTTGCAAGCAGGAGGAAAGAATGAAACATACGTTGGTTACTTTGTTGCTGTTCGCGGTCTTGGCCACGGCACTGGGCGCCTGCAAATCGTACACCCTGTTGAGTCAGGCGGACCAACAAGCCATTGAAAAGGGCCACTTCGACAAGCGCTTGTACTTGAAGCAGTCATTTTTTGCAGGGCCCTTCTTCGCCTACGACGACAGGCTTTTCATTTCCGAGCGAGCCTTCGACGAACGTGTGCTCATCCAGGGCGTACGCGGAGACCCCATCCTGCCATCCAAAGCAGATCACGTCCTGCCCATGGGCACGGCCATGCTCATCAAACGGGTTGAGTTCCCCACTTCCGCCGCCATCTCCGATCGCAAGCTCAAGTCCCCACGCCACTTCGTCTGGGTATACCTGGAGAAGGCGGAAGGCGACACCCCCAAGCCTTACGTGCTGGTGCTCACACAGGAATTCCGCCGCGTACCGCAATTCGACTCGGCCCTGGCCTCTTTCCTGGTCAAGAAAGATCCGAGGGGGGCTTTTGCATCCCGCCTGCCGGAGGTCTTGGAGGCCATCGACACAAAAAGCATCGTGCGAGGCATGCGAGCCGACGCGCTGATGCGCTCAAGGGGCTATCCGGACAAGATCGTACGCAAGAGCATTTCGGGCGCGCGGATCGAAAACTGGACCTATGCCTCCAAACGCGAGGTCGTCTTGAAAAACGATGTGGTGCAATCCTGGGAGGGCTTCCCTGATGTACCGGCCCCCCAAAGTGACGCAGGTGCTGCGACTCCAGCAAATCCATCAACGGAAGGAGGCGCTTCGTGAGACAAAAAGGGGGTTCTGTCTTCCGGCAATTCTGTGTTTTCGCGGCTACGGCCTCATTATTGCTGGCCTGCGACCTGGGCGATTCGAAACCCGGCGGCGGCATGAATCTGAGCTTTGCGCGCCAGGCATTGGACAGCCCCTGTCCCGAAACGTGGGTCGCCGACGCGAACCCGCCCGCCCTGAGTCGACTGGACGTCCGCCTCTTGACAAGCACGGGAGAGCTGCACTTCAAAAAATCCATCGAATTGAACGGTGGGGACAATGTCATCATCGACGGCATCGATCCAGCCTATGATTTGACCCTGGAGGTGGTGGGCGTCGAAAGTGGAACACCGGCATGGCGAGGTGCCAGCCAGCACATCAATATCATAGAGGGCCGCAATGCCTTCGCGGACGTTTTCCTGACCACCATGGAAGACATGTCCTGCTCCCTGCGCCCCCTGCATCAAGCTCGTTCTTTCACGACAGCCGCCCCCCTGGGCGACGGGCGCATTCTGATCGTGGGCGGCGTGAGTGCATTGTCGGCAGACGGCTGCGGCCCAGGCTGCACTCTAGGCCAAGCCACGGCGGCGGTGGACGTTTTCGATCCGGGCACAGGCACCATCTACCCAGTTGCTGCTTTACATGACCCCCGTGCCCTGGCAACCGCCACCCCTTTGCCGGACGGCAGCGTCCTGGTGGTGGGGGGTGCCAGTCGCGTACAGTTGGACCCAGCCGGCGAGCTGCCGGTGGACGTCGACCCCGTGGACTTGGTCCCAAGCTTTGAGGTGTATCTTCCGGCCGAAGACCTTTGGATCAGAAAGCCCTTACCTGAGGGCGAGGGTCGGGTTTTCCATAGCGCAACGGCCCTGGACGACGGCAGGGTTTTGGTGGCGGGCGGCGGCGCGGGCGTCACCGAGGCCTTGAACACGGCCATCATCTTCGATCCCACAAATGAATCGGTAGGTGACTTTGTGGATGCCGGCACCCTGATGAACACTCCACGCTTGGGTCACGCGGCCGTGCGGAACGAAGATGGCATTATCCTGCTCATCGGCGGTGCCATCCGCCCCACGGCCCAAGCAGTCGAAGAGTACGATCCTGTCGCCGATGTTTTCAACAACCGCTCGGTGTCGGGTCTCAACTATTTCTTTTGTTCCGCGGCCAACGTGCCCCTGCAGCCCAACAACATACTTGTCTCCGGGGGCATGCGCTTCGACGGGAACAACTTGCTGCCGCCCGAATCAAGCAACATACACGAATACAACAGTCAAGATGACAGCCAGACTGAGCTTGAGTCGGGCATGGGCAGCCCCCGCTGGATGCACAAGGCAGAGGTTATTGTTGGCCAGGGAATCCTTCTTGCCGGTGGCTTTACGAATTTTCAAGCGCAGGCCACCGACAACCTGGAGCTCTTTGCATCCAGCGATGGGCTACTGCATTCGGCGGGTCCTGTTCGCCTATCCACACCTCGGGCGGGAAATGCTTCGCTGGTCTTAGCTGGCACCCGCGTTCTTCTTGTGGGCGGGACCGATGGTTCAAGCTTGTTGGGTTCTGGCGAAATCTACACCGCGCAAACCGCGGAATAGGCGGAGGCCATCATGCGATTTGGCATCCAAACTTCAGGAAAAATGGCTATCTCATCAATGATTCTTGCCATCGCTCTGACCCTGGCTCCAGCCGTCCAGGCTGAGCAAAAGGTGGTCGGCTTCGCCCTGGGCAGAGGGGGCGTCGCGGCCAAGGTGGCTGTGGATTTGCAGACCGAGTTGCGAGCCCTTATCCAGATCAACAAGGAATTGACCAATCTGGATCTGGACAAAACCCTCGACGCAGCGGGCAGGCCACGCAAAGCCGCAATCTCTGAAGGTCTCGAACTGCTAAAAAAAGGCAAACGCGCATACGAAGAACTGGATCTGGAGGAAGCCCAGGCCAAATTCGACCTGGCTCTGAAAAAATTCGAATACGGCTACGGCTACCTTGCCGAGACCAGCCCAATGGTTGAGACGCTCATGTACCTGGGGGCCAGTTGGGTACTGATGGGCGAAGACGCCAAAGGCAGCCAGTATTTCATGCAAGCGGCGGATCTCCCGGGACAAAAAACCATGGATCCCGATACCTTTCCGCCCAACATCCAGGACATTTTCAAAGCAGCAGCAGCCGAGGCCATGGGAGGCGCCAAGGGCAAAGTCTCACTGACCTCCACCCCCCAGGGTGCCGCCATCCTCGTAGACAACACCTACAGGGGTGGCACCCCCTTGGAACTCAACACCTTGCGTACCGGCTCCCATCTTATCCGTGCCGTCAAGGACGGATACAGACCCTGGGGAGGCAAGATCTCGGTTCCCAGCGACAAACTCAAACGCTTTTCCGTCAAACTCAAACCCGCGGCCAAGCATAGGGCCTTCTCCAAGCACTTCAAGCCCCTGACCGCCGAGGTATTCAAAGGCCCACCCGGTACGGCCACCCAGGCCCTGGCTGCTTTCTTGAAGGTTGAACTGGTTTTCGTTGTCACGGTAGAAGGAGAACCAGAGGGCCTTCAGGTTGTGGCCTACAAGTGCAACATGGAAACAGGCATGCAAGTAAATCGCTTCGAAGAAACCTTAGACAGCACATCAGAAGACTACCCGGCAAAACGCAAGGCTCTGCTCGAAAAACTCATCGCTGGCGAGGAAGGTCAAGGCGCTGCTGATGCCGCAGCCATCTTAGCCGGAGAAGTACCAGGTGACACAGGTGGTGACACAGGTGGTGACACAGGTGGTGACACAGGTGGTGACACTGTGGCCGACGCATCCGATGCCACGCAGAAGGATGCCGGAACCGACGTAAAAACAGAAGAGCAACGAGAAAAGGACCTGAGCGCCTCCATCAAAGAAGACGCCAAAAAGGCCCCCTCAGACGACGACGGATTCGATTGGGCCACCCTGCCTGAGAAGTGGTGGTTCTGGACAGCCGTGGGTGTGGTGGTGGTCGGCGCGGCCGTCGGCACCACAATAGCCCTGGTACCCGGCGAAGACCATACGGGCAGCTTGGTTATTGGGATCCATTAATTCTTGGATAGTCATAAGAAAGAGACTTAATCCGGCAACGGGCGTTCTGACACAAAACCGCCGGATAACCCTTGGCCGCCATGCCGAAACCGGCCCAGCCTTGAGCCAATGGCTTACCATCCAACTTAATCTTGAATTGCCCATCCAGCACCGTAAACTCCAGCACCCGCTCTCCTGAAGCCAATTTCTGCTTCATCACCAGGTCCGCCCCCTCGCCCTCCATCCAGACTCCGCTGCGCTCAATCCGAGCCGGTGACTCTGAACTCATCGGCATGCGCACCGAGAACCCCTCGCCTTGCTCATCCAAAACACCAACCCCAATCCAGGCCTTGCCATTTACGCCCAACAATGCGGGCGTCGCCGCAAGACGCTTCTTCAGCCAATAATCGACGGAACGCTCTTCACCTGCGACAGAGAACATGGCGGGTTCCACATCCATGCGCAGCAACAAATGCAATCCCTCGGGGGACCGCGCATCCCGACCGAAAATCGCCCGCGCCGCCCGCTGGTTGACCGTGAGCTCTTCGCTACAGCTATCTTGTTTCAAAACCCCTTCCCCCAAAGACCACTGACCACCGATAAAACGCACAGGCAATGCGGGCAAAGTTGATCGCTTTGAGAAATCGAAACTGGCCCCCACGCGATCGGGCTTGCGCAGCATCGATGATGGGTGCAAAGACTGAACCCGGTAAGGATGCTTAACAGCAAAGCCAAATCCCTTGCCTTCGACCTTGAGCACAAGATCGCCAGGCTCCTCGTCAATCTCACCATGCATCAGCACCCAGAAAACCGCTGCGGTGATGACCCCCAACATCAACAAACCGGCAGTCCAGCTCAGTACAACCCAGGGAATTCGAAAGCGGGCTTTCATTTTTCGCGGTGTGGCCGCTGGCTCTGGACCCTCCGCATTTGAATCAGCGGCAACCTCATCGGATCCTTGTCGCGCCTCAGCCGCTGGCGCTTTGTTCTGTTCCGCCTGACTGCTGCCCAGGATGGACTCCAGACTCGCGGCCACCAACCCTGCCCGCTGGGGTCGTCTGTCCGGATCGAAATCCAGCATCTTCAACACCAGCTCATCCAATTCAGGATCGCTGCCGACCCGGTGTTTGCTGGGCGGGTCGAAGCGCCCCAAGGGCAACTCACCGGCCACCATTTCATAAATCATAACGCCGAGGGAGTAGATGTCGGCTCGGCCGTCCACGTGCTTTGCATCACGACGTTGTTCCGGGGCCATGTAGTTGACTGTGCCCATACTGACCTTGGTGCGGGTCAATTCCCATCTTCCTTTTTCATCCAGGATATTGGCCAGACCAAAGTCGGCCACCTTCAGCACCCCCTCCTTGGAAAACAGTACATTTTCAGGCTTCATGTCGCGATGGATAACGCCTCGCTGGTGGGCATGATCGATGGCCCCGCAAAGGACGACAAACATCTCAAGCACTTCATCGATTGGCTTTCGGCCTTCGTTGATCTTGTGACGCATGCTCGGCCCATCAACGAATTCCATGACAAAAAAGTAGACGCTGTCCACATGACCGCGATCGATGATGGCGGTGATGTTTGGATGAGACATGGCGGCCAATGAAGCCGTCTCTTTTTCAAAACGCTTAATGAAAGATCGATGCCTGGCCAAATCCTCGTTGAGCACCTTGATGGCCACGATCCGGTCCAGTGACAATTGCTTGGCGCGGTAGACTTTGCCCATACCGCCCTTGCCGATGACCTCATAGATGCTGCCGGTGCTGCCGGTGCTGCCGGTGCTGCCGGTGCTGCCGGTGCTGCCGGTGCTGCCGGTGCTGCCGGTGCTGCCGGTGCTGCCGGTGCTGCCGGTGCTGCCGGTGCTGCTGGTGCTGGTTGTGGTTCAGGACTGACTGGTGGCTGCGCATCCTTGGCCTGGACCACACGCGCCTGCTGGGGAATCTTGGGCTGGGCAATCGGTCGAGCGGCCGCATCCGGCTTACGTGCCGCGAACTTTCTGCGCAATACCGGATGCACCCCGGGCAAACCATCGCTGGCTGGGGCGTTTTTCCGTCCTGGCCGCTTGGCCTGCTCGCCCGGATCGATCAGGATGGACTCTTCGCGACTTACAGTAAAAGGCAAACCGCAGGCATCACAGCGCACCCGCTGACCGCTCACAAAAATGCCCACGTCGTTGGTCACTCCACATGCTGGGCAAAGTTGTTTGGGCATGTTGCTCGTCTCTTCTCGCTCAACGCGACCCGGGTCTGGGCAGGGCCACAACCTCATGGGTCACAACTTGCTGACGGCGACCACGAATGCCGCAGGCATCCAAGGTATTGACCCGCAGGTCCGCACCCAAGACATCTTCTGCCAGTCGCCGCGTGGCCTCCGTGATGAGCAACTGACCCGGTCGAGCCATATCACAAATCCGTGAGGCCAAATTCACGGTGTCTCCCATCACTGTATACTCCATTCGCAGCGAAGATCCCACTGTTCCTATCACGGCCTCACCGCTGTTGATACCCACCCCGATCTCCAAAACCGGCCAACCCTGCCCCTGCCCGGAAGCGTTAAACAGCTTGACCGCCTCCAGCATCTCATGCCCAGCGGCCAAGGCTCGAGCGGCATCGTCGCCGCGCGGAATGGGCGTACCCCAAACAGCCATAAGGGCATCGCCGATGAACTTATCCAACAACCCGCCATGGGCGAATACCACATCCACCATGCGCTCAAAATATGCGTTGAGCATACGTACGAGTTGAGTCGGCTCCAAATGCTCAGACAAGGAGGTGAAGCCCCTGATGTCACAGAACATGACGCTGACCAACCCTGTACGTCCTCCTGCATGCAGATCCAGACCTTGCTCGACCACTTGTGTCAAAACCTGAGGCGACAAAAAACGAGCCAAGCGTTCACGGGTCTGACTTTCTCGCTCCAGGCGTTGATGCAAACGTACACGTTCGAGTACCGCCGCTGCCTGGCTGGCCAGCACGCTCAAGAGCCTGAGATCCTTGACGGCGAAAGCACCGGTCTCCTCCCGGGTGTCCAGATGAATGACGCCCAAAACCTCCCCTTCGCCCACCAGAGGAACACACATGGCGCTACGAACGCTCTCTCGCATCACGCTGTTCGAATTTGAAAAGCGCAAATCCACAGTGGCATCCGCGCTCAACACGGCCGAACGTTCCTCCACGGCTCGACGCAAGATGCTGTCGGGAATGATGATCTCGTCGGCGGACCCCTCTCGCAAGCGGGTCAAAGCCGGGGTCAGAGGAGCACCCTCTTCTTCCCTTAACAAAATGGCACCCCGATCGGCGGGCAGCATATCGAAAGCCAAATCCAAAATATTTTCCAGCAAGGCAGCCGGATCCCGCTCATGTCCCACATAGCGATTGAACAGGTATGCCAGCCTCAGTCGTTCATAGTCCTCCCTCAACTCCTGCTCAGAACGAATCTCCGACTGATGCTTGAAGCCTCCAGGCTCCACCTTGAGACAAGCCTGCACACTGCCTTTGGAATCCAATTGCGGCGCGATGGTCACACCGCCCAGGCCGTGGGGCACCCCCGCGCCGTGAAACACCAACCGGGTCTTGCCCAGGGTCAACTCATCTCCGTCCCTCAGGCCATGCTCGGCCACCCGCTGCCCATTGACGAAACTGCCATTGGCTGAACAAGCATCCCGAAAATACCAGTCAGAACCTTCCCGGTGAATGAGGGCATGGAGCTTGGACACCTCCCGATCATTCAAGACCAGGCCGTTGTCCTCCCGGCGGCCGATGGACAAACCCTCTTCGGGCAGAAGAAGCAAGCCGCTGCCCGCCGGACCCTCGAAATCAATCCAAGCACCCCCTTGTCCGACCAGCGGCCCACCGCAACGCGGACAGGTCCCCCCCACCGAAGGGCCGTCAAGATCGAGCACATTCCTGCAAGTCAGGCAGCTCAAGGGCATAATAAGACTTTCTTCGTTGCCAAAAACTACCACGCCCTCAGGCCGATGCTCAAGCGCATGACTCAAAAAACCTTAATGGGATTTGCCGGTCCGCCTGTTAGAATGACCTCGTGGCCGAGACTCTTGGAGATTATAAGCTGTTGCGTCGCATCGCCACCGGTGGCATGGGTGAGGTGTATCTGGCCGAACTCAGACGCGCCGGCGGCTTTCGCAAGGCCGTGGCGCTGAAGACCATCCTCCCCGCCATGGCCTGCCGCAAAGAGTTTGCCGAACTCTTTGAAACTGAAGCCGCCATCGCGGCCTCGCTGAACCACGTCAACATCGTTCACGTCTTCGACTACGGCTGCGCGGATGGGCGAACCTTCATGACCCTGGAATTCGTCGAAGGTCCGGACATGGATGGCGTTTTGGCCGCCTGCCTCGATGAAGGGCTGCCTTTGGATGTCGTGGCCGAAATCGGACTGCAGGCCTGTCGAGGACTGGCCCACGCCCATGAACGCAGAGACCTGCGCGGCAGGCCGGTGGGCGTGGTGCACGGAGACGTGAGCCCGGCCAATTTCCTGCTGAGCATGGAAGGTCAGGTCAAGCTTGCCGACTTCGGGCTGGCCAGGTTGCGTAGCGCGGCGCTTGGCGACGGCTCTGTCTCCGGCAAGTTCTCCTACATGAGCCCGGAGCAATCTCGAGGCGAGTCGCTCAGCCCTGCCAGCGACCTGTTTAGCTTGGGTGCCGTGCTCTACGAAATGCTTGCCGGACGCAGGGCCTTTCCCTTGCGCGATCCGCCCGCGGACACCTTGCACGATCTACGCGAGGCCCGACATGTCCCCCTGGGAACGGCACGACCTGAGCTACCCCAAGCCTGGTGCGATTTGGTGGAGCACTGTCTTCAGTTGGCACCTGAATCCCGCCCCGCTTCGGCACAACTCCTGGTCGAGCGAATCCAGAAAATCCAGAACCCCTGTGGCCCGGAGGGTCTGACCGCCTTTCTCCGAGGCCATGCGGACCAATTGCCGCAGATGGGCCAACTCGGCCCCGACCCCACAGAAGTGGCCCAACACCCTGTGGCCGCGGATGACCCACCGAGACCGCGGACATGGAGGTGGGCGCTCATCGGTCTTTTTGTCGTGGTCTGGGGAGTCGGCTTCGCCTGGTGGTTGATCAACCCGGTATCCAAGTCGGATCCAGGCCCACCCAAGCTAGAACGACCCAAACCGCCCGCGATCCTCAAGGTCAACCAGGTCACGGTGCAGGCCCCGACACCGGTCGATCCAAATCATGCAGCAGATATCACAAAGCAGCCCAAGCGTAGGCCCGAACCCAAACCCCGTGTCGTTCCTGTGATCGCGAAGTCCGCGGCCACATTGCAATGGCCGAAAAGTTTCAGAGCCTGGGTAAACCATCACCCCGTATCAGGTCATCGATTGGTCCTGCGCAGCGACAAACCTCAACTGGTGAAGCTCCGGGCCCTGGGCGAAGAAGCCCAGGAAGTCATGTTGCGCTTGCAACCACCCGGCAAGGCCGGGGCCCGATGGAAGCTGAGCCTTCGAGCCACCCCATGGATGCGTCTCCGCATCGGTGACCAAGCTGCCGGCCAAACACCGCGATCCGACCTCAAGCTGCCCTGGGGGGACCAAACCCTCGTGCTTGAGCGAGAGGGCAAATCGCAGCGATTGGATCTGCACCTGCCCGACAACTCCGGGGGATGACTTGATGACCCGCCCGCCCCCATACGCCACGGATCGTGAAAGCCTGGAGCGAGACTGCCAGGTCGAGTTCATTGTGGCGGGCGGTCCGGGCGGTCAGCACCGCAATCGAAGTCGAACGGGGGTTCGGATGAGCCACGAGGCCTCCGGCCTGGTAATCATGGCCACCGAGAGGCGCTCTCAACATCAAAATCTGGAGACGGCTTATGAGCGCATGACCGAAGCCCTGCGCAAGCGAAATCATGTACCCAAAAAGCGCAGACCCACCCGCCCCTCGGGCGCTCAGCGGGCCAAGCGAATTCAAAACAAAAAGCAACGCGGCCAGACCAAAGAGCAACGACGCAAGCCTGGCCGAGAGGATGGATAGTCGCCATCTCTCGACGAGTCTGCTAAATTGTAGCCTGAAAAACTCCAGGAGGACCCGTGAGCAACCACCCCATCGTCGTGCTACGCAACTTGGCTGCTGAAATCACAAGCCAGCTTGCCCCAGAGCAAGCTGCTCGACTGCAAGATGCATTGAATCACCTTCAAACAGCCTGGGCCGCCTTAGAAAAACAGGCCAACCAGGTAGAATACGTCACCGTGGTAACCGATTCGGACGAAATCCCAAAGATTGAAGAAGAAAACCCGGAAGAGGAAAATCCAGAACCGGTGTCCCGGGACATGCATGCGATGATGCCGGAACTTCGGGTCCCCACGGGAGAGATACCAATCCAGCAACTTGTGGAGTTGATGCCTGATTCGGGACCGGATGATCCAACAGAACCCTCCGCCGAGGAGTTCCTTCAGCGCATCAACCGACAAGTGGAAAATTTTGCCAGGGATCTGAAAATCAGTCCACGGGTGCTTATCGTGGAAGACGATCCGTCGAACCAGGAGTTACTGGTCGAGCGCTTGGCCGAACATGAAGTACTGGCCGACGTGGCCAACAGTGCGGAGGATGCGGTAGACCGTCTATCAGACAAGGCCTATGGGGTTGTGATGGTGGGGCAATGCATTCCGGATGCCGACCCCGAAGCCTTGATCGCCAAAATTCGATCTGCTTGGCCCTTGCTGGAAATCTTGGTCTGCGTGCCGGCGGACGATGCGGCTCAGGCAGAGGCCATGTTGCAGGCCGGTGCCTCCGACTACCTGCCCCTGCCTTATCCCAATGCCCATTACCTGAACATGAAGGTAAGGCTGAGCCAGGCCCGCCATGATTTTGAAACCCGAATCAATGCGGTCATCCAGCATCTGAGCGGTAGTTTTGCAAAGCTGGCCAAAAAAAGAGGGCCTGATGTCTACAAGACCTACCTCCAGTCCTTGAAGCGCAGTTTGGATTCCTACGATACCAATGCGCCCGATTTGCGCATTGTGGTCATGGGCACCCCGCAACTAAGCAAAGCGATGCGTCAGTTGGGTCATCCTGTGGTCGAGGTCAAGACCAGCAAGGAAATTGAAGACATGGTGCGCATGGGCATGACGCAGATCGTGGTGGCCGTGGACCAGCCCGGCCAGTCCGATGGCGTCGAACTCATGTACCGATTGCGCCAAATCTCACCGACGGTAGGCATCTTCATCGTTTCAACAGAAATGCGCCTGCAGGTGCTGGTGGAGGCCGTGGGTACCACCATCGGCGATTTCCTGCTGCGCCCCCTGGAGGGTCGCGAACTCTTCCTGCCTCGGCTAAAAAAACTCATTTCCCGTCAGAAGCAAATGACCCGCTATCGTTTGTTGCTGGAAGAACTGAAAGTCATGAACATCAACCTGATGAATCCCACAGACGAAACCTGAAAACATCGAGGCCCAAACATGAACACCTCCGAGCAGGTCTTGGATTTCCGTTCCGACACCTTCACCAAACCAGGCGACGGCATGCGACAGGCCATGGCTCAAGCCCAGGTGGGCGACGACGTCTTCGGTGAAGATCCGACCGTGTTCGAATTGGAACATCGAACGGCCGAGCTGTTCGGCAGGCAGGCCGCCCTGTTTGTGCCATCGGGCACCATGGCCAACCTCATCGGGCTGGCGTTGCATTGCCAGCGAGGCCATGAAGTCATCATGGAGCGCCGCACCCATTCCTTCGCCCACGAGGTGGGGGGTGGCTCCGCCCTCTTGGGGGTGCTCTTCCATCAATTGGACAACCCCCAGGGCTATCTTTCCATTTCGGATGTAAAACGAGCCCTGCGCCCGATCGACATACACGCCCCCATCAGCCGCCTGCTCGTGGTGGAAAACACGGCCAACCTCTGCGGCGGAAAAATCGTCCCCATCGATCATCTGCGCGGCTTGCGACGCTTTACTCAGGAAAAGGGACTCAAGCTCCACCTGGACGGAGCCCGCATCTGGAATGCCTCGGTCAAAAGCGGCGTGGCGCTATCCGAATGGGGCCAAGAAGCCGACAGCCTCTCCTGTTGTCTATCCAAAGGCCTGGGCTGCCCCGTGGGTTCGCTAATCATCGGCAACGAAGAAGACATGCAGCGAGCCCGTTGGCTACGCAAAATGCTCGGCGGCGGCATGCGCCAGGCCGGCGTCTTGGCCGCCTGCGGCCTCTATGCCCTCGATCACCACATCGACCGCCTGGTTGAGGATCACGCCATGGCAAGCGAGTTGGCCGAAGGCCTAAGCCAAATCTTAGACGATCGTTTCCACGTAGAGCGCCCAGACACCAACATCCTCATCATCAACACCGACTCAGCCAAAAGCACCGAAACAACCGTAGCCACCTGGAAAAAGGCCGGCATCCTCTGCCTCGGCCTCGGCGACACCACCATCCGCTTGGTCACCCACTTAGACTTGCCTAAAGACGCAGCAACGGATGCCCTGCGCCGCATCCGCAAGCTGGCCTAAAGAGAATTTTTGTCAATGGCCGACCTGATTACAAGAGCAAGCGCCCGGTTCAACGGAGGAACTGAAGGGGAATGTGCTGGGCCGGGTCAAACTAGCGAAAAGGTAGATCTGGAAGAGCGGTTGATGGTGGTTAGAAATTTGGATTCCAATGGCTGTGTGTACATGGTGTGGGTATGCTGCTATTCTTAATAGGGCAACAGGTCTGGCAGGAGGTGGCGACATGGAACAAATTGCAATCGATAAGCTTGTTGCTGTTTGCTTGGCGCATGGGACGCGAAAAGTCGCCTTATTCGGCTCTTTTGTGAGAGGCGATGCGGGTCCTGATAGTGATATCGATGTGCTCGTCGAATTTGGTCGTCCGACCGGTTTTCTTGCCCTCGTGAAGCTGGAACGAGAGTTGTCGGAGATAATGGGGCGACGGGTTGACCTTTTGACCGAAGATGCGATCAGCCCACATCTAAGAGACGAAATCCTTGCTTCGCAGCGGGTGGTTTATGAAGCCGCGTGATAGTCGGCTTTACCTTCAACATATGCTGGAGGCCATCAGCACCATCGATGAGTATCTGTCTGGTGTGGATGCGGGTACATTTCAAGCAACCAGCTTGCTTCAAGATGGAGTCATTCGCCAAATTCAGATTATCGGCGAAGCGGCGAAGCGCGTCTCGCCAGAGATTTGCGAACAATTCCCTGAGATCCCATGGCGCGATATCGCTGGAATGCGAGATAAGCTCATACATGACTATTTTGGTGTCGACGTTGGGATGGTGTGGACGACGGCTACCACAGATTTGCACGCCTTGAAGAGCCAACTCTCAAAAATACTTGGACAATTGTAGCGGGCTGGAGCGCAGTGGTCTCGACCCTCGGGCTTGGATATTTTTGAATTCTCGCAATTTGTCGACAGCAATCCATCCCTGTTCGATGCTTGTTTGACGCCGGGTTGAATTGACACCACCCACCTCGATCATGATGGCTATGGTAAGACCGGAAACGCGGGTCATGACCTCACGCCAAGACTCTTTTGCCAGCCGCCGAGCAGCCTGCCGATCTCGTCGAGGGCGACCGCCAGATACTCGTATTGGTTGAACGCCAGCAGCTTCAGGTCCTTGCACAAGCGATTGTACATTTTCAGGTTGGCCATGAGGAATCGTTGGTTCTTCGGAAACTTCCGGGTGTGCTGCATCAGCCAGACCATGATTTCTTAGAGGTTCTCAATGAGGAATGATCTTGTAATGTGAATCAAATACGAAATCATTGAGAAATTGAGTAGAACCTTTTGTGCCGCATCCTGAAAGGATGCGGTGGTAGGATTTGACAAAAATAGGTGACTGCTTCATGGCTCTAAGCTCTTCTTAAATTTTCGGCGACCAACAGAATGCCAGAATCCAGAATCACTGGGACGACCGACCACACCGCAAGCCGATGCTGTTGTACCTGTACGACGGATTAAGCCTGTCGCGGTTGGACGCGCGGAAGAACTCCGTATCGTCGAAGTCCCAGGAACCCCCGCGCACCACGCGAGTTTTTTTCGTGCTGTCATACCAAGAAGAATTCCATTCCCACACATTCCCGCCCATGTCACACAACCCACTCACACTGTTACCGCTCGCCTTCGAGCACACTGGCCAGGTCGAATCACGTCCACAACCATAACCGCCTTCCTTCATCACCACCCGAGCACATGTCGACTTCGCCCCGCCCCAGGGGTACTCTCGGCTCCCCTTGTTCGACGCTTCGGCTTCCCATTCCTTCTCCGTCGGCAGCCTTCCTCCCGCCCACTTGCAAAACGACTTCGCCTGGTTCCAGTCCACTCCGTTAATCGGATGCTTGTCTCGATCCCCGTATCCCCAGTTGTAATATTTGCTGTCACTCTTTGTCTTCGGCTTTGTACACCTGCCCGCCTTCACGCAAGCCCGGTATTGAGCCACCGTAACCTCGCTCTTCGTGAAATCGATCCCGGCCGGGCGGCTGTATATCCACTGCAAGCCACCTCCGCCGCCCTGTAGCTTCACGTTGATCGAACTCAACTTCCTCTCGATGATCGACAGGTCCTTTTTAGCACGCCCATGCTTCCGGTGCCTTACCTCCAGCTCTTTTGCACAAACGGAGACCTTGAAGGTCCCCGGCGCGCTGCCAAGCTTCCGGCCGTCCACGTAGACCTCGGCCGCGATGTCATTGCCCTTTCCATCCTTCGCCGATACTTTCACCGCGCCCTGCTTTTCTTTCAAATCGACCGAAACGATCTCCTCCACGAACCCAGAATTGCCACCGGTCCCAAAAGCTCGCAACTTCGCCGCTACCTTTTCGATGGCCGGTACAAGCCCTTCCTCGGTACAAGCGCACTTCGCCTTGGCCACGATATCGGTCGTCTGCCTCCTCAGGTCGTACAAGGACGCCATCACCCTGCACTTGCCCGCGGTCTTCATGATCGTGGTCGTAACAAGCTTGTTGGCCGGAAGTTGCCTACCGAGTTCAACCTGGCATTTCTCGTCGTAGCACTTCTTGTGGGATTCGGCGGACTGCTCCAAAAGGGACCGCTTCACGTCCCCAGGCGGCATGACCTGGTAGATTCCGTCGACGCCCAATTCCTGACCCAAAAGCTCGGTGAGCATGTTCCGCTTGGCCGAAGACAGCTTCAAGAACTTTGTTTGGATGTCGAACACAGCCACAACCGTGCGCTTTCTACCGGCTCCCGCCACCATCACGGCCATGCCCAACACAAAAACCACGCTCAGCAAACCCATCACCCTTCTCATCCGATTCACCTCTTATGCCGCGCGAATTCTGAACGCAACGCTTACATGTCGATGCTTAAAATCGTAACCCAAGGGAATTAGGCTGGCAAGGTGAACCTCTCAAGATGGATTGCTCGGGAGGCTCCGTTACGGCCCGCCCCCCCTCCCGGGCCTTCCTCCTTCGCCTCCGGCTTCGGCGGACAGGTCGGCCCGACCTCCCCCGCAAAAAAATCGGGGGGAGGAGAAACCGCGGCCGCAAGCTGAGCTAAATACAGAGGAACCACTTACGCGCTGCGTCGAAGTCTTCGCAGTTGCTTGGCCTTGCTTTTCTTCAACATCCCGGTACTCTTGGGCTTCTGGAAAAACCCATCTCTGGCGCATATCTTGCTGCTTCCGTGACAGAGAGAATGGGAGGAGATCCGATGGAAGACGTTATCTGCGTCATTTTGATTGGCTTGCTGTGCCTGGCCCTGGTCGTGGTGGCGCTGGTTTTGCCCATCGTGGCCATCGTCAAGGCGGGCCGGGCTCGACGCCA
>JAFCZJ010000263.1 GCA_019314375.1 Deltaproteobacteria bacterium | reverse complement strand
GTCATTGAGCGCTTTGGTGTCGTTGCGGCAAGCCACCAGGCGCACAATACGCTTCACCTCAATCAGCTTACCCGATATTGGCGATTCACAATCCTTCAGGTTGATCAGATCCCATAAATCTGCCATGTAGTCCAACTCATTTTGCTGCGCCAGTTCCACGGCCCTCGCATAGCTTCCTACTCTGGCCAGACAGGAAAGCGTGACCACTGGCGGAACGTCCTTCTTGTTGGCAAGCATTTCCTCGAGTTCACCCTCGGACAGCGGTTCTGCAAAAAACCAACATTGTCGAAGTCTTCTAACATTTATGATGGAAGGGTGCAGCGGATCCAATTGAAAGGCCCGCTCGATGGCTTCGTCGGCCTCCCGGATTCGACCGATAGACCTGAGTGTATTTGATCGCCAAAGATAAGCCTCGGCGAACCCCGGCTTTGCCGCAATTGCCAGAGCATTGCTGGCCAGGGCTTCGTCGTATCGAAATTCGTCGTCCAGCAGCAGCGCTACCACTGCATGGGCCTCGGCCAGATCAGGGTCCAGCGCCAGTGCCCGCTCCACCAGCGATCGACTCAGCGCCTCAGCCTGCTCCCACGGCGTATCCCCATAGCCTTTGTCTGCGAGCAAGTACGTAGCCAGGGCCTGTCCCGCCCACGCAACAGCATAGTCTGGGTCTGCCGTTGTCGCGGCTGTGTAGTGAAGCTGTGCCGCCTTAACGGATTCCTCGGTTCGCCTGTGCATTGCCTGCAAGCCCTTCAGGTAGTGGTCATAGGCTTGCGTACTGTTGGTCGAGCTAACCAGCACCGTTTGTCCGGTTTCCAGGTGAACCTGCAGGGCCTCCATGATTTTTCCGGCAATGTCGTCCTGGATGGCGAAAGTCTCAGTGAGTTCCCGGTCATAGGTGGCTGACCAGAGGTGGAAGCCACTGCTTGCATCGATGAGCTGTGCCGTTATGCGCAAGCTATTACCCGATTTCCGGACGCTGCCCTCCAACACCATCGCGACACCCAGTACCTCTCCAACATGACGGATATCTGCTTGCTGCCCTTTGAATGCAAAAGATGACGTCCTGGCGGCAACCTTCAGCGAACCAAAGCCCGCGAGGGTATTGAGCAATTCTTCGGCCAGACCGTCGGAAAAATACTCCTGCTCAAAACCCTCACAGCCAAAATATTCCAACTCCCACACAACTCGACGAACCCGGCGCCCTGGGCGACAAGCTACCCACCCTGGCACCAGGCTGGCAATCTCTACACAACTTACCCCCTGAGCGTTCACAAAGGCAGACTGAACCGGTAGCACGCATCGGCCTCACCCAACTCGACCACCGTCACGGCCAAACCGATCAGCAATCCCATTTCGTGAGGATAGCCAAGAGCGCTTCCAGCTCACCGATCTCTTTTAACAGGACATCCATTTCAGAGTTGCTGAAAGTGCCGTCGCGGCTGTTCAGATGGACCAGACAAGCGGTTTCCAACTGGTTGAGCCTGCCTTGCGTGTCGCGGATGCGCTCGGCCCGGTCCTTGGCGCGCAACAGCTGACGTAGGCGCGCGCGAGCGCGCATCAGATCATGGACCTCGGTGCTACCCGCGGTGGCCTGATTTAGGCGGCTTTCGGCTGTGGCGATCCCTTCCCGGATTTTCTCGGGGCTGGCGGAGTTGTCGAGTGCGTCAAACTCAGACGCGGCAAAGTGCTCGCCTGCGGCTGCGCCAAGAGCGGCGACCTCATCAAGGGCTGATTGCGCCACGATCTTGGCGACATTCTCGATGTTGAAATCGGCCAAGGCCCCAGAGAGGGCCGGATCATCAACCATGTAGGAGACGCCGTTGAAGACGATCAGCGTGGCAACATGGGCCGCGGCGGTGATCGGTATCCCGCTGATCGCCAGCTCTACGGCAAGATTGACCCCGGCGCGCGATACCGCCTCGCTAGGATCCTGACCAGAATTGATACGGTCCGAGGCGTCGGCAGCGGCAGCGGCGACCGCCAAGAACAGCAGGCCCTTGTCAAGCTTGCTCATGCTGCCAACGGAGCCGCGAATATCGCCGGTACGAACGCTCTTGATCATCGCCCGCGCGGCATCGAGATTGGCATCGGTCACCCGCGCCAGATCGGCGGCCAGATCTGCCATGCGCGGCAATTGCCGTGTGTTGACAGCATTCGCCAGTCGACGCACATCGCGCAACTTGGTTACGGCGGCCTGGTATTTGGCATCGCTGAGATGACGGGCGAGACCACGGCTGCCCATGGCCTCAAGCAACTCATCCATGCCCTTGCCCGAGAAGTAAAGGCTGGCTTCGGTCACCTCGTCGATGCTGGACCGGATTTCACGCAGGGCGGCATTGCGGATTTTCTTGAACTTACGCCAATCTGTTTTGCTGATGGTTTCAAAGTCTTCAAGTTTGCCGGTCAGGGCGGTGATCTTGGCGATAGTGGAATTGACCCTGGATTGATCGCCGATGATATCGCCCAGCGCGGCCAACTGGTCGGAATAGTTCTTGAGCATCAACACGGTCTGATCAAGCGGCACACCCGGTTCGGGCGCAGGCGGTCCTGAGCCATCGCCGACGCCCAGATCCGAAAGCGCGTTGAGGAACCCGTCTCGGGGATCACCATGCATCTTGCCATCGGATGTGATGTAGACCAGGTCGTCATAGCGCGCCTTGCGGCAATCGCGCTCGATATCGTTTTCCGCCGCTTTGGACAAGCGGTCGCGCAGGTGATCGACAAGGGCCGCCTCGGCGCTGCCACCACCACAGGGGGTTTCGGCCAGGGCACGGGCCAGCCGAGCACCAAGGTCCTTCTCGCGCTTTTCGATATCCGCGAGCCAGATCTCGCGATGTTTGGCCAGCATCGTTTCATGTTTGTCCAGTGTCTTGCGCAGCACCTCGATTTTGTCGTCGCGGCCTGCCTGCCAGCTTTGGAAATGGCGTGCCCATTTCTGTCTTGCCTCGGCGGCTTCGGTGGCAAGTTGACGTTTGAGGATGTTGACTCCGGTGGTGGTATAGCCCAGCGTGCGGGTATAGGCCTTGGCGTTGTTACCCGAGGCGATATAGGAGCTAAGCTCGGCCTTGGTATCGCGGATCCACTTGTCGATATCGCCTTTCTTGACGGTATAGCCAACGCGCGGGTTGTAGTTCTTGTAACTGCCATCGCCCCACCCGGCGCGCACCCGGGCAAGCGAGGCGCGGGCCTTGCCGATATCGGCCAGAACCTTGTTGCGATCAGTGGTATAGCCATAGGTCGGCACATAAATCTTGAACGTGCCCGCCGCCATTTCAAGCCGGGCCTTGGCCAGCTTATCACGCCGGTCTTTGAGCAGATTGTCGACCTTGGGGCCGGTCAGGCTATAGCCCAGCATCGGCAAGTAAAAGTTCTCTTCCCGCGCCCGGACGTGGGCCAGCAGGTCCTGGTTCTTGGCAATCAGGCCAAGCACACCGGCCCATCTTGGCGAATAGCCCAGAAACGGAACGTAAGCCGCAACATCACCTGTACTATAGGCGGCGCTGCGTTTGGATTTCTTGCTCTTCTGATCGGCGATGTATTTGCGCCACTTGGCCTTGTTGTTGCTGAAACCTAGAGGGGGGGCATAGGCGGTGATTTTGTCTTCGTTAACCCGCTTTTGGAAATTGTCGATCTGAACCTGGTGATGATGTTTCATGCTTTCCGGAGCGTCGACGAGAGCGGCCCGCAGTGCAGCCAGGTGTTCTGAAATTTCCTTTCGGATATCGCTTATGGCCTTTTCTGCCGCCGCGACATTGCGATCATACTTGGCCATTTCCTTGTCGCGTTGGGCGTCAAAAATGGCGCGGCTGGCGAGCAGATCAGCGATGTATTTCTCTAGCCGCTCGATCTTCTTGCGGGTTTCTTCGGTGTGGTAAGCCAAAGCAGCCTCACCCTTGGCTACCGCGTCAAGAAAGGGTTTGAGCGCGCGTTCGGTGGTCTGTTGGCAGGTGACCTTCTTGGCCTCATCGGCCACAAGGACTGCGGGGGTGGCAAGCAGGAGAAAAGCGATCAAAAACCTGATGAAAACGCGATGCATGAGCCCCTTCCAATCCGAAGTTTTGCAGTTCAGCAACGCGCCGGCGCTGCAAATGAATACATCTACTAAATATTGCATGACTAGCATAAAATGCATTGATCCAGGGCAAGTTAACTATCTCACTACGCAGCTTTCGATCTTGCTCCCCACAGGTCGGTACTGCCAAATTAACTTTTCCAGACCTGAAAAGCGGAGCTTGAAAACTCAGGCAACTGCCCTGGCCCATTCTTCAAACGGGCATCAACAGGAACATCTTGTGAATTTGCTCGGGCATCATGCGCTTGGCGCTCTCAAAGAACAGGGCGTCGATACCCACCACGACGCGCATCTTGTCCTTGCGTACGGCCTTGAGAATTTTTTTCGCGGCCTTGTCCGCCGGCATGGCCATTTTGTCCACCAGGGCCTTGGTTTTGGCAAAGGCCTCCTGGTCTTCAGCGCTCTTGAGTGCCTCGTCCATGATGGCGGTG
>JAFCZJ010000150.1 GCA_019314375.1 Deltaproteobacteria bacterium | reverse complement strand
TGCCGCGGGTTCGGTGTCCGCCGCGGGTTCGGTGTCCGCCGCGGGTTCGGTGTCCGCCGCGGGTTCGGTGTCTGCCGTGGGTTCGGTGTCTGCCGTGGGTTCGGTGTCTGTTGCCGGTTCCGTGTCGTCCGTAGTTTGAGTTTGGTCATCTGTTGTCGTGGCGGGATGCTCCACTGGACCATCCGAGAGCATGGACCAGGTCGCCAGGCCCCCGCCGGCAAGCAGCAAAAGCAGCAGCCCGACCATCAGGGGGATCCGCGGTTTTGACTTCAGCGGTGGCTGTTCTTTTTCGCTTCTGCCGGCGGAAAAAATCTCGGGACTTTCAAGGCCCGGCGCGTTGAATGGCTCATTGGCCCGCTTGTCTTGGGGGCGCTTGACGTGTGGGGCGTTGGGGGCAGGCACGATTTTGGCCTGGTGCCTGCCCGAGCCCGTCCCTTCATCTGGCTCCATGTCCCCGAACAGAAATTCCTTCATGTCTTCGTGGTGCCAGATGGAGTCGACGATGGCCTGCTTGCGGGCTTGTCGCCGAGCCAGCAGTTCGCCTGTCACGGAGGCGACTTCCTTCGGATGGCTGTTCGTGCTGATCAGGTAGTCGGAGAGGGCAGAGCGCATGTCCATAGCGCTTTGAAAGCGATCTTGCGGATCCCGTTCAAGGCAAGTCATCACGATGGACCCTAAGGCCTCGGGGATTTCGACGAAGTCGCTGGGCTTGGCGATGGGCTCGTCGCAAATCAGCTTCATGGTTTGAAATTCGCTGTCCGCGGCGAAGAGCTTTCGGAAGGTCAGCAATTCCCAGAGCACGATACCCAGTGAGAAGATGTCCGAGCGTCGATCCATATCCCGAATCTTTATTTGCTCAGGCGACATATAGCGGAGCTTGCCTTTCAGCATGCCCGTGCGGGTTACGGCCGAGCGCTGTCGGCATAGGGCGATGCCGAAATCCAGGATCTTGACCCGACCATCGTAGGTCACGAAAATATTTTGCGGGCTGATGTCTCGATGAACCAGGCCCAAACTTTGCCCATCATCACCCGCTACGTCATGCACGTAGGCGAGTCCGTTGGCTGTTTGCAGGGCGAGGCGGGCCACCACGGTAGGGGAGATACATCCGTGTATGCGCTTGGCGGCCCGACCCAAAATGCCCAGGTGGTCGCCTTGCAGGTACTCCATGGTCAGAAAGGGCAGTCCATCAATTTGTCCATGCTCGAAAACATGAACCACGTTTGGGTGGTTGAGGTGGGTCATGATCTGGGTTTCATCATGAAACATGTTGATCAGCTCGGGCTCTGAGCGCAGGTGTTCGCGCATGACCTTGACCACGGCCAAGGTTTGGCTGGCTGGGTGGACCGCCAGAAAGACGTCCGCCATGCCGCCGGAGTCTAAGTGGGCGACAATGTCAAAGCTGCCGATGGATTTTCGGAGTACGAAGTCCATGTTCTAAGTCTCTCCTGCCATGATGAGGAGTTAACTTAGGCACAGTGTCGAGAAAAATCCAGCAAAGGATGCAAGCCCTCGCGATTTCATGGGAAATTGACAATTGTTTCCCTTGACATCCCGAGTGCCTGAAGCTAGATAAGGCCGTAATTGCAGACATTGATGACAAGAATTATTACATGGGAGTGCTAAATGGCGCATCGATCCTACATGTTGACAGGGCTTGAAGAAGGGACCGACCGGGAAGGTTTGATCCAGGTACTACGCGACTTGGAGGCTTTGGATGAGGTGTGTTTTGTCGAGGCGGTGGTGGGCCCCTATGATTTGTTGGTCATGGCGGAGTCCGAGGCGCCCCCAGAGGATCTGGCTGCTCAGTTGCGCAGGGTGGACAAGATTCGCGAAGTGGTGGCCCTGAAGGTCAGCCCGGTGGGCCTGCGTGAGCGGATGTGGAAGAATATTCAGCAATTGCCGGGGAATCCCACGGCTTAAGACCATCGGTGGCCCTGTTTTTTCAGGGCACCATCTGCGCGGAGTGAACACATGTCGAACGCTTGCCTAGAGAAAGAACCAGAAACTTTTGATCTCTCGGTGGTCGATCAGGTTGTCGCCGAGCATGCCTCCGGGGCTGGTTCCTTGATTCCGGTGCTGCAAAAAGTGCAAGAGGCCGTTGGGTATTTGCCCAAGCCGGTGATGGACAGGATAGCCCGCGGGCTGGCTTTGTCCCCGGCGCATGTTTATGGCGTGGTCACCTTCTACGCCCAATTTCGGCTCAAGCCCGTGGGGAAATATATCGTGCGGGTTTGCCACGGCACGGCCTGTCATGTGGGCGGAGCCGACAAAATTTCCGAGGCCTTTGGCCGCGAGCTTTGCATTGAAGACGGCGAGACCACCGAAGACCGACTCTTTACCTTGGAATCGGTGGCCTGCCTGGGTTGCTGCAGTTTGGCCGTGGTGGCCATGATCGAAAACGAGACCTTTGGGCGCCTGGATGGTGTCAAGGTGCGCAAGCTTCTCAAGGATTATCGGAAGCGGGAAGGCTCTGAGCCCATTGAGGGAGACAGCCATGGATAATGCAAATCAGATCAAGATCATGGTTGGGCTGGGAGCCTGCGGGATAGCCGCCGGGGCCCAGAAGACCCTGTCCAGCTTGGAAGAGGGCATCGCCGCCCGCAAGCTGAACGTGGATTTGGGTATCTCGGGTTGCATGGGTATGTGTTTTCGTGAGCCCCTGGTGGAGATCCAACGCCCAGGAGCCAAGCCAAAGATTTATATGGAGCTTTCCTCCGACCGGGTTGAGCGTTTGCTCGATGAGGTGGTGGTTGGAGGAGAAGATATCGAGGAGTGGGTGGCTCGGGCCGAGGGCATGACTTGTCCCGACGACGGCTTCTTCGATAAGCAAGAGCGCATCGTGCTGCGCAATACGGGCCGCATCAACCCGGAGCGCATCGAGGACTATCTGGCCGAGGAAGGATACAAGGCCTTGGCCAAGGCCATCGAAGCGATGAAGCCCGAGCAAGTGATCGATCAAATGAAGGCCAGCGGTCTTCGCGGTCGAGGGGGCGCGGGGTTCCCCACGGGTCTGAAGTGGAGCTTTGCGGCCGGCGCCAAGGGTGACGCCAAGTACATTATCTGCAATGCCGACGAAGGCGACCCCGGTGCCTTCATGGATCGCTCCGTGCTCGAAAGTGATCCCCACGCGGTGCTCGAGGGCATGGCCATCGCCGGTTACGCCATCGGCGCTCAGACCGGCATCATTTATTGTCGGGCTGAATACCCGGTGGCCATTCATCGCTTGCGCATCGCCATCGAGCAGGCTGAGGCCAAAAACTATTTGGGCGATAATATCTTGGCGTCGGATTTTTCTTTTCACATCAAGATCAAGGAAGGTGCCGGCGCTTTCGTTTGTGGAGAAGAGACCGCCCTGATGGCCTCCATCGAAGGCCGGCGTGGGATGCCTCGGCTCAGGCCGCCCTTTCCCGCCAACCAGGGTTTGTGGAAGAAACCAACCAACATCAACAACGTTGAGACCTTGGCCAATGTGCCTTGGATCATTTTGCACGGTGGCGAGGCTTATGCGGCCTTTGGTACCGAGAAGAGCAAGGGAACCAAGGTTTTCGCCCTGGCCGGCAAAATCAACCGGGGCGGTTTGGTGGAGGTGCCCATGGGCATCACCATTCGTGAGATCGTCATGGATATCGGCGGCGGCATACCGGATGGCAAGATGTTCAAAGCGGTGCAAATGGGTGGTCCCTCCGGGGGCTGCATCCCGGAGCGTCTGGCCGACACCCCCGTGGACTATGACTCTTTGAACCAGACGGGTGCCATCATGGGCTCGGGCGGCATGGTGGTTATGGATGAGTCCACCTGCATGGTGGACATGGCGCGTTTTTTCTTGGACTTCACCCAGAAGGAAAGTTGCGGCAAGTGCACCTTCTGCCGTATCGGCACCAGGCGCATGCTGGAGATTTTGGAACGCATCACCGAAGGCAAGGGCAAGGAAGGTGACATTGAGCTCCTGGAAGAATTGGCCGTTAACATCAAGCGCGGCTCTTTGTGCGGTCTGGGTCAGACGGCACCCAATCCGGTGCTGACGACCATTCGTTACTTCCGCGAGGAGTACGAGGCTCACATCCATGAAGGCAAGTGCCCCGCCAAGGCCTGCCGGGCGCTTATCTCTTACGTCGTCAACCCGGAGACTTGTACCGGCTGTGGTGTTTGTTTGCGGGCTTGCCCGGTGAATGCCATCACGGGCGAAAAGAAGCAGCCCCACGTCATCGACCAAGAAATATGCACCCGTTGTGGCCTTTGTGTTGATCGCTGCCGTCCCGACGCGATTGATGTGGTTTGAGGAGTTAACACCATGACTGAGATCAAATTTACGCTCGATGGCCAAGAAGTCAGCGCGAAGGAGGGTGAGACCATCCTTGATGTGGCGCGTCGCGAGGGCAAAGAGATCCCCACCCTTTGCCACGATCCGCGTCTGGAGCCATTCAGTTCCTGTTTCGTTTGCCTGGTGGAGATGGAGGGCAAGCCGGGCTTCGTGCCTTCCTGTGCCACCAAGGTGGCGCCGGGTATGAAGATCAAGACGGACAGTGAAGAGATCCGGGCGGCTCGCAAGATGGCCCTGGAGCTCATTATGTCGGCCCACGATGCCGACTGCGTGGCCCCTTGTCGTATGACCTGTCCCGACAACATCGACATCCAGACCTACATCGCTCAGATAGCGGCCGAGGATTTCGCGGGTGCCTTAGAGACCATCAAGCGCACGAATCCCTTCCCTTCGGTCTGTGGTCGGGTTTGCCCCCATAGCTGCGAGATGGAGTGTCGCCGCACGAAGGTGGATGGGGCGGTGGCCATCAATCCACTGAAACGTTTCGTGGCCGACTTGGACTTGAAGGCCGAGCAGCCTTACCGGCCTGAAGTGGCCCCCGAAACCGGTAAGAAGATTGCCGTCATCGGCGCTGGACCGGCCGGCTTGACGGCGGCTTACTACATACGCCAGAAGGGTCACGCCGTGACCGTGTTTGAGATGAACGAGCATGGCGGCGGTATGTTGCGCTACGGCATCCCCAGCTATCGATTGCCTGACGACGTGCTCGACCGGGAGATCGCCCACATCGCGGATTTGGGCGTCGAGATTCAGTACGGCAAGAAAATGGGCCGGGATTTTCAGTTGGCCGAACTCAAGGCCCAGGGTTTCGATGCGGTCTTCATCGCCGTCGGCGCATGGGCTTCGACGGCCATGCGGGTCGAGGGCGAGGACTCAGAAGGCGTGCTTTCTGGCATCGGCTATCTTTTCGACGTGGCCGCCGACAAAGCGCCGGACCTTGGCAAGCAGGTGGTGGTTGTGGGTGGTGGCAATACGGCCATCGACGCCGCCCGAACGGCCAGGCGTTTCGGCTCGGATGTGACCATTTTATACCGGCGCACCCGCAAGGAGATGCCGGCGGAAGAATACGAAGTAGACGAGGCGGATGAGGAAGGCGTGAAGATGCACTTTCTGGCCGCTCCCGTGGGGCTTATCGCGGAAGGTGGCCGGGTGGTGCGAATCCGCGCTCAGCGCATGGAATTGGGCGAGCCCGACGCCTCGGGTCGGCGTCGTCCCGTGCCGATGGAGGGCAGTGAGTTCGAGATTGAAGTGGACACGGTCATTGCCGCCATCGGTCAGAAGCCGGATCCGGACAGCTGGGCCGGCGAAGGCGCGCCCGGGGTCACTCGCTGGAACAGTGTTGAGGCGGATGAGAAAACCTATCAATCCTCGGTTGATTGGGTTTTTACCGGCGGGGATTGCCTGACGGGTGCCGCCACGGCCATTGAGGCCATCGCGGCAGGTCGCAAGGCGGCCATTTCCATCGACCGTTTTCTGAAGGGCCTCAAACCCTTGCCCATCGGCAAGCCCTTCACCGACCAGATCGCTCGTCTGGAGGATTTCGAGGAAGAGTTTTTCGCCGATGTGGAGCGGGTGGACCGGGAGCTGGCAAGTCATTTGAGCGTGGCGGCTCGCATCGATAATTTCAAAGAAGTCGAGTTTGCTTTCACCGAGGCCCAGGCTTGCACCGAGGCCAGCCGCTGTCTCGAATGCGGTTGCACGGCTGTGGATACCTGTACGCTGCGTCAGTTGGCGACGGACTATGATGTTGACTTGAATCGCTTTGAATTGGAGTTTCGTCATCGGCCCGTCCGTGACGAGCATCCCTTCATCATCCACGACCCCAACAAGTGTATTCTCTGTGGTCGTTGCGTGCGAATTTGTAGTGAGCAGCAGGGGCTTGGGGCGCTTGGTTTCGTGGATCGCGGCTTTGATACCACCATTCAGCCATCCTTGGGCCTGCCTCTGATGGAGACGGACTGCGATGCCTGTGGTCAGTGCATCGGCGCTTGTCCGACCGGGGCCTTGGATGTCAAGCGGGTCCTGCCCAAGTCGGGTCCCTATTTCGTCGATTTCACGCCGGTGGTTTGTGGATTCTGCTCGGTTGCATGTCGCTTGACCGTGGAATCCACCCGGGGTCGATATGTACAAGTTTCGTCGGAACCGGGAAGGCATCACAACCGGGGCAATCTCTGTGTGGATGGCTCCTTCGGCCATCGCTATCTTGAAACCATGCAGCGATTGCAAAAACCTTTACTTCGCAAAGGGGAAAAAGCCCAGCTCTGCTCTTGGGATGAAGCATTGGACACGGCGGCGGCAGGCCTCAAGGCAGGGGCGCAAGGCAAGGGCGTGGCCGTCGTGATGCAGGGACCGCTCACGAACGAGGTCGCCTTTGCGCTACAGCAATTGGCTCGGGGTCCTTTGGCCGATGCGCACTTGTTGGCCCTCGATGGCCCCACCAAGGCGGTGGCATTCCAGCAGGCACTGATGCCCGAACAGGGCGAAGTGGGCTTGGTGGATCTTTCGGCCGCTGACCGGATTTGGGTTTTGGGTACGGATCCTTTCGAATTGGCTCCGGTGGCCGGTGTGGCCCTGCGCGACGCGGCTCGTGCGGGTGTGCCCATGTGTGTCATCGGCGCTCGGGCCGGCCGGTTGGATGAGGTCGCCTCTCGGGTCCTGCGTGTCCCGGCCACACGGGTGGCCGGTTTACTCGAAGGCTTGGGCCAAGCGGCGGGGGGCGAGTTGGGCGATGGCTTCGCTGAGTTGGCCATGGGGCTGGGCTTGAAGCCCGATCTGCTCGTCTCTGAGCTTGTGGGTTTGCGGGATGCAAAGCGGGCCGTCATCGTTTGTGGTGATGATTTGGCACAGGCCGCAGCCTCGGCTTTGGGGGCCTTGCTGGAGAAGCTGGGCTTGCTTAAGCGACTGCTGGTGCTTCGTCGGGCTGGTAATGGTTTGGGTCGGGAGATGATGGGTCTTCATCCGGCCTTGTCGGCCGGTGGACAGCCCAGCGCGACTGCCGGACCGGAATCCGACCGTGTGCTCGAAGGCCTGAAAAATGGCACATACGGAGCGGTTTTGTTGGTCAACACGGACCCATACGGTTGTGGTTTGGCTCATGATGCCGTGGCCGATGGCGTATTTTTGGCGGTCATGGATTTGCAGATGAGTTCACTTGCGGACAGGGCCCAGGTGGTCCTGCCGGCGGCTGGTCTGGCGGAGGAGAGTGGCACCCTGTTCAATCTGGACCGGGTGGTCTTGCCCACCGCCGCCGTGAGGGCTTCGGCGGGTGGCTTGAACAACCTGTCCATCTTGGGCACTTTGAGCGAGAAGCTGGGCGTGAAGGTTGCCAAAGACGCAAAGCAAGCTTGGCGTTCCTTGGCGGAATCCATTCCAGCCGCATCCAGGATTCAAGCCGGCGAGCTTGATCTGGATGGGCAACTTTGGAGGGAAGAGTGATGCGGAGCCATTGGTGGATTCTCTTGCTGTCGGCAGGGATGATGTTTTTTGCCGCCTGCGAGGAAAAAGAAGAGAAGGCAGTTGAGCTGGTCGGTAAGTCGGGAGAGAACGAACTTCGGGCGATGGTTGGGAAGGCCGGTGGTAGTCTCCAGTTTGCCGATGCTGGTGCCAAGTTGGAAATTCCCGCGGGTTTGCTTCGTGAGCAGGTGACCATCTACTTCAAGCGGGAAGAGCCCAGCCTGGATTTGTCCGGCAAGGACTTCGTGGGTAAGGCCTATCGCATCAGCCCCAAGCTGAATTTCAACCCCGGATTCGCAAAGCTATACGTACCCGTGGATCGGGAGTTGCCTGGTTTGGCCAACGAAATCAAATTGAAGATCTACACTTATGGGAAGAAGGTCACCCAAACCCCGGCGGAGGACACCTTCGTGAATGAGTGGGTATCTGCTCCCTTGAACAAGTTCATCGAGACATCCCAGGACAGAAAGCATCTGGTTTTTGCGCTCTACGAAACCATCTCCAACCGCACCAGCAAGGCCCCCTTCGGCCTGTATCAGGCCGCCTTCGAGATGCAGAAGCCGTAGTTTGGTTTGCTGTGAGCGGGCGGGCATAAAGCCCGCCCCTACCGGAAATGTCGTAGGGGCGGGGTTTATCCCCGCCCGCGAGGGAAATGTCGTAGGGGCGGGGTTTATCCCCGCCCGCGAGGGAAATGTCGTAGGGGCGGGGTTTATCCCCGCCCGTAGGTTCTAACTGAAGAGGGAGTCGAGTTTGGCCTTGGCTGCTTCTACGTCTTCTGCTGCGTCCAGTTTGCCCTTTCTGATTTCAAAAGATGCGCAGAAGTTGGCTTTTTCTCGATCCGGTACGTACTCGGACAGATTTTCTCGGCATTGATTGTGAGCACCCGAGTCCCAGAATCGACAGTTTTTGCAGCAACGCAGATCTTTCTCGCAGGTCGGGCAGGTGTCCTGCCTCACGACTTTGTCGATCAGTACGATTTCGAATCCACAGCTCCAGCAGTAGAGTCTTTTCTTCGTTGTGTCCATTTCGAAGCTCCTCGAGGCTACTTGGTTAACTTGCGCCCGTCTAGAAACGTCAAGTTGGCCAAAGACGGGCACCGAAAAGATGGTACTTTATACATCGTGTCCCTATGGATACTAGTGTTTTGAGCCGGACACTAGCTTGTGCTTTTTGATTAGACGGTAGAAAGTCATCCGAGGCAGGTTGGCCTTGGCGGCGGCCTCGGTTATCACGCCCTTGCAAGAATCGATCACGGCGGACAGGTAAGTTTTTTCGCACTGGTCGCGAAAGTCTCTGAAAGACAGATCGAGGAAGTTCGCAGGAATCGCCGATGGTTCCGTGGTTTCTTTTTCCCGGCCAAGAGCAGACTTGGGTCGTTTGGGAAAGAGGATCAATCGGTCGACTACATTGCGCAACTCCCGAATATTTCCTGGCCAGAGGTGATTCAGGAACATGGCCTCCACCTGATCGGTGATGATTTTGTCCGGATCCTGCTCCGGGACCCTGTCGGTGATGAACTTTTTGGCCAGCATCGCGATGTCTTCGCGACGGTCTCTCAGCGAGGGCATGCGGATTCGAACGACGGTCAGGCGGTAATAAAGATCCTCACGGAAGCGTTTGGACTCGACTTCGTGTTTGAGATCGCGGTTGGTGGCAACGATGATGCGCAGGTCCACTTTTCGATAGCGATCCTCTCCCACGCGCCGCGTCTGTCTGGTGTCCAGGACGTGCAGCAATCTGGACTGGAGTTCCAAGGGCATCTCGCCGATTTCGTTGAGGAAGATCGTGCCCCCATTGGCCGACTCGAGTACGCCGGGCCGGTCGCGCTCCGCGCCGGTGAAGGCCCCTTTGCGATGGCCGAAGAGCTCGCTTTCGAGAAGCGCCGGCGAGATCGCCCCGCAGTCAAAAACAACGAATGGTTTTTTCTTGCGCGGAGAAAAGTGATGGATGTTCTCGGCGGCCAGGTCCTTGCCCGTGCCCGATTCGCCCTCCAGCAGCAAGGTGGCATCAGAGGGAGCAACCTGCTCCAGCTCGGCGAACACCTGCCGGATGGTCGCACTTCGGCCCAGCATCGTACCGAAGGCGTTCTTGCGGCTCAGCGTGAATTCCTCGTGTTCGTCGTAGACCGAGAGCAGCAAGGTCGAGTCACCGATGTCGATCTGCTCCTCTCCATACAGCACAGCCTGTTTCACCCGGACTCCCCGAATGTCGGTACCGTTCTTGCTGTCCAAGTCTCGCAACATGCAACCGTCCTCGGTGTTGAGCAACTCGAAATGTTGGCCAGAGACGGTCGGATCGGTCAGGACCATGTCGCAGTTCGGTGAGACGCCCACCGTGAGGTGCTGGGACTGAAGGTCCCTCTTTTTTCCAAGGTCCGGGCCCCAGATGACTTCCAGTCGCGCCTTCCTTGTCCTCAGCTTGTTTCGCTTGGGTTTGCTGAGAAACTGCGTGTCGAGCTTCTTTGGGGTTGAGGATTTGTCTTTGACCATGCCGAAATTGTACCGGAAATGGTACTAGCCTTCAATGGTTTCTGTACCGGATCCGGTTCAAGTCGATTTCCCGTTGCTTGGGTTTATTTTGTTAAGAGCGTGAAACAAAAGGAGGTTTACATGGTTCCGGATTTTGGCCCGCTTGTTGCTCATAAACAAGATGAAAATTGAAACCACGGAGGTGTCGAAATGTTGGGACTGAGACAAATGGGTGTTGCGACTTTGACCGTTTTGTTGGCCGGCTGCTGGGTCTTTGCCTGCGGTGACATTGAAGAATCCGTATACACCGGTCCCGCCGATGGAACCATCACCGGTATGGTGACGGAGATACCTCAGTATGAGGAAACGGAAGATAGCCTGATCCGCAATGCCGAGCCGATTGCCGGAGTACGGGTTTTTACGGATGCCGGCGATGAAACTTTCAGTGACGAGGCAGGCCTCTTCAGGCTGAAGGTCAAGCCTGCTCGGCGAATCGTGGTTCACTTCGAGGAGGAGAACCACACCTCCAGCACAAAGACCACCTCGGTGGGCGACTGGCAAAGTTCTACCATCATGGCCGTTTTGAAGAGACGCGAGGTTTTCGATGTGCCCTATATCCAAAACGGCACCAGAATCGTGAACATGGACGGTGTGGTCATGACAATCCAGAGCAACGCCCTGGTGCGATCGACGGGTGAGCCGGCCAGCGGTGCGGCAAAGATTGCTTGTACCTTGATCAACCCGCGAGAGCGGGGAGAGATTGAGGCCGCGCCCGGTGATTTCACCGCTGTGGATTCACGGGGCTCCGATGCGGCGGGCCCGGCATTGCTGCGATCTTACGGCATGCTGGAAGTGGTCGTGACCCAGAACGGCGAACCCCTGGCCTTCAGGGATGGGGCAGCTGCCAGTGTTTCGATTCCCTTTACCGGGGAACTCCCCGACGACAATCCTCGCGAGCAAGGCGCTCCCTGGTGGTACTTTGACCAGAAACAAGCGATTTGGGTTCAGAAGGGCGATGCCCAAGTCGTCGAGGATGAAAATGGCACCCACTTTGAAGCCAGGGTTGCAGCGGTCGATGATGATGATGATGATGATGATGATGATGATGATGGTGATGGTGATGATGATGATGATGGTGATGATGATGATGATGATGATGATGATGACACGGATCTCGTGGACGGCGGGGTGGCTGACGGCTCCGTGGATGGTGGCGAAGAAGACGGCTCCGTGGATGGTGGCGAAGAAGACGGTTCTGTGGATGGTGGGGGATTTGACGGTGGCGACGATCCCTGGAAGCCGCCTACGTACCCGCCCGTTTGGTGGAATATCGATGTCTATGGCGATCCGAGCGGCATCAAGGGCAAGGTGGTCGACGCGGTCGACAATGGTTTGCCTGGCGCGCAGCTCATGGTGTACGTGCCCGCGGACGGACAACATACTTACACGCATACGGTCGACGGAGGCCTTTTTGAACTGTACCCCGTGCTGGCCAACGCCTTGAATGAGGTCTTCGCCATGCTGGTGGTCGGCGAAGAGGCCTACACCAGTTCGCTATACCACTACAATACCCTCAAGACCTCCCCCGATCCGGCCACCTACGAGTGGGTTCCCGAAAAGAACGACTTGAGCAGCACCATCGAGATCCCTGTTTGTTTCCTGGCCGGCCAGGTTCAAATTGCCTACATGCTGACCAAAATGGGGGAGGAGGCGGTCGAATCCTTCGAGGGCTTCGCCAGGTTCCACAATGTCTTAGGCGGGCGCGACTGGTGTATGGATAGTTTTTTCAATGACGAACAAGAGGAATGCCAGATCATGAGCCTTTCAGATATGGAAAAACTCAGCTTACCGGGACCCAGCCCCTTCGAATACTACTCGGCGGGATCCTCCGTTCGTGTCAAAGGCGACGGCCAGGAATACCTGCTGTCCCGCAAGGAGTCTGACGAAGAAATTTGGTATGAGGAAAGAAGCAACGACGATGTCTTCAAACGCCCCCTGTTCGAGCAGAAGTACGATGTCAGCGCCCCTGGCGAAGAGGGTGGGGTGCCTCACTTCAGTTCCAACGTGCCTTTGTTCATGCCAAAGATGGTCACCGCCTGGGGTGCCCTCAGCGAAACCGACCCTGTCATCAGCAGCAGCCGCAATTTGGATCTGATTTGGGAAAGCGCCCAGAGTACCCACCATATCTACTTCATGGCGCATGTCCACGACCAGGGAGAGGACGCCGCTTGTCTGGTTTGCCGCATGCTCGACGATGGCCAGTACTCCGTGCCGGCCTCGATGCTCGGCTCTTTGGGCAAGGGCCCGGCGACATTCATGCTCTTCAGGCATTTTGTTGACTACTTTGCTCTTCCCTCCGGCGCTGCCATCGAGACAGTGGGGCAGGCTGGGATGTCGGTTCTGGGGGAATTGAATTAATCCTGAGCACCCCTCCTCGCAACCCCGCTCCATCAAATGACTTGATATTCCTTGACTCTGCGAGTCTTCAGCAGATACAGTTGCCGCCGGACTACTGCTGGGAAGTCTGTGTTTTCCCAGGGTTTGTACGAATTGGGGAGGAGGCGAAGGTGGATCGATTTAACGGCGTGAAGGTGTTTTCGGCCACCCTGGCTCGAAATCGAGAGGAACTGGGAGATAGGGTCACGCAGTGGTTGAAGGACCATCCCCAATGCCAATTGGTGGAGATGAGGGTGGTTCAGTCCAGCGATAGAGAGTTCCACTGCATTTCCATTGTTGTGTTTTTTTTAGAGAGCGGGCTCTGATACGGCCACCTGTCTTTGATGTGAGTCGTGGGGGAGCCAATTCCAGACTTTGGTCGGGTTGACGCGGAAAGGTCCAATCGCTCATGTCATCCA
>JAFCZJ010000149.1 GCA_019314375.1 Deltaproteobacteria bacterium | reverse complement strand
CAAGGTCGCCTGCATGGCATCAAGGGTGTCCCCCCTGGCTCCGTTCAGCGTCATGCCCAGGGCCATGGATACGCTCAGGGGAGAGATGAAGACGTTGTCCTGGGCATCGGTCCCTAGCTGGGCGAAGAGTTCGAAACCGAAGTCGTTGCTGGCTGCGGCCAAGGCTCTTTCCTGGTCCGTGATTTCCGGCAAGGGCTGTTTGTCTTGGCCACCACAGGCTGCAACGAAGATGAAAGACATCAGGGTAAGCATGGTCATGGTTTTTCGCATCACGGGTTCTCCTTGGGTGTTTGTGTTGTTGCTTGCTTCGGTATCTGAGCAAGGCCCGTGCCAGGGAGGCCTGCCTTTGAAACCCTTGAGGAAACTGTATCAGGTAGGCCGCGATGCCCTGTGCCGATCAGGGGAATTCATGGCTCTTTTGTCGCAGGTGACGAATTTTCGAGGGGCGGATCTCTTGACCTTAGCTCCCGAGAGGGTAGAGTCTCGGATTGCACATTGGAGGTATAGCCCATGACTCAAGTTGCAACCCAAGCCCTGCGCGTCCGGCCGTTGGCCCAAGAGATGCTTTTAATTGGCGGTCTGGCCGGTTTGACTACTTTGGCATCCAAGCTGGCCTTGGTCTTGCCCTGGTCCCCGGTGCCGGCCACCATGCAGGTGGCGGCGGTGCTTTTTGCCGGCGCGGCCTTCGGTGCCCGTCGGGGCGCTTTGAGTCAGCTTCTGTATTTGAGCATGGGCTTGTGTGGCTTGCCCGTATTTGCGGGCTTCAGTGCGCTTGGACCCGCTTCCGTCTTGACGCCCAGCTTTGGCTACCTGCTGGCTTTCCCTCTGGCTGCCTTTTTGGCGGGCCACTGGAGCAGCCGTCGGGGTCTGTGGTTGGGCAGTTTGGCGGGCCTTGGGTCCATCTACATGATTGGTGGCTTGTGGTTGGCGGCTTGGGCTCTTGCCACCGGCTTGCCGGTCAGCGGTGCCTGGTTGCTCTGGGCCGGGGTGCTGGTCTTTTTGCCCTTGGATTTGGCTAAGGTGGCTCTGGTCGTCCTGAGCGCCAGGCCTTTGCGGCGTGGGGTCGGTTGACTGTAGCCTTTGGGATGCGTTTTTGTTTTTTGTCTTAGGCTGGATTTGTTATTGAAATGTCAGGGTTTTTTTGTTTTTTGATTTGCTGATGTAGTCTTTGGGCATAAGGAGATGGCAGGCGGGTTTGGGTTTTGATTTGCCGTCTCGTAGCACATGGAAAACAAAGGTTATTTTCTGCGGTTTGGGGTCTGGTTTTGGCACGAAGTCTGCAAGTCTTTAGGATCTCCAAACTCGATGGGTCGTCTTTACGGCGACCGGAGGAGTTCTCGATGAAAAACAAGTTCATGCTACTTTTCGTTTTGTTGGCCATGGCCTTGGCTTGTGTCGCTTGTGATTCGTCTTCCAACCCGGCCGAAGAAGCCGTGATCGTTCCGCCCGACAAGACCGATAACTTCCTCTCTCCTTCCGCGCAAGAATACTGGGTTGAAGGAGAAACCACGGTCACCATCGAGAGCAACCTGGAGTTTGAGACGGAAGACGTTCGCATGGCTCGAGTGAAGGAGCTCATCCCCTTGAAGCAAGTCGTCATCGGATGGTTCTTGCTGCAATACGTAAAGCCCCACAGCGCCGACCACGAGAGCGAGTACGGCGGCTTCGACTGTTTGACCAAGAATGGCTCGTACGAGGACTTGGACATCAGGGACACGGGCGATGGTTTGACTTATTCCTTTCGCTTCCGTCAAGAGATCGCGGGTTCGATGGACCTGCTGAGCCAATTGCCCGACACCTGGTTGGATGATGATGGGCACCATCGATTTATTTTGAAGGTGGGCAAAATCAGCAACTACAAGATGGAGCAATTGGAGATCAATGCGGAATGGTACCGTAGCTCTCCCTGGAGTGATTTTGATCCGGCCAATGTGAGCCCCGACCTGATCGAAGATCAGGAGCTGGCTGTTTGGGCCGAACCCCACTCCACCGACGCTTGGATCGATTACAACCAGCTTTTCGCCGATGGAGAGATCAGCATCGGCGTCCATTTCGGTTGGGATTACCACAAGGAATATCACATCCTGCACTCAGAGGCCGTCTACGACTGGTTGGAGGCCCGCGATTTCGTCTCGCCCGTGGATTCTTATGATGACTACACCCGGACTTCCGGTCCTTTGACCAAGACCATCAAGGCCAACGGCAAGGACGTATTGGCCAAGATTTGGCTTTACTGGGGCAAGCCCGGTACCGAAACCGATCCGGACACCGACGCCGGCGGCATCGCCCTGGAAAACGACATGCGCGATTCCTTCAAGAACAAGGAAGTCATCGTGTTCTCGGGTCACTCGGGCCCCTTCTATGGTTTTGCGCTTGCCAATTGGCGAAAGACGGATGAAGGCGATCTGGATGACAGCGAAATACCCGGTCTGGATATGCCCAGCGACGTGTATCAGGTGGTCATGGCTGAAGGCTGTGAGACTTACGGCATGGGCCAGGGCTTTCGGGACAACCCCAACAAGCCGGGCATGAGCATGGTGGATGTCATCACCAGCACCAGCTTTTCCAATGCCTCCGCGCCGACCGCGGTGACTGATTTCCTGACGGCCATGGTCCTTGGTGAGTATGGTGCCATCGAACACAAGCCCCAAACCTTCCGTGAACTCTTGGTGGATCTGGATCGGAACTCTTATTGGTTCTCCACCATGTACGGTGTGCATGGCCTCGATGACAACCCGCATCTGCATCCTTACGCCAACCCGGCCGAGTTCTGCGAGAGCTGCGATTCCGACAGCGATTGCGGCATGGGTAACCGTTGCGCGCGGTTGAACAACGAGGAGAAGGCCTGCTTCGGTGAATGCACCCATGATGACGGATGCCCCAATGGCTGGATGTGCATGAACGTCGCGGTCAGCTCTTGGATGAGGTTCAAGGCTTGCGTGCCGCTCAACATGACTTGCGTGCAGGAACCGCCCGAGGTGCTGGTGCCCCAGGTGATGATTAACGAGATTTTGGCGGATCCCCCCGCCGACATGACCGGTGACGCCAACGGCGACGGCGTGCGTGACGGTAGTCAGGACGAGTTCATCGAGATCCTCAATTACGGCAACGAGTTGGTGGACATGGAAGGTTGGCAAATCACGGACAACACGGGCACCCGTTTTGTCTTCCCTCGAGGCGTGACCCTGATGAGCGGTGAGGCCCTGGTGGTCTTTGGCGCTGGCGAGATTTTTGGCGATTACGGTGGTGCCATGGCCTACAAGACAAGTTATATGCTGGGCTTCAACAACAGCGGTGACTCCATTCGCTTGCTTCAGGCTGACGGCAACAAGATCGACGAAGTGATTTATGGCTCGGAGGGCGGTCAGAATCGCTCCTTGGTTCGTGAAATAGACGCCGATCCCAACGCCGCGTGGGTACAGCATCCGGGCAGCGCTTTTTCGGTGGGCACCCGTCAGGACGGATCGTCCTTTTAGCACCCATGCCTTTCGTTCCCTTCCCGGAATACCTTAAGGGGCAGGGTCTCTCCTTTGGGCTTGAAGCCCCTTTCTTGCTTCGGATCTTGGATGACTGCCGGCGAGGTCTTGGCGTCGCCGAAGCCATGGATGACGCCTCACCGCGTGACGCGGGTTTGACCGCAATCCACATGCTGGCTTTGCGCCGGGCCGGCCGCAACTACCTTGAGCTGGCGCGGGACGTGGCAGGTCTCGATCTGAGCCGCATTGAGATGCCTCTCCGTGATCGCTTGGGCCTGGCTGCTTGTGGATGGCTGGGGCAGCAAGGCGAGGCCGGCCCCGCCGCATTGAGGCAGAGGCTGGCGGCCTTGGTGGGCTTGGCTCGGGCGACTCTCAAGCGAGGAGGTTTGCATCTGCACGTCAAACAAGCCGGTGACCCCAGACTGGCCGATTTGGAGGACCTGGCTGGGCGCAGCATCGACTGCGCCGACTTGCCCGCCCATCGCTGGTTTAAGTTGAGCCGCGCGGTCAGCGATGGATTGTTGTGGTTGGAGTTGAGGCCTCCCGCTCAGGAGATTGATCGGCTTCTTGGGCCAAATGCCGGCAAGGCTGAAATCGAGCTGATACAGCGCGCGGTGGACAAGCCCGTGCTCGATGCCATTGGGGAGCGTGCGCAGGACGAAGTCATCCAGCAGGCGGCCCAGGGCATGCTGGACCTCTTGGGCCGCGCTCCCTGCGCACTGCCCCTGGCGGGGGGCCTGCTGGAGCGCCGGGGAATCAGCGTCCATACCCTGGTGGAAGAAGAAGCGCCCGGGGAGGCGGCTGAGTTTGCGGTGAAAGACATGGCCGGCTTGGGTACATGGTTGAAGGCGCGCGGTGTGCAGACGCTGGGTCTTGCGCGCAAGGATGCGATATCCGGCGCAGAGTGGATCCGTCAATTGAGCCAGTCTGGCGTTGAGGTGGAGTGGGTTCGCATGGCTGGTGTCATGAAGCAGGCTCGGGCGGCCTCGGGGATTCTTCGGCAGCAGGCAGCCAGGGTGGTGGCGGAGCGTCTGGCCGATCCCCTGCGAGGATACTTGGATCTCTTGCCGGATGAGCTGGGCCTGGGGGAGTATCTGGATCGGGTGGACGCAGGCTTGCTGCGCCTGGCCCTGGAGGATGCGCGCCAGATGGCGCTTTGGCAGCGGGAAAACGGGGCCCAGATTGCGCCCACCGTCAGGGGTGCGGCGATCAATCCCTTGGTTCGTGGCCTGGATGACTTGCATCCCGGCATGGAGTTTGCGGGCACGGTTGTGAACTTGACTGGTTTTGGGGCCTTCGTGGAGTTGGGACTCGATGTGCAGGGTCTGGTTCATTTGAGTGAGCTCTCTACGGACTTCATTCGCCATCCCTCGGAGGTGGTTTCGGTGGGCCAGCGGGTACGGGTGCGGGTGCTGGAACTGGATCGAGCCCGCGGACGTTTGTCGCTGAGCATGAAAGAAAACCGGGCAGAAGTGACCAGGAAGGGAAGGCCCAAGCGAGTTGAGTCGTTAAAGGCCCTGGACGAACTGTTCAAGAAAGGATAGGGAGTGAGCATGAAAACCATTCCTTTGTCTGAATTGGAAGCTAACCCCAAAAGACTGGAAGTCCTCCGAAAAGTGCTGGATGAAGGCGGACTGGTCTGCCTGCCCTGCAATGCCAATTATCGAATCGTTGCGGATTTGATGTCGGAGCAGGCGGTGATCAGGTTGCTTCAGTCCAAGCATCGCACCCAGACCAAACCGGCCCTGATTTTCATCGCGGACGAGAAGGGGCTGAAGGACGTGGTCGAAGATGTCGATCCGATAGCGCTCAAGTTGGCCAAACGTTTTTGGCCAGGGTCCTTGACCATTTTGTTCCCCTTGCATCCGGATTTGCCGGCCCAAGTGCGCAAGCAGTTCGGTCGCAAGAAGGTCAAGGCGGGCGTACGAGTTCCAGCGGACCCTCTGGTGCAGCGCCTGGTCAAGACCTTCGGGCGGCCTTTGTTGGTTTCGAGTGCCAATCGAGAGAGGAAAAAGGGGGCATCCTCGCCCGCTCAGGTTAGAAAGAATTTTTTGGGGCACATCGATTTGTTCATTGACGCTGGGGACCTGCCTGCTTCGCCGGCTTCCACGGTCGTCGACATTGATAAGGGGCAGGTCAAAATTACGCGTTCCGGTGCCCTCAGCGAAGAAGACATCCTGGCCGCTCAGGCCGATTGATTGAGATTTACAGGAGACAGCATGGACCTTTTTTTCAATCCACGATCCGTGGCCGTGGTGGGTGTGAGCGAGAACAAAAACAATTTGGGGCGCACCATCGTCCACAACCTCCACGAGTTCAATTTCGATGGGATCATCTATCTGGTGGGACCCAAGGGCGGCACGGCCTATGGCCGCCGCATCCACAAGTCGGTGGCGGACATCCCGGATCAGGTGGATTTGGCCGTGGTGCTCGCGCCGGCCAAGGTGGTGCCTGGCATCTTGGAGGAATGTGGGCAAAAGGGCATTCGTCGTGTGGTTATTGAGTCGGCGGGTTTCAGCGAATATGGGGAAGAAGGGCACCTGGTGGAGCAAGAGGTGCTGGCTGTGGCCAAGCGACATGGCATTCGGTTTATCGGACCCAATTGCATCGGCACGATCAACAACCACGTGGGTTTGGCCTTGCCCTTCGCCGGCCTCAAGGACGTCTTCGCGCGCGGCAAGGTTTCCATTATCTCCCAGTCGGGCGGCGTGGGCTTGAGTTATCTCAACGTTCTGGCCAGCGAGAGCCTGGGCTTGAGTAAGTTCGCTTCCATCGGCAACAAACTCGACGTGGATGAATGCGATCTCTTGGAATACCTCATTGAAGACGAGGAGACCGACATCATCTGCATGTATTTGGAGGGTATCGCCGATGGCCGGCGTTTGATGGACATTGCCCGGCGTAGTTCCAAGCCCATCCTGGTGCACAAGTCCAACATCGGGCAGTTGGCCAAAGAGATCGCGGCAAGCCACACGACTTCTTTGTCGGGGGATGATCGAATGGTTTCGGCGGCCTTGGACCAGGTGGGCATTGCTCGTTTTGATGACGCCCACACCCTGGTCAATTATTTGAAAATCCTCCCCCTGCCACGACTTCGCGGCAACAAACTGGCCGTCCTTTCTCGCTCGGGCGGGCATGCGGTCATCGCCGCGGATGTTTGCGAAAAAGAGGGCTTTTCCCTGGTCCGTTTCCCGGATCCCTTTTTGCTCGAAATTGAAAAACACTTTCGGGCGCAGGTCATTCGCTTGACCAATCCTTTGGATTTGGGCGATCTTTTTGATTTCGAGGTCTACACCCGCATCGTGGAAGAAACCCTCAAGTTGCCCGAAGTGGACGGCGTGGTTTTCCTGCATACTTACATTTCGTCCTTGGAGGGCAAGGCTTCCCGGGCTTTGTTGTCAAAAATCAAAGAGTTGAGTTTTCAATACGGCAAGCCCGCGGTCACCTGTGTGGCCACCGACCAGGAGGAGATGTCGGCGCTACGAAAGAACTTACCCCATCCGGTTTACACCGAGCCCGAAGACGCGATTCGGTCTTTGGCCTTGGCCCGGGATTTTGACCACCAGGCTCGTCCCGCGCCGCGCTTGCCCGATGGCGAATTGGATAGGGCTGCCATCGAGGCGGTGCTGTCTTCATGTCGGCGAGATGGACGACAAGCCCTGTTGCACGAAAGTCTTGAGATTCTCAAGGCCGCGGGCTTGGTGGTGCCGGACTGGTCCCTGGTTTCAACAGTGGATGAGGCCGAAGAGGCGGCCAAGCGCTTGGACTCGAAGGGATTGGGGGTGGCCATGAAATTGGTGGCGGCCGAAGCCTCTCACAAGACCGACGTGGGAGGGGTTGCGCTGGGTCTGGTGGGTGCGGCGATGGTGCGGAAGGAATTTGAGGCCTTGAGGACTGCCGCGAAAGAGTTGGCTTTACCGGAGCCCGTGCAGGTTCTTTTGCAGCCCATGGTTGAAGGCGGCATGGAGATGATTTTGGGTGCCAGGCGGGATGATACCTTTGGTCCCGCGGTTCTGGTTGGGCTCGGTGGAATTTTTGTCGAGGTTTTTAAAGATACGGCCCTTTGCCTGGTTCCTTTCGCGGAGGGAGAATCGGCTGCTATGCTGAAGCGGCTTCGGGCTTATCCGCTGCTGGCGGGGGTGCGTGGTCAAAAACCGAGGGACGTTGATGCACTGCGTCACGGCCTGGAGGCCCTTGGCCGACTCATGGCGGCCTTCCCCGAAATTCAGGAACTCGATGTAAACCCAATTTTGGTGGGCAGGCAGGGGGAAGGGGCTCAGGTGGTGGACGCCAGGGTTTTCTTGGGACTCGATGAGCCTTCTGTTCCCTAAGGGTGTTGCATGCAACATTTGCGTTGCATTGTTGCGCGTTGCATGTTTGGGACCTGTGGGTGGGCAGAGGGGAGAGTCTTCGTATCGGCCGGTAATTGAAGGATAAATGTACGTTTTGTTCTTTTGGCATCCTTGTTGCGTTACTTGGTCATGCTTCAAGTGAACGCAAGTCTTGAACGAGGAGGAGAGCCCATGGCCAAGCCGATGCAAGTCAACGATCGCAATTTCGATAAAGAAGTAGTGGAAGCCGGCATGCCGGTGGTGGTGGATTTCTGGGCCCCCTGGTGCGGACCCTGCAAGATGATCGGACCTTTCCTTGAGCAACTGGCCGACGAGTACGATGGCAAGATCAAGGTGGTCAAGTACAACACCCAGGAGTCGAACAAAGTGGCGGTGTCTTTGGGTGTCAGATCCATCCCGGCGGTCATCCTTTTCGACGGCAGCGAGGTGGTCGACGCCATCATCGGGGCTCGTCCCAAGGTGGCTTTTGACAAGGTTTTGTCCAAGTATTGGAAAAAGTACGAAAAGAAGATGCGCAAGGAAGAAAAGAAGCGGGCCAAAGAAGAGAGCAAGCAGGCAGTCGCCTAAAGGGCTGCTTGCTTTCCCGGGCCTTAGGCCCGGGCAGAGGAATCCATTATGCCCATGTACGAATACACTTGTCTTAACTGTCATGAACAGTTCGAGATCTTGCGCTCCGTTTCGGAGCGCAAAGATTCCTGCGAATGTAGCCACTGCGGCTCCGAGAAAAAACACCCCCTGGGCCTGTCCATGATCTCAAGTCTGGGCGGAATGAGTTCAGACGGTGGAGGCGGAGCCTCCACCTGTTCCTCCTCCGGCTTCGGCTGAGGTATCTAACTCCGCCTCCCGGTCGGGAGGCAAAAAAACTGAAGAAGAAACTGGGGGTCGGGGATGCTTATTCTTGCACAAAACTAAACCATGGGTTAATGTTTGTGTGTAATGGGTGAGCGAAAAAACAAGAGTGGCCGACCGGATTGGGATCGGCTTTACGAGATCGCCTCGGTCCAGGAAGGTCACTTCACAACCGTCCAGGCCGCCGAAGCGGGCTACTCTCCGCAACTCCTCGCCAAGTATATCAAAGGTGGGCGTATCACCCGTATTCGTCGCGGCGTGTATCGATTCGTCCACTACCCCGCAGGTGATCATGAAGATCTTCTTGTGATCTGGCTTTGGGCCGAGCGTGCAGGCGTTTTTTCGCACCAGTCAGCACTGATGCTTCACGGCCTTTCGGATGTGATGCCGGCCAAGGCCTATCTCTCCCTTCCGATTTCCTGGAAGCAGCGGCGTCTGCGAGTGCCCAAAGGGCTTGTCCTGCATTTTGCAGAGCTTGAGAAAGATGATCGGGCATGGGTTGGTTCGGTGCCGGTCACATCGGTTGCCCGCAGCCTCTCCGACTGCGCGGAAGCTCGCGTGGCACCGGAGTTCGTGCGAGATGCCTTCGAGGAGGCTGCCGATCGGGGGCTTATCGTTCGTCACTCCTTGCCTGAAGTTGTTTCTTTCCTGAAGCTGTTTTTCCAGGTCTCACACAGTCCATCCGGTCCCCGGTTCCTCGCGGTTTCTGATGGGGCGCAGAAGACAAAACAATGACCCCGCGAACATTCGAATCCCCGGCGGCATTCAAGCAAGCTTTAGAGCAGCGTCTCCGGAACACATCCGCTAGCGGCGCGGATTTTTCGCGCAGACGACAGCTGATAGTCTTTGAACGCTTTCTGGCCCGGATCTTTCAATTTATGGGGGATTTGGTCGTCCTGAAAGGGGGTCTTGTCTTGGAGCTGCGATTAGAGCGCGCTCGGACCACCAAAGATGTCGACCTTCGTTTGTTTGGTGCACCGAAACGTGTGCTTGAGCAACTCCAGCAGGCCGGCCGGATTGATCTCGGTGATTTTCTTTCCTATGAAGTGCGCCTGGACCCAAGACATCCGAAAATTCAAAACGACGGGATGCCGTACGGCGGGCTTCGTTTTCGGGCGGAGGCCATGCTCGCGGGGAAGCTCTTCGGCCAAGCTTTCGGTGTCGACGTTGCGTTTGGCGACATGATTCTCGGCGAACCCGACGTGATTGTCGCCAAGGATGTGCTCTCTTTTGCCGGGATCGCTCCACCCAAGTTGAGACTTTACCCGCTCGAATCCCACATAGCAGAAAAGCTCCATGCCTATACGATGCCGCGTGCGAGACCGAACTCAAGAGTGAAGGACCTGCCCGATTTGGCGCTGCTGGCCAAGGTCAGGGTTATCGACGCCAAGCTGTTGCGTGACGCGCTGGAGCAGACCTTTGCATTTCGTGGCACCCATGACGTCCCCGCAACCCTTCCGGAGCCTCCTTCCTCTTGGGACGACGTATACCGCCGCATGGCTGAAGATGACGAACTCGAGTGGAGAACCTTGCCCGAACTCGTGCTTGCTGTTGGGCTCTTTCTTGATCCGATATTGGGCGACAAGTTGTTCCAGGGTCATTGGATGCCAGAAAATTGGGATTGGTCAAAACGTGACTGAAAGAAACGGGGGGTCGGGGGTGCTCATATGTCACTTTTGTCTCCGGTTGACACGCGAGGCGTTACGGGTTACAGTTGATGTGTGATCAAGAGCTTCAAGCACAAGGGCCTCGAGCGGTTTTTTCTGAGTGGTCAGAAGGGCCGGATTCGGCCTGAGCATGCAGGGAGATTGCGTTTGATTCTTGCAAGACTGCATGGGGCCCGAGTGGCGAAGGACATGCGCTTGCCCGGCTTGCGCCTGCACGCTTTGAAGGGAGAGCGGAAGGGATTTTGGGCCGTTGATGTCAGCGGCAACTGGAGAGTGGTTTTTCGATTTGAAGGAACAGATGTGCTTGATGTGGATTACGTCGATTACCACTGAAGGACGAGGTGTCGTATGGAGATGAGAATGCACAATCCGCCGCATCCAGGCGAGGTGATTCGCGTGCTGTGCTTAGAGCCTTTGGGTATGAGTGTCACTGAAGCCGCTGAGCATTTGGGCGTAAGCCGTAAGACTCTTTCCGCTGTGCTCAACGGGCGCTCCGGTGTAAGTCCGGAGATGGCGATACGTTTATCCATCGCCTTTGACACCACCCCTGAGAGCTGGCTCTCCATGCAGATGGAATGTGATCTGTGGAAGTCCGAGAAGAAGAGAGCAGAGCTTAAGGTCAAGAAGATCAAGGTCGCATAGCAAAAGCCTGGTAAAGTCGTCGACGGTCTTGGTTTGTTGGTTTTACCGCTCCCCAGAAATCATTTGGGCTACGTTGAATGCGTGGTCGCCTATTTTTTCGAAGCTGGTCAGCATGTCGATGAATACGAGGCCGCTTAAGACTTCGCATTTACCTTGGTGGAGTCGGGTGACGTGTCCTTTGCGCATGAGGCGGCGCATGTCGTTGATGCTTTGTTCGAGTTGGATGGCTCGCGGCATGATGTTGGTGTCGTTGTCCATGATGTGTTCGTGCAGCAGCTTGAGGAACTCGGTTACCTGGGCACCGATTTCGAGGAGTTCTTTCGTGCCCTGCCAGGAGAAGTCCAGCTTCTTGTCGTATTTTCGTCGTGTGAGCCGAAGCAGGGATTCGCAGTGGTCGCCCATGCGTTCCAGGTCGCTGACCGCCTGGAGTATGCCAGAGACCTCGTGGCTTTGGGGCATGGTGAGTTCTCGACCCGAGATGGCCACCAGATACTCAGTGATCTCTTTTTCAAGCAGGTCCACGGTTTGTTCTGAGGCATGCACCTCTTCGGCGACCTTGCCAAGCTTGGTCTCCGGGGAGGCGATGAGCTTCAGCACGCGGTCCAGCATGCCCATGACCTCTTCTTGCATGCGCTTGAGCTCGCTACGGGCGGCCTGCAGCGCCAGGATGGGTGTCTGCGCCAACTTGGTGTCCAGGAACCGCAGATGAAATTCGTCTTCGGACTGACCTGGCTTGGCCCGGACCATCTTGCTGGCCACCCAGGCCAGTTGCCTGACAAATGGCAGGAAAATGGCCGTGTTGACCAGATTGAAGAGCGTGTGGAAGGCAGCCATGTGAGCGGCCACGCTGACCATGCTTGTATCGGCCCCAGTGGCGAAGGCGTCGCCGGGAACCAGCCAATCCACCACATGCAGGAAGGGCCAGAACAGGATCACGGCCCAGACGACCCCCGCAACGTTGAACAGGAGGTGGGCCCGCGCTGTGCGCCTGGCTGCGGTGCTGGCCCCCAAGGCTGCCAGGTTGGCTGTGATGGTCGTGCCGATGTTCTCCCCAAGGATGAGCGCACAGGCCGTGGGCAAATCGATCATCCCCTGGGCGGCAAGGGTCATGGTGATGGCCATGGTGGCAGAGGAGGATTGGACCACGATGGTCACCAGCGCTCCGAGCAGGACCGCCAGAATGATCTGACCTGCGTGGGTGGCTTGGGCTGCTGCAATCCACTCGAATACCGCGGGCGATTCCTTTAAGGAGCCCACCGCCTCCTTCATCAGGTCCAGACCGAGGAACAAAAGGCCGAAGCCCAAGAGCACGTCACCCCATTGGCCCAGCTTGCGAGAGCCCAAGAACCGAGCGAAGAAGCCCAGGGTGATTGCGGGCAGGGCCATGGCCGAGATCTGCACGCGAAAGCCCAAGAGGGCCACCAGCCAGCCGGTGACCGTGGTGCCGATGTTGGCACCCATGATCACGCCCGTCGCCTGGGTCAGGGTGATGAGCCCAGCGTGGACAAAACTGACCAGCATGACCGTGGTGGCGGAGGAGGAAGCCCAGCGTGGACAAAACTGACCAGCATGACCGTGGTGGCGGAGGAGGACTGCACCGCGGTGGTGATCAAGACGCCGGTGCCAACCCCCAGAAAGCGGTTGCCGGTCATGACGCCCAGAGTGTGGCGCAGTTTGTCACCCGCCACCTTCTGCAGGCCCTCGCTCATGACCTTCATACCAAAGAGAAACAGAGCCAAGCCGCCGGTGATGGTGATGACCATCTGCGTTGAGCTCATGGGGAGATCTCCAAGCTGGTTGCCGGAATTCGCGAGAACCTTATCGCTTGGTGCTTCAATGTCAAGGGCCTCAAATTCGACAGATGTTTATTGGAGTGCTTGACACTTGAGGCCTTGGCTGTTAAAAAAAGCCGGTCGATGAGGCATCGTCTAACGGCAGGACACCGGCCTTTGGAGCCGACTATCAAGGTTCGAATCCTTGTGCCTCAGTATGCTGGACGGCCCGCAGCAATCTGGCTGACGGGCCGTTTTTTGTTTTTTTGAGAGGGGAAAAGCCCATGGTGAAATCCGCGCGACTTTGGTCTCTGGCTGTTGTTCTGTTGGGTCTATGGATTTTTTCTGCACCCACTGTCTTGGCTCAGGACGAGGAGGGCTGGGGGGCTGAAGAAGAAGAAGACAAGGCTGCGGAAGGCAAAGCCAAGAAAGACAAGCCCAAAGAAGACAAAGCCAAGGGTGAGAAGAAAGACGAGATGTGGGACGCCCCCAAGACCGAAACAGGAGAGGCGGCCTCCGGCGAGCCTGAGGTGGTTATCCCAAGCGGTTACCCCGTGGCCGAGGTGGACAGACCTTTGGCTTTGCCCCCCATGACCTTAGAGCCCGAAATCAGCATCCGATTTGATTTTTTGGATGATATCGACAACCGTTTTGGTTTGCGTACGGGCGCTCGCTTCGGCATCATCGACAACTTGGAAGCCGGCATGTTTTTCCCCTTGGGCTTTGCTCCGAATTTCAGGGCCGGCGACCTGGAGTTGTATGGTCTCTACGACTTGACTTCTTTGCTTGGTGCCGACGGCTTCAATCTGGCGGGTCGGCTGGTCTTGGTGGCACCTCTGTCCAACGGCTACACGGATCACCCTGGCGGCGACTTTGCCATGAGGACCGAGGCTTTGGCCAAGTTCAAATTCACCGACATGCTGGCCGCCACGGCCCAGGCGGGCTTTGGTTTCGTCATCGGCGACGTGGGGCCAGCCAACATGAATTACTTCCTTGTGAAAATGGAAGGAGGCTTGATTTTTCAGGCCATCGAGCCTCTGGCGCTGCATCTGCGCTTCGGTCTGACCGCATATTTCGGGGACTGGGACGAGGTCCTGCTGCCTTTGCTCATGCGGGTGCAGTACACCCTGATTCACGACTTGGACCTCTTTGTGGATACGGGCTTCATGGATTTGACCGACGTGGCTGATCCCTGGATTATCGGCGTGATCTTCGGTGCCAGCTATCGCATTGGTTTTTAGATCTATTCCAGGATGCTTCTGGCGTTATGGACGGCGCCCATGGCTTCTGCTTGCTCTATGTCCTGACGACTCCAGGGCAGGTCGCTCAATTCTGTTGGCGCGTCGGATCCACAAGTAACCAAGCGTGTGATGGGGATGCCCTGTTTGTCCAGCTGGGCCTTGCGCTCGGAGATGCTGCCGCAGTTCGGACCCAACTCCAGCAGGTACAGGCCATCGATTGGGTGCAGACTAACCTGCAGCTCGGCCCGGGGATCCCTGACCGGATGGGGGGAACTGACAAGCAGAAGATCTTCATTGCTCAGAAAGAGGGCTTGGCCCGCTTCGGTCAGACCCGTGGCCAGGGCCCATGCGGCTTGCTCACTCAGGCCGGCCACCAAGGTGGTGCCGGCTTTGATACCTGTGTCAGCTGAGGCGGCCGAGGTCAGTTGACCCAGCACGTCGCCAGTCGAGACCAGGCTGGGTAACTTGCCGGCCGGCACACCCATGCTTTGCAAGAGGTCCACGGCGAACTGCCCAGTCTGGATGTCCAAAAATCCAGCCACCGAGGCTTGGGTGCGGTCCAGAAAGGGGCGGCCCACCAATCGCTGCCCGATCCACCCGCCGGCGCTTAGTGCTTGCCTGCAGCGCTTGAAGGGATCCCAGTTTTTGCTGGACCAGGCCATTTTGATGGTGGCTTGTTGTGTCCCCAGGCCAGAGCCCGTGCGTTTGTGAATCTCAGCCAAGTCGAGGCGTTTCGCCAATTCTTCGGAGGTGGCTTGAGCGCGGCGATCCGGCTGGACCATGGCGTTGCCCAGGGGGTGTCCCCTTGAGTCCACAGGCACCACCGTGTTGGGCTGGTCGCAAAGGCCGACGGCCAGGACCTCGGGGAAGTCCGTCTTTTTGAGTAGGGCACGGGTGCAGAAGGCCAGGCTGCGCCACCATGCGTCCGGAGACTGTTCCCTTGCGCCCCCTTCTCCCTGGCGCAACTCCAGATTTTTGCTGCTTGAGGCCAGCAAACTGCCGTCCGGCTCCACCATGACCGCGGTGGTCCGTTCCAATCCAAGGTGGATGCCGATGAGGGCCTGCACGGCCTGTGCTGCTTCCGGCCTAGGCCAGGGCTTGTCGGACTTGGTCCAGCTTGCCCGCCGAGCCTAGCTTTTCGTTTTTGTGGGCGATGAACTTGGCGTATTCGGGCATGAAAATCTTGCCCGGCCCGCGCAGGTCGAATTGTTGGGGTTGGTCGCGGAAGAACTCGCGGTGGACCCGGCACCAAACCAAGCGGCCGTCCGTGTCGATGTTGACCTTGGTTACGCCCAGGGGCACGGCTTTGACGAATTCGTTTTCATCGACGCCCTTTGCGCCCTTCATGTCGCCGCCGGCCTTGTTGATGCGCTCTATCTCATCGGCGGGCACGCTGGAGGAACCGTGCATGACCAAGGGGTAGTTGGGCAGACGCTCTTGGATTTTGGCCAGGACATCGAAATGCAGGCCTTGGCCGCCCGTGAACTTGTAGGCCCCGTGGCTGGTGCCGATGGCCACGGCCAGGCTGTCGCAGCCTGAGCGTTCGACGAATTCTTTGGCCTCTTTTGGGTTGGTCAAGTTGGCATTGGCCTCGTCCACGACGATGTCTTCTTCAACGCCGCCGAGCTGACCGAGCTCTGCTTCGACCACGATGCCTTTGGCGTGGGCCGCGTCCACAACTTCTTTCGTGATGCGGATGTTTTCATCAAAGGATTCGTGGGACGCGTCGATCATGACGCTGGAGTAAAATCCGCTGGCGACGCAGTCTAAGCAGGACTCCAGATCTCCATGATCCAGATGCACCGCAAAAATGGCCTCGGGAAAAACCTCGTCGGCGGCCCGAATGATGCCCTCCAGCATGCGTTTGTCCGTGTAGGAGCGGGCACCCTTGGATATCTGGATAATGAACGGGGCCTTGGAGTCGAGGTTGCCCTGGAACAAGCCCATGGTTTGTTCCAGGTTGTTGATGTTGTAGGCACCGACGGCGTACTGGCCGTAGGCGTTTTCAAATAGTTTTTTCGTGGTCACGATCATTGTTATTCTCCAAGATTGAACGACAGGGTTCCCTGTTGACTAACACGCCTTTGAGCCTGGATCAACCGCGCTGGTGCCGTCAGTCCATGCTCGCCTTGACACCCCAAAGCCTGCTTGGCATAAGGGGAGGGCGATTCGGGAAGTGGCGGGATCGCGGAGATTTCGGGGGCGAAAAGAAAGGTGGCCATGGACGCATTGCTCAAAGACGAAGCGGGTCGTCGCGCTCTGTTGCTTGGGAACGAAGCCATCGTTCGCGGCGCGCTGGAGGCCGGCGTAGAAGTGACGACGGCATACCCGGGCACGCCTTCTTCGGAGATCGCTGATACGTTTTATCGTTTGAGTCAGCAGAGTGATTTGTATTTCGAATATGGCACGAACGAAAAGGTCGCGATGGAGGTGGCCGCGGGGGCGGCCATCGCCGGTATGCGGGCTTTGGTCAGCATGAAGCATGTGGGTTTGAACGTGGCCGCCGACCCTTTGAATACCCTGGCTTACACAGGGACCAAGGCGGGCTTCGTCATCGTTACGGCGGACGACCCCTCTATGCATTCAAGCCAGAACGAGCAAGATAATCGTTTTTACGCCAAGTTGTCCTTGCTTCCCATGTTGGAGCCTTCGGACCCCGAGGAGGCTCTTCAGATGACCCGAGAGGCTTTTCGTCTAAGTGAGGCGCTGGGTACGCCGGTGATCTTGCGTACCACGACCCGCGTCAATCATGCTCGCGGGGTCTGTACGTACGGGCCCATGGAGCCGCGTCGTTTCGAGGGTCATTTTGACAAGGACCCATTTCGTTGGGTGCCTGTGCCGGCGGTGGCCAGGCGGCTTCGGCCAGTACAGATCCAGCGTGAGGCCAAGGCCGCCGAGATGATGGCCGAGCTGCCCTTCAATCGCAGCGAGGGAGGCACAAGCGACTTGGGCATTGTGACCGCCGGCGTGGCTTATGCCTACGTCAAGGAAGTATTGGATGAGTTTGATTCCGGCGATCAGGTACGCTTGGTCAAAGTAGGATCCATTTACCCCTTGCCCAAAGCGCAGATCGAGCGATTGTTGCTCGATTGCAAGAAGGTTTTGGTGGTCGAGGAGCTGGAGCCATACTTGGAGACGGCCGTGCGCGCCACCGCACAGGAGATGGGTCGTGCTGTTTTGATCTTCGGCAAGGGAGAGAAGGGCATCCCGCGCATGTTCGAGTTGAGCCCCGACGCCATTCGGCCGGCGATTGGGCGGCTTTTGGGGCAAGAGCCCGAGATTGTCCCACCCATGGAGCTGCCCGAGTTGCCCATTCGGCCACCCACGCTTTGCGCTGGTTGTACCCACCGCAATTCTTACTACGCCATTAAGTCCATCGTCGAGCCGGACACCTATTTCGCCTCCGATATCGGTTGTTACACCCTGGGACTGATGCCGCCCCTGAGCACGGTGGATAGTTTCTTGTGCATGGGCTCCAGCATCACCCAGGCCCTGGGTGCTTCCATCCGCAATCCGCAGAAAATTGTGGCCTTCATCGGCGATTCAACTTTTTTCCACAGCGGCCTGACCGGCCTGGCCAATGCCGTGCACAATGGCCACGATCTCATGTTGGTCATCCTCGATAATTCCATCACGGCCATGACCGGGCACCAGCCCAACCCCGGCACCGATTGCAAGACGCCGGGTGCCTCCATTCTGGATTTGGAGCAGGCGGTGCGGGGTTTGGGTGTTGAAGATGTGGAAGTGGTGGACCCCAACGATCTCAAGCGATCCATGCAAGTGGTGCGCGGTGCGTACCAGCGCAAGGGTGTTCGGGTCATCATCAGCCGGCATGCATGCCCGCTGTACGAGCGCCGCTTGGTGCGCAAGCAAGAAAAACCGCTGGTCTATACGGTGGATCAAGAACGCTGCAAAATTTGTGGCAGTCACGCGGATCATAAGTCCTGCGGTGTGCCGGTCATCAAAGAGGACCACATTCTCAGGGCGCGCGTGAGCATCCTGGCCAATGAGTTGGAGGCTGATGGCGTGGCCCGCGGCCAAGCGCGCAAAATGGAAGTGGCCCCTTGTACCTTGGCCTGTCCGGCCAACATTTGCGCCTTCGGTTACATTGGGCTGGCGCGAGCTGGGCGATATGACGAGGCCTTGGATTTGATCCGGGAGGCCGTGCCTCTGCCGGTAGCCCTGGGGCGAGTTTGCCACCATCCCTGCGAGACGGCTTGCATTCGTGCGGAATATGACGAAGCCGTGTCCATCAACGGCATCAAGCGTTTCGTGGCGGAGCGGGAGAGCGCGAAGCATCACAAGGACTGGCTGGACAAGCTGCGGGAGGCCATCGAAGAGCATGGTCGCAAGGTGGCCGTGGTGGGGGCCGGGCCGGCTGGTTTGACCGCGGCCTATGAACTAAGGCGTCGAGGTTACGACGTGACTCTGTTCGAAAAGGAAACAACAACAGGCGGCATGCTGCGCCTGGGCATCCCGGCTTACCGCATGCCGCGGGATCTCTTGCAGGCCGAGATCGATGGCTTGCTCTCCTTGGGTATCCACCTGAAAACCGGGTGGGCCCTGGGGCGGGAAGGCCGGGTGCAGGACCTCTTGGAACGGGATGGCTTTGAGGCGGTCTGTCTGGCCGCGGGGGCCTGGAAAGGCCTGGGTATGGAACTGGAGGGCGAGGACGCTGATGGCGTGGAGGACGCCCTGCATTTCTTAAAGCGGGTGAATCTGGATCAGGATCGCAGCGTGGGCAAACGGGTGTTGGTCATCGGCGGGGGTGACGCCGCCATCGATGCGGCCCGCACGGCACGGCGCTTAGGCTGCGAGTCGGTCGAGGTTTTGTATCGGCGGTCGGCCGAGGAGATGCCCGCGGCTTCGGCTGAAATCGAAGCGGCCAAGGCCGAGGGCGTGATTTTTACATTGCAGGCCGTGCCCACCCGTTGGTTGGTGGATTCCGGCAAGCTTCGTGGTGCCATTTGTGTCCAGACCAGCTTGGGCGAACCCGACAAGAGCGGTCGCCGGCGACCGGTGCCCGTGGATGGATCAGATTTCGATCGCCCTTGCGATATGGCCATTTTGGCCGTGGGTCAGGCGGTGGAAGACTCCTTGTTGGACGGCGATATTGAGCTTAAGTATCGCAAGCGAGGCGAGGTGATCTGCGATCCCGAGACAGGTGCCAGCAGTCACGCCAAGGTTTTCGTGGCGGGTGATTTGGCCACCGGACCCCAAACCGTGATCGCCGCCATCGCTTCGGGTCGCAAGGCTGCCTATGGTGTGGATCGGGCACTGCGCGGTGATGATGTCGAGCCTTTGGACCTTCGCTCTTTGGATGTCTTGCAAGCGGTGGATCCATATCATCCGCCAGATGTGCCGGCGCAGGCCCGGGTGGCCGTGGCCCTGCGGGATGTCGAGGCTAGAGTCGTTGATTTTGAGCAGGAGGGTCCGGGCTTCACGGAGGAAGCTCAAGTCCTGGAAGAGGCTGATCGTTGTTTGAGTTGCCAGCTTTGCGGTCGCTGTGACAACTGCATCGATAACTTTGGTTGTCCGGCCATCTACAAGCAGGATGGCAAGGTTTATATTGATGAGGTGCTCTGCATCGGCTGTGGTCTCTGTGCTCAACTTTGTCCCAATCACGCCATCCACCCGGTGGGCATGGAGGTGTTCTGATGGCCAAGCTCGACGTTCTTCTGGCAGGTGTGGGTGGTCAAGGCTCGTTGACGGCTTCGCGTATCCTCGGCGAGGCGGCCGCCCGGGCGGGTCAGAGGGTCCTGGTGGGGGAGATCCACGGCATGGCCCAGCGTGGTGGTGTCGTAGAGAGTACGGTTCGTATCGGGGAGAAGGTGTACGGCCCCATCATCAAGAACCGGGGCGCGGATGTGCTCTTGGGTTTTGAGCCCGTGGAAACCGTTCGGGCCCTGGGGAGGGCAGGTCCTGATACCCTCGTGATCGTCAACACGCGGCCCATCGTGCCTCCATCCATTTCTTTGAAGAATGAAAACTACCCGGAGGTTGAGACCTTGATGCTTCGGGTGAGGCAGCATTCGACTCGGGTCGTGGAGCTGGACGCCGGCCGCATGGCCCAGGACGCGGGTTCGGCGCAGGCTGTCAATACCATCTTGCTTGGGGTCTTGTCTGCTTGCGTTGATATGCCCTTCGAGGTGTCCATTTTGCAGCAAGTCATCGAGGAAAGCGTACCCAAGCGCTTCATCGAAGCCAACCAGCAGGCCTTTGCCGCAGGTCGCGCGGTGGGACAGAAGGCCAGACAGGCATGGTCCTCCTGAGCAGAAGGCCCCATGGTGACACCCAAAAAAGACGACACGGATTGGGTTGACCGCCTCAGCCATCTGGCTTCCCTTCTGGGTTTCAATCAGGTGCGTGTGCGATGGAAATTGGATCGCATGCGCCAACGCTGGCGTGACTCGGGTCATCGGGCGCGCGAGCGGGTCGAGCACATCTCATACGAGCACAAGGTTTGCGGACGTTGCGGTCGTGTCAACGATCGTTCGGAAAAACGGTGCGCTGGCTGCGGCGGTCGTCTGGGGGGGCGTCTCTTCAATCGGCTTCAGCGCATCGGCTTGGGTCTGCCCGAGGTCTTGAGCGTGAGCAGCCTTCTGGGCCTGGCCATGGTGCTTGTCTTCGGTCGCATGGTTTTGGCGGAAGGTGGCCCAGACTCATTTTGGTCTTTCCGAGTGGATACCCTGTTTCGTTTTGGCGGGCACAGTCCTCAGGCTGTATTGCAGGGCGAATGGTGGCGTTTGGCCACGGGCATTTTTCTGCATGCGGGTTTATGGCATCTGGGGTTCAATCTCTTCGCCTTGAGCCAGATCGGGCCTGCCATCGAGGAGGTTTTCGGTCGCGGGCGCATGATTTTATTCTTCATGCTGACGGGCGTGCTGGCTTCCTTTGGGTCTAGCTTGTTTCGCATGGACGGGGTGGGCATCGGCGCCTCGGGGGCCATCATGGGTCTTTGCGGCATGGCCGCGGGCTGGGGTCATCGAGACGGCACGACCCAGGGCCGCGCCATACGCAACCTGATGATGAAGTGGGTTGTCTACACCGTGGTTTTTGGCCTTCTCATCGGGGCGGACAATGTGGCTCATCTGGTGGGTTTCGGCTCGGGCGCGCTGGTGGGCTTTGTTTTCAACCCGGCCTTGCTCAGGCGCAGTCCGCGCGCATGGGTGTCGCTCTTGCAGGGTTTGACCGGCGGAGGACTGGCGGTAGCGGCCTTCGTGTTGTGCTTGTCGCCGCCGGCGTCCCCGATGCAGAAAGATTTTGAGAATTCTTATCCCCAAGGCGGCAATCCCTACAGGCCCATGCTGGAGGTTTGTCGTCTGTATGACTTGGGTCAAAGCACAAAGGCCTTGGATGCATACAAGAGGGCGATCTCCGGGCATGGAGGACAGGCCGATGCGCTGAGTCTCGACCAGGTCGGGATGACCTGCAAGTCGCTTGAGGTTCAGCGCCAGCAGTGCAAGATTTTCGAAGAGCAGGGACTGGACGCGATTTTGCCCAAGGGCGGCGAGGTCTACCAGGGAATGGACCGGGTGGATATCGAGAGGGCGTGGCGCGGCATGTGCGACTGGCTGGAAGAAAAGCCGGCGGAATGATGAGGGGTGATTCTGGTGGATGTCATCGTTTTTGATCTGGGCGGCGTGCTCATCGATTGGAATCCCGAGTACTTGTATCGACAGATCTTTGCCGACCGCTCCGAGATGCGGATGTTTCTGAATGAGATCTGCACCCAGGAATGGAACGAGGAGCAAGATGCCGGCCGCTCCGCCATGGAGGCCACGGAGGAGTTGGTGGCTTGCCATCCTCATTACGAGGATGCCATCCGTGCCTACTACGGGCGTTTCGGGGAGATGATAGCCGGTGCCATGGATGACAGTGTGGTTTTGCTGGAACGGCTTCACGTACAGGGTCGCCATCGCTTGTTGGCTTTGACCAATTGGCCTGCTGAAACCTTCCCCCTGGCAGAGGCTCGCTTCGATTTTCTGAAGCGCTTCGAGGGGGTTTTTGTCTCGGGTCGAGAGGGCGTGAAGAAACCGGATCGCGAGATCTTCACGCGTTTTATGGAGCGCTATCAGGTTGCGCCGGCGCGTTGTCTGTTCATCGACGACAATTCAGACAACGTGGAGGCGGCCAAGGCGGTCGGGATGCAGGCGCTTCAGTTTGTGGATTCGCTGGACCTGGAGAAGAATCTTTTCAAGATGAGCCTGCTGAATGACGTAAAATCGGTCACCACCCAAAGGGAGATTTGACATGAAGGTTCGAGCTTTTGTTTTTGTTCTGATGGCGGGATTGTTGCTTTGGTCCTGTGGCTCGGAAACGGGTGTCGAAGAAGACGCGGGAACCGATGCGGGTCAGGACGCGGGCGAAGACGCCGGTGAAGATGCCGGTGAAGATGCTGGCGAAGACGCCGGTGAAGATGCCGGTGAAGATGCCGGTGAAGATGCAGGGGAAGATGCCGGGGAAGATGCAGGCGGGGATCCGGGTGTGGAAATGGCTTGGACCTGTACGCCGGTCGGCACCTCTTACACCGATGGCTTCTTCAGCCTTGAGGCCTTTGGTGACAAACTGTACGCAGGATTGTTTGGCTATGGGCACGAGTCACAGAGCATGCTCTATTCCTATCCGCCCTTCGAGTTGACCTCGCCGGGGCTCACGGGTATCAGCGAGTCGGTATGCGCCATGAAGGTCTTCGATGGTTACCTTTACGCCAACACCGAAAGCAGCGGTGATATTTTTCGCTCGGCCGACGGATCCAACTGGGTTCGCGTACGTGATGGAGGCTCCGGCACCATCGGCTGTGGGCTCGAGGTCTTCGACGGAAAGCTTTACGCCATCAACTACAACAACGCGCAGAGCACCCATGGTTTGATCCTGCGACAGGATGGACCCTCCTGGACCACCGTGTACGACTCGGGAAGCACTTCGACCTACATTCGCGAGATCGTCGCTTACGACGGTGTACTTTACGCATTCGCGGTGGAGAACCAGCAGGGGCATATGCTGTCTTCGACCAATGGTAGCGATTGGAGCAAGCAGCAGGTGGCCAATCGCTATTTTCGGGGTCACGTGTGGAATGGTTATTTGTGGCTGGGCAGCACCGATTATTATGCCAACGGCGAGGTGGGGGTTTGGCGTTTCGACGGCACGAATTTTGTCAAGACCTACGCCGGCACCAAACGCTATGTCACAGATATCGAGGATCTGGACGGCAAGCTCTTCGCCGGCACCTCCAATGGCTGGAAGAACGAGAGCGGCCCTTGTTCGCTGGTCATGTCTCCTGACGGCGAGAGCGACTGGCAAACCATCTGTACATTTCCGGCGACCGCCATTTGGAGCATGGCGGTTTTCGACGGCGACCTGTATCTGGGCACCTGGGATTATCAAAGTACCGGCAAGCTGTACAAGGTGTCTTCAGAGCCGATTGTCGAGGGTGACTGTGCGCCCATGCAGGGGATCTTGAGTCCCGGTCAAACGTATACCCTGGAGGTCGACGCCCACAGTGGTGACGAGGATACCACCCAGCCGAAGATCGACGTGAACGACGGACTGAACGGCGACAACCCGGGGTATCGCCGACACAATGTGGCCCGCGCTCATGGCGATTACTGGTACACGTCAAGCCACCAGTTGACGGATGAGCCCGACCCAGCGGGCGAGCAGTGGGTGGACTACGTGCCGGATTTCGAATCGCTCGGGGTTGGATGTTACAACATACTTGCCCAGTACCGGGGAACGGACAGCCGGGCGACGTACCCCGCCCAATATCGCATCTTGGACACCCGGGACGGCGACGTGCTGATCGAGCGCGTACAAGAGAGAGTTGACGGTGCCTACGTCGACGAAAATCTCGGCAATCACTTCATGTGCCCAGAGAGCTTCGTCCGTATTGAGGATCCGGGTTCTCAGTCGATCACCTTCAATCGAATGCAGTTCACCTACCTGGGAAACAGTTGTCCCTAGATTGCGGAATTTCTATTGACCTTTGACCTTGGGCGCATTCATGCGGATGCGCCAGAGACCGAAGGGGTAGGGATTGCCTGATGCATCACGGAAATCCGGGGCCAAGTGGATTTGGGAGGTGGTGGCATAAAGGTTGCCGTCGGGCCCCCATGCTAAACTGTCAGGCCAACGCAGGCGAGGGTCCGTGATTAATGTTTGCGCTTTGGAGCCGTCGGCCTGTCTTACCATGATGGCGTTGGTCTCCAGGGCGGTCAGGTAGATTTCCCCATGGGGTCCCACCAGCATCCCGTCGCAGACCACGTCGGGACCTAAGTCCGTGACGCGTCGTCCCAGCTCGTCGGCACCCAACTCCGGGTTGTTGAGGGCCACGGTGGGGATTCGATAAAGATGCTTGCCGGTCAGGGCATGGAAGTACAGTAGTCCTTTGCGGAGGTCGAGTGCGATGCCGTCCACATGTACTTTGGGCACTGACCCGTCGGGGGTCTGCCATGCCATGCCCCCGATTTGGGGGCGAAGCTTGACTTCTGCGTGGAGGGCAGGGTGCCTGTCCAGAATCCGTCGAGCCCGACCGGTTTTCAGGTCGACCACCAGCAACGCGCCCAGTCCGGAGTCGGTGATGTAGGCCTTCTTTTTCAGTGGATCAATTCGCACATCGTTCAAATAGCTGGTTTTCGGTGCCAAAAGGGAGTCGAAGGTGAAGATGCGAACCACCTGATTGGAGCTCAATTCAATTTGCACAAGCTTTGCGCCACCCGGCACCACGCCTCGAAAACCAGGGGAGGCTGGGTCCAAAACCCACAAGAATCCTGTCTTATCCGCCACCACGCTTTGTACGCTGATGAAATGCTCGGCCGGATTGTGCCTGCCAGGGAGCCACTGGTTCCAGGAGGCGTCGGGGTAGGCTTTCTGCCTGCCGCCGCGCCCGATTTCGACCACCGATGCATCAACGGGCAGGCCCCATCTCGGGAAGTTGACAAAGATGCGTCCTTCGCGGCTGACGGCTACCCCCGTGGGCTGCCGGTCGATGAACTCGGCTACGGCCTCCATGCTTGTGGGCGTCAAAATTGGGGCATTGGACGAGACTTCTTGACTGGTCGCGCAGGCGCCTAACAAACCCAGCAAGAGAAGGAGGGGGAATCGCGCGTGTGACATGGGGTTTTCCCTATCGACCCAAGGGCTTGTAGAACTGGACGCCGCCTCGATGGTTCATGATGGCCCGGTTGAGATCCTGCATGTCAGCCTCAGAGGCCACGACGTCGATATCCGAGGTGTCAACCACCAACAAGGGTGTGTCCGCATAGTGAAAGAAATAGTCATTGTATGTGGCGCACAGTCGCTTGAGGTAATCGGCATTGAAGTCTTTTTCGAAGGATCGACCCCGCCGCTTGATCCTTTCCAGGAGCACGTCCAGTCGGGCTTGCAGGTAGACCACCAGATCGGGTTTGAGCACCCGCATGTCCAGGATTTGGAAAACCTGATCGTAAAGCAGCATCTCATTGTCGGACAGGGTCAAGGAGGCAAAAATCCTGTCCTTGCTGAACATGTAATCTGAAAAGATGTAGGGGTGAAACAGATCCGGTTGCCACAACTCTTGTTGCTGTCGGTAGCGACTCAAGAGAAAAAAGAGCTGGGTTTGGAAGGCAAATTCGACGATTTCGAGTACCATGCGACCCGAGAACATTTTGCAAAGCTTTTTTACAAGGGTGGTTTTACCCACGCCGATAGGCCCTTCGATGGTGATGTAATGAGGCCTGGTCTTGCCTTTTTTGGTTCCTTGATCCTCCGCTCGATGGTGGCTGCTCATGCTAATTCTCCCATCGCTTTTTCCACATCGCTCAGGAAGGTAGCCCTGCCTTCCGGTGATCGGATGTCCAGTTTTTCCACGTTGAGTCGATGGGTGGGAATCCCATATTTGTGGTGGCACACTTGGGCAAAGGTGGAGTAGTAAGCGTTGAGTCCTCGCATGAAATCGACGTCGATATCGCTTTCTTCTTCTCGCCCGCGTTTGCGGATTCTTGTCAGCAATGTGTCGATGGAGTCCACTTCCATGATGATGATTAGGTCTGGCTGGGTGAGTTCTCGGTTCAAACGCATGAAGTATTCGTGATAGAGATCGAGTTCCCGGTTGTTCATGTAGCCCAGGCCGTGGAGGTATTTGGCAAAGATCTCGGGATCTTCGTAGAGGGTGCGGTCCTGGATGCAATCTTTGGGTACTCTCCGAATGAGTTCATGGTGTTCTACTCGGCGGATCAAGAACTCAAGTTGCAAGGTGAAGGACCAGCGACGCATGTCCCGGTAGTAGTCTTTGAGGAAGCGGTTGTCCACTACGGGTTCATCAAAAAGTTCATAGCCCAAATATTGGCTTATGAGTTTGGCGGCTGTGGTCTTACCGCAGCCGATGTTGCCCGCCATGGCGATGAAGCGTTTTTTGGCCAAAGGAGCCCTCACCGTCTGAGTTGTTTTGCGCCATTATACCGAGCAAGCTGGGCGGATCAACCTCGGTATGGGCTTTGGTGTAATGAATGTGACCGTGTCTTGCTTCGCTTGTGCAACTCCTTTATACTTCACGAATCTTTTTGGTGAGGATGTTGTAAATTGACTGAAGATTCGAAAGAAAAACGAGAGGAGGCCCGCAAGGCAGTCGGCCTTCTGATTCGTGTCAAGTACACGGAGGTCGATCAGTTCGTTGATCATTTTGCCACCAACATCAGCGCAGGTGGGATTTTCATCCAGAGCCGCAAGACTTATCCCGTGGGGACCACGCTTCGGTTCGAGATTCGCTTAAAGAGCGGAGAAGCCGTGCTTCGCGGCAAGGGGCAGGTGGTGTGGTTGCGTGAGGCGGTGCCGGCCAGCGATAAACCGGTGGTGCCGGGCATGGGCGTACGCTTTCAGCAACTAGACGATGACTCAAAAAAGATTGTCAAACGCATGCTGAAGGTTCGACGGCAGGGGACTGCTGCCGAAAGGTCCAAAGTAAAGGGCTCTGATGGCGGTCTGGATTTGGGTATGGATATGGACATCCAGGCTCCCGTGGAGGACCGTGGTCCCAGCATTGAGGTCAGCCCGGAGCTGCATGCAGAGCAAGTGGACCCAAGTGCTCTCGATGCGGGCATTGAGGTGACGGAAGATCCCTCCGTCACGAAGGCCCGCAAGGCAAAGGAAAAAGCTGATTCGGTGGGTAAGATCATCGGTATCGATCTGGGGACGACCAATTCCTGCTGCGCTGTGGTGCGCAACGACCGACCCCAAATCATACCATCCCGCAAGGGTTACCGGACCATCCCATCCATTGTGGCCTATGACGATAAGGGCAAATTCAAAGTAGGGCATGCGGCCAAAGGGCAGCTGGCCATACGACCGGAATACACGGTTTATGGATCCAAGCGGCTTATCGGAAGGCCTTTTCATTCTAATACGGTGCGGCAAATCAAGGATCGATTTCACTACCACATCGTGGAGGGGCCCAAGAAAGAGTGCGCGGTCGAAATCGCGGAGCGCGTTTTCAGCTTGCAGCAAGTGGCCTCTTTCATCCTTGCGGAAATCCGCGCGGTCGCGGAGGAGTTCCTCGGGGCGGAAGTAACCCGGGCCGTGGTTACGGTTCCGGCATACTACAACGAGAATCAACGGCAGGCTGTTCGACAGGCCGGTGTGCTGGCGGGTTTGAGGGTCGAGCGTATCGTCAACGAGCCGACCGCGGCGGCTCTTGCTTTCGGGCACAACAAATCACTAGACCAGCGGGCGTTGATTTATGACCTGGGCGGTGGAACCTTCGACGCATCGGTTATGGAGTTGACTGAGAATGTATATGAAGTGCGAGCCACCGGCGGCGACACCTTTCTGGGGGGCGTGGATTTCGACAACCAATTGACTGATTATTTGCTTGCCGAGTTCTGCACCAAGGTGGGGGTGGTGCCGAAGGTGGACCGGCCCGCCATGCAGCGCCTGCTCGAAGCGGCCGAGCAGGCCAAGTGCGCTCTGAGCGAGAAAAACGAAACCATCGTTCGGCTTCCTTTCTTCGTGGCCATCGACAATACCCCGAAGGATCTGGAGGTGCGGGTTACCCGCGAGTTGTTGGAGGAGCTGGTCCAGGCGATGGTGGAGCGCACCATGGCGGTCAGCTTGCAGGTGGTCAAGGAGGCAGGCCTTTCACCGAAGCAGATCGACAACGTCTTGTTGGTGGGTGGGCAAAGCCGTATGCCTTTGGTTTGGTCCAAGATTGAGGAAGTTTTTGGCAGGAAGCCCAACGCCTCGGTTCATCCAGATGAGGCGGTGGCCATCGGCGCTGCCCTGCTGGCAGATTCACTCAAGCGTATCGACAGCGTGGTGCTCATTGATGTTTTGCCGATGAGCATAGGCATTGGGGTGCCTGGGGGCGCTTTCTTGGTGGTTTCTGAAAAAGGGACCTCGTTGCCCGCCACGCGTACCTACACCATTTCGACTTTTCGCAAGGACCAGACCCTTATCGATTTGTTGATTTTTCAGGGTGAGCACGATCGAATTCTGGACAACGAGTACTTAGGGACCCTTCGCATTTCGGGCATCCCTCCTGGGCCCAAGGGATCGACGCTGGTCGAGCTCACCTTCCATCTGGACCAGGAATGCATGCTGGTTATCAGCGCGGTGGATCGAACGCGAAACGAGAGCCTGGACGCAACCTTGGCCCAGCTGGATACCGATGAGACCATTCGCAAGAAGCTGCGAATTCCATTGGAGGAGGCTCCAAGCCACGAAGTGGGCTACCCGGCACCCAGTCCTCCTTCGGATGAAAACCCGGTCAAGAAAAAGCGATTGGGGCTGTTGCAACGACTTTTTGGTCGCGGCTCCAAGAAGAAAAAGAAATAGGTCTATTTGAATGCGGCCTGCCCCGACAGGGTCCAATCCAGACACGGGAGGAATGCCATGAAAAAAACACTGAGTTTTGTCGTCTTGCTTGCCTTGTTCTGCACGCCCGCCCTGGCGGTTGATATTTTTCTGAACGGTGTGAAGATCACGGGACTGTCCGATCAAACCATTGATGGGGCCAAGGTTGTTTTGGACAAGCAGGGCAATGTGCACATCACAGCCACGGACTACAAGGTCAGGGAGTTGGCGGGCGCAACCACCACCCAGCCCACGACGCAACCAACGCCGCCGCCGGTTGTCAATCCCGCCAATTTGCAGCAGCAGTATTTCGTCATTACAGAAGTGAGCAAACCTGGCGTGACCGGCTACAAAGTGCAGTTGATCGTCAACAACAAGTTCATCAAAGATCTGCCCGATACGATTGCTCAGAACGTGGTGGAGTTGAACCCCTACTTGGTCGCCGGAGACAACACGGTCAGTTTCAGGGCATTGCGGCCGGCGGGGGCAGTCGCCAAAAGCACATTGGCCACGGATACCTTTGCCTTAATCATCGGTCAAGGCAAAGCGGGAGATGGAGGGCAGTTGACGATCAGCGATGTGCTGGCTGAATTCAAGGTGGCAGCCACAGACAGCGGCGAGAAGTCTAAGAGTTTTGCCCTCAAGGCCAAATAGCCCAATCTCCTCTTGCAAGACCCGCCTTCAGCGGGTAGGTTCCTTTCGTTTATAGCCAAGTTATTGCAGGTTAACCGAGGGCCTGGACCATTTATGGCCAGAGCTTGCATGGAGGTCGTCATGGCTTCATCAAAAGAGATCATCGACATCACCGAACAATATGGTGCTCACAATTACCATCCCTTGCCCGTGGTCATTTCCAAGGCCAAGGGCGTCTGGGTCTGGGACTGCGAAGACAATAAGTACATGGATTTTCTGAGTGCCTATTCCGCGGTCAATCAGGGTCACTGTCATCCGCGCATCATTCAGGCATTGAAAGACCAGGCGGATCGGGTCACCTTGACGTCGCGAGCTTTTCACAACGATCAATTGGGCCCCTTCCTCCAGGAGCTCTGTGCCTTGACAGGCATGGAGATGGTTTTGCCCATGAACACCGGGGCGGAGGCCGTTGAAACGGCCATCAAGGCAGCGCGAAAATGGGGCTACACCAAAAAGCAGGTGCCGGCCAATCAGGCGGAGATTATTTGCTGCCAAGATAACTTTCATGGTCGGACGACCACGATCATCAGTTTCAGCTCGGAGGAGCAATACCGCGAGGGCTTTGGCCCATTCACGCCGGGCTTCAAGTTGGTTCCTTATGGGGACGCGAAGGCCCTGGAAGAGGCCATCACCCCCAATACGGTGGCTTTCCTGGTTGAGCCGGTGCAGGGAGAAGCAGGCGTGGTCGTGCCCGAGGCGGGTTATCTGGCCCGCGCCCGCGCGCTATGCGATGAGCACAACGTGCTTTTCATGGCGGACGAAATCCAGGCAGGTCTGGGTCGCACGGGCAAGATGTTTTGCGTTGAGCACGAACAAGTGAAACCCGATGTGCTGATTCTGGGTAAGGCCATCTCGGGAGGCGTGTTGCCCGTCAGCGCGGTGGCGGCCAGCAAGGAAGTGCTGGGGGTCTTCAAGCCTGGAGATCATGGCTCGACTTTCGGGGGTTCTCCCTTGGGTGCTGCGGTGGCTCGCGCCGCCTTGAAGGTCATCGTCGAAGAGGATCTGGTCAAGCGCGCGGAAGAAATGGGGGCCATCTTCAGGGAGAAGCTGGAGGGCCTGGTGGGTGACAAGGTGGCCCTGGTGCGTGGTCGCGGCCTGCTGCTGGCGGTGGTCTTGAAGCCGGAGGCAGGTGCCGCGAGACCCTATTGCCAGAAACTGATGTCGCAGGGACTGCTCTGCAAAGAGACCCACGACAACATCATCCGCTTCGCCCCCCCCCTGGTCATTACCCGAGAAGAGCTGGACTGGGCCTTCGAGCGCATTGCTGGGGTTTTGTCTTAGTTTTGTCCTTGGCTCAGTAGCCGAGTAAAAGACATAGGCTATATCAGGAATTGATACCGCCTGTGCGTATCCGCTTTTAGCGATTCCTTCTCTTCTTGCGCTTCTTGTCTTGTTTGTCGCTTCGACTGGGTCGGGCGCGATCACCGGGGCGATTACCCGGTTTTCTGTCGCGGGCCTTGTTGCGTCGGTCCTTTTCAGCTTTGTCCCGAGCATCCTGGCGGGCCTTGCCTCGTCGGTCCTTTTCAGCCTTGACCCGTGCATCCTGGCGGGCCTTGTTGCTACGCTCGTCGCGAGCCCTGTTCCGAGCGTCCTCACGAGCCTGGTCTCGACGCTCGTTGCGAGCCCGGTCTCGAGCGTTTTCACGAGCCTTGTCCCGAGCGTTTTCACGGGCCTTGTCCCGAGCGTTTTCACGAGCCCTGTCTCGAGCGTTTTCACGAGCCCTGTCCCGAGCGTTTTCACGGGCTCTGTCTCGGGCGTTTTCACGGGCCTTGTCCCGAGCGTTTTCACGGGCTCTGTCTCGGGCGTTTTCAAGGGCCTTGTCCCGAGCGTTTTCACGGGCTCTGTCTCGGGCGTTTTCACGGGCCTTGTCCCGAGCGTTTTCACG
>JAFCZJ010000262.1 GCA_019314375.1 Deltaproteobacteria bacterium | reverse complement strand
TGGTGATCAACCGGGTGGAAGGAGCCGGCGTGACCGACTGGAGGGTGACCCGGACCCCGAAGGACCAGTTGCTTAACGTCTACCTGGACCGAGACATCAAGGGCGATTATCGCTACCAAGTGTCTTACGAATTGCTGATCGGCACCAAGGCCTCTCAGGACACGCCGGTGCATATTCCCATGCTGACCCCAGGTGAGGTGCACCGGCAGCGAGGCATGCTAGCCCTGATCTCGGGCAACGAGCTCTCCATGAACCCCGAGCAGGCCACCGGCATGACCAAGGTGGGTGAGAACCAGCTGCCTGCTTGGGTCCGTCAGGGAATCTCCCAAACCGTGGCCCATACCTACAAGTACGTCGATCCCGAAGCCGGGCTCTCGGTTCGGCTGGCACCTCCTGACCGCAAACGGGGCAAGTTCGACGCGGTGGTGGACACCCTGTTTTCGATAGGGGACGGAGTGATGAAGGCCTCCGCCTCAGTCAAGATCTCGATCAAGTCGGGAAAGATGATGGACCTGGATCTCACCCTGCCAAAAAACATCAACCTGATCAATGTCACGGCACCCTCACTCCGGGACCACAAGGTCCTCGGCGAAGAAGACGCGGGCCAGACCTTGCAGCTGATGTTCACCCAGGAGTTGGAAGGAACCCTGCGGGTCGAAATCGCCTACGAACGGGTGCTCGGCGGAGACCAGGAGAAGGTGATCGTACCGGTCATTCATGTTATCGGCGCCGACACCGAACAAGGCAGGCTTGCTGTGGAAGCCCTGACTGCCGTGGAAGTAAAAACCGCCGCGGCCTGTGAGGCCATCAAGGCAAAACGGGTGCTGCCCTTAGACGTGCAGGAACTCCCTCGCCAGCTCACGCTACGCACAACCAATCCCATTCTGTTGGCCTACAAATACGTGCATGCCGAACCGCCTTTCAGCCTTGTCTTAGAAGTCAAACACCATGAGGAAATGAAGGTCCAGGTGGCGTCGATTGACCGGGCCGAATACCAGACCCTGTTCACCAAGGACGGTTTGGCCCTCACCCGGGTCAACTACACCATCCGCAATCGCCGAAAACAGTTCTTGAAGGTGAAGCTGCCTGAGGATTCAAAGCTCTGGTCGGCCCAGCTTGCCGGCCAGCCGGTCAAGCCCGCCAGCGGAGAGAAGGCCTGGGAAGTGCTGATCCCCTTGCTGAAATCGGCCGCTCCCTTCCAGGTCGAAGTCGTCTACAAGACCACGATTCCCGAGCTGGGATTTGCCGGATGGTTGGGCGCCGATTTGCCGGTGCCGGACATCGTCGAAACACACAGCTTGTGGGATGTCTTTATGCCCGAGAGCCTGACTTACGATCGGGTTGACACCAACATGACCGTGCTGGAAGAAGGACAGCTGCAGGTGGGCACGGACAGCACGGCCCAGGCAAGTTTCCAGCAGGCGATCGATCAAAGCCCAGACAAGAACATCGCAGGAGAAGGATCGACAGGAGGGATGCTTCCGCTGCGAATCCATGTGCCCCAGAGAGGGGTTCACTACCGCTTCGAAAAACTGTATTCGAACCGGGGCAAGGATCGGACTCACTTTTCCATCCACTACACCACGACAGGCGCCGCGGCTTCCGGCGGACTGCTGATGGTGCTGGCGGTACTGATGCTGGCCGGGTTGGCGGCGGCCAGGGCGAATCTATGGCGGGGTCCGAAAAAAACCGCCGGCCTCATCTTGGGTATTTTGGCAGCAGCCACTCTGATGACGGCGGTGTTCTATCTTGGCGCCAACCTCGTCTGGGCCATCGTGACCGCGTGTATTGCGGCTCTGGCCCTCTTCGTAATGTCACTGATCAAACACAAAAAAGCGGCCTGACAAAAACGAAACCCATTCGCTCCCTAACAACGATCAATGGGGGCAGACCCTTTCCGTCTCGCCCGTAGTTGTGTTAGCTTCCTTCTCATGAAAAAACTGTTGAGCGTCCTGCTGGTCTTGGTCTGGCTAAGCCCGGCACAGGCAGCCGATTCGCCTAAGCCCGTCAAGATCGCCATGTTGGAGCTTTCACCTCAGGGCTTTGACCAGGATACGGCCGACACCTTGACCGGGGTGTTTTTGTCCGAGCTTGTCCGCGGCGGGGGCGTGAGCGTCATCAGCAAGGCTGATTTGGCCAAGCTCATCAGCGTTGAGAAGATGAAGATGCTTTTGGGCTGTCCTGAAGACGATCCGAACTGCGTCATCGAACATGGCCATGCCCTGGGCGACGCCATCTTGATCTGGGGCTCGGTGGGTCGTGTGGGCGATCGGGCCGTGGTCAGCGTGGCCGCCGTCGACATGAACAAATCCGCATCCGTGGGGCGTGCCAGTCGAACCGTGGACGCCGAGGACGGACAGGATCTCATCGACGCCGCGACCGAAGTGGCCGACGAGATTCGCGCCAGTCTGGGGCTTTCGGCCGAGGCCACCTGGAGCCCGATCCTGGGCGTCTCCTTGCGCTACGGCGGTTTCGTGAGCGGCTACCTGGGGGAATCGGAGGGCGGCGAGCCGGGCACTTACCTGCATGGCCTGGAGTTGGAATTCCTCGCATTCATTTTCGAGTGGCTGCCGGCCTATTTGAAAGTGGGTCTGACTTTCGGCGACGGGGACACGGACGTGATTTTCGTGCCCGCCACCATCGGCATCAAATACCGATTCCTGCGCGAATGGATGACGCCTTACATCGGCCTGGGTCTGGGCCTGGAGTTTCTGGATTTCGACGACGGCACGGGCAACGCTTTCAGCCTTCACGTCATCGGCGGCATCGAGATCAATCCCTGGAAGCGGGTCGGCTTTTGCATCGACGGAGGCTTCAACTTCAGTCAGTACTTCAACACCTCCACGAAAAACTTGAGCCAGGTGGGCGGCAAGCTGCACGTGGGTGTGATCTATAGATATTGACGCCATGTCGCGACCAGCCTGGAAAACCGAACTCGCCTCCTGCATCACAGGGCCGGAAGCCTTAGACCTCAGCCCGCGACGCGAGCAAGCCATGAATCGGGTCATCCAGCGCTACCCCATGCGCGTGCCGCCCCAGTTGGCCCGCTTGATGGACGCCTCCGATCCCCTCTGCCCCATCGCACGCCAGGTGCTGCCGCATCCCGATGAACTGCGTTCCGGCGGCCAGGCCGATCCCTTAGACGAAGAAAACTTCTTCATCGCCCCGGGGGTCATCCGCCGCTTCGACGATCGGCTGCTGGTCCTCGTCTGCAACACTTGCCCCGTGCTCTGCCGCCACTGCAACCGCAAACGATATTGGAAAAGTGACGGCAAACCCCCGGCATTGGCCACCCCGAAAGACATCGCCGAGGCCCTCAAAAAAAGCGCAGGCCGCATCAAAGAAGTCATCTTGAGCGGTGGCGAGCCCTTGCTCAGAAGCGATGCCGACTTGAACCGATTGCTCATGGCAGCTCGCGGCCATGCCGGGGTGGAACTGCTGCGCATTCATTCCCGAGCCCCCGTGTCCTTGCCGAACCGCATCACCCCGGGCCTTGTCCGGATGCTGCGCCGCCATCGGCCGCTGTGGTTTGTCACCCACTTCAACCACGCCAAGGAAATAGACAAACAGGCCAGCCACGCCCTGGAGCGCCTACAAACAGCCGGCATTCCGGTCCTGAACCAGGCTGTGCTGCTGAAGGGAATCAACGACAGTCTTAAGGCCTTAGAGGACCTGGGTCGAGCGCTTCTGACCGCCGGCGTAAAGCCCCACACCCTTTTCCAACTCGATCGGGCCGAAGGCACCCTGCACTTCCAGGTGCCCCTGAAAAAAGCTGTGGCGCTGGTGGCCAAGCTACGGGCGCGGCGCTCAGGCCTGCTCACGCCCCATCTCCTGGCAGATCTGCCCGGCAGGGGCGGCAAGGTGCCCATCACCCCAAGCGCCATTGAGACCTTTGTCGAGAATGGAGCCTGGATCAAAGGCTCCGACGGCAAGCGAGTTTTCTATCGCTGCTGAAGCTTAGGGACCGTCTACCCTTACTTATTCACCATTTTGTGCAAGCCGTCCAGCAGATCAATCGGCACGGGAAAAACCACGGTAGAGGAGTTCTCGGTGGAGATCTCCGCCAAGGTTTGCAAATAGCGAAGCTGCATGGTGCCCGGCTCGGAAGCGATGATGGCGGCCGCCTCGGAAAGCTTCTTCGAGGCCTGCAATTCGCCTTCGGCGTGGATGATCTTGGCCCGACGCTCACGCTCGGCCTCGGCCTGCTTGGCCATGGCCCGCTGCATTTCAGAGGGCAAGTCCACGTGCTTGATCTCCACCTTGGCCACCTTGACGCCCCAGGGATCCGTGTCGCCATCCAGGATCGTCTGAATCTTCTCGTTGAGCTGCTCGCGCTTGGTGAGCAAATCGTCCATTTCCACCTGACCCAAGACCGAGCGCAGGGTGGTCTGGGCCAACTGGCTGGTGTTGTAAAGGTAGTTGTCCACTTCCAAAATCGCCTTTTCAGGATGCACCACGCGCATGAAAATCACCGCGTTGACCTGCACGGTCACGTTGTCCTTGGTGATGATGTCCTGGGGGGGCACATCCCGGGCG
>JAFCZJ010000148.1 GCA_019314375.1 Deltaproteobacteria bacterium | reverse complement strand
TCGGATCGCCGGCGCTGAGGGCTCGCATCAATCCGTAACCGTCGATGTCGCAGTCGGGCTGGTCCACGCCGCAGTCGCTGATCTCGTAGAAAAAGCTGTTGGTGTACCAGGCCCGCCCGAGTTGTTCTTCCAGGACCCGGCGGACGTAGATGGCCTGCATGGCTTCTTCTTCGCTGTCGCCCACGGGGTGGGCCCGATAGCCGGTTTCGGTGATCCAGACCTCTCCTGAGTATCCCGCGGCATCCAGGATCTGCCGCAGGTCTTTGCGCGTATAGCCAGGGAGCCGCTGGTCGTCCAGCACGTTGATGAAACCGTCGCCGTTCCAGAGAACCCAGCCGGTTTCGGCGAAGTCCTGGTAGGTGTGGTGGGCGATGATGTCAAAGGTGTTCGCACCCGCACGGGCCAGGACGCCTTCCAGGTATACGTCGCAGTCGCCCACGTTGGCGATGTCGGGCCCCAGCACCTTGCAGGTCCCGCCGCATGCCTGGCAGGCATCTCGAACGGCCGCCGCGCCCGGAATGAGGATGCGATCCACATACTGTTCCAGGCTGCCTTCCCAGAATTGGCTCAGGTTGGGCTCGTTCCAGATACCGTAGTGGGTCACACCCAGGGGACAGTAGCGGCTGACGGTATCTCGCACGAAGTCCGTCCACTCGGTGGCGGTCTGCGGGGCATCGTTGAAGAACACGCTGTCTGCACCCGACTCACGGGCCACCCATTCCGGGGTGTAGGCCAGGGTCAGGTAGACCTGGAGTCCTGCTGTATTGGCCTCCGCTACCCAGGCATCCAGGCTTGACCAGTGGTGGACGTCGTCGGCCGTTTCGATTTGATACCAGTTGGCGTCCATGCGCACCCAACTCACGCCCAGGTCTTGGGATGCTGCGATATGGGAGGGGATGCCCACATGAATGTTCATGCCCACGCTGTTGTCGCCGAGCTCAGCACCAGCCTGGATGCTCCAGGCCAGACAGCTCATCGTCAGTATCAGGCAAAGAACTCGCGGGGTGGCCCGCAATTTGGCGATTTGTGTTTTCATAACCAGGCATTGTAGACCGAAAGGGCCAGCTGGGTAAACGGCCGTATTGCCTGTGGGGTCAGGGGCGGTTAGCATGGTGACCAAGGAGGCTTTCCCACGGTGCCATTTGATGAACTTGATGTGCCCGAATTGGCCGAAATTCGCGCGGCTGCATTGCGAATCGCGCCTTTCGTACATCGCACTCCGGTCATGCGCAGCGAAGGTCTGAACCACTTGGCCGGCTGCGAGTTGTTTTTTAAGTGTGAAAATTTGCAGAAAGTCGGTGCTTTCAAGGCCCGGGGTGCCCACAACGCGGTCTTCAGGCTGTCCGACGAGCAGGCCGCTTGCGGGGTGGCCACCCATTCTTCGGGCAACCACGCGGCGGCCTTGGCGCTCGCGGCCAAAAATCGTGGCATTTCCGCTTTCATCGTTATGCCGTCTGCGGCACCTGTGGTCAAGCGAGCGGCGGTCTCGGGTTATGGAGCCGAGATCACCGATTGCGTCTCTACGCTGGAGGCCCGAGAGCAGGGGCTCGCCGAGGTGGTTGAGAGAACCTCAGCTTACGTGGTGCATCCCTATGACGACCCCTGGGTCATCGCGGGGCAGGGTAGCGCGACTTTGGAATTTTTGGAGCAGGCCGAGGATTTGGACGATTTGATCGTGCCGGTGGGGGGCGGGGGACTGGCCAGCGGCACCTGCATCGCAGGTCATGGTCTCCAAGCCGATTTGCGCATTTTCGGTGCCGAGCCCGTCGGCGCGGATGACGCCGCGCGGTCCCTGGCGGCAGGGCGGCTTATCCCTTCGATATCCCCCGACACCATCGCCGATGGGCTTCTTACGTCCTTGAGCCCCAGAACCTTTGGCGTACTCCGCGAGCACCTGCATTCCATCCTTTGCGTGGATGACGAGGCCATCGCCTATGCCATGCGCTTGATCTTCGAGCGCATGAAAATCGTGGTGGAGCCATCGGCGGCCGTATCCTTGGCTGTCATTCTGAACCATCGAGAATTGTTCGCGGGTCGTCGCGTGGGGGTGATTCTATCCGGCGGGAATGTAAGCTTGGACAGCTTGCCCTGGTCTCAGGGCCGGGAACGCTCTACCGCCCGCAAATAGGGTCGCAGCATGAGATGGCGCATGTTCTTGAGCATGCGCTGCCGGACCGGCGGCAGGTGCATGGCCGCGCTCATGGCGGCATTGAAGAATCGCGATTTCCATTCTCGCTGGGAAAAATCATAGATGCCATGCTGCCGATAGTATCGATGATCGCCTTGGAACAAGCCGCTGGTCAAGTAGACGAAATCTCGAAATAGTTTCATGCCGGCCACCCCGGGAAAGAGTCTGGGCCGGCGAAGCGGTTTGGATATTCCGTGAGAGAATCGCAGCGCGCTGTCCTCCAAGAGTCGGGTCAAGGCCTGCATGGAGTCAGCCTCTCCGTCGATCAGGTCGAAGAGTTGCATGCCGGCCACCGAGGCGTGGCCCTCAAGCACGTCGCGCAGGGTGGCGAGTTGCCCCAGCGGACCGTCGATGAGCCAGACCGCATGTCGGCCGGCCAATACGGGGCGGTGGCCGTGGAAGAACGAGCGGTCCAAGAAGGTCTTCCATCGCGAGGAGAGGAATCGGTCTCGTGTCGCGCCGGCAAAGACCAGGGCATCGGCCTCCAGCATGGTTTTCCATGCCTGGGCCACCTCGTCACGAAATACGCATTCTCCACTCCAGGCACAACGCAGACAGCCTGTGCAAGCGCTGTCCATGCGGAGGCGATCCAATTCGACGATGGCCAGCTCCTGGCCCAGTTGGGCGCAGAACACCTCTTGCATGGCGCGCAACTTGGTCGTGCCGTTGTCGGTGACCAAGACCATTTTGCCCTGTGCCTTGGGGGGGGAGGGCTTGATTTGTCGAGGGCGGTAAGCCTTGGGTCGATGAACGATGGGGGCGTAAGCGCGCGGCACGGATAGGTTTGGTTCCACAGCCAAATCGCCAAGTTCGTCGATGAATCCCAGGAGAGATTTTTGTACGCCGGGGTTCATCAGGTTTTCCATGCGCGCCGAGAAGCCGGGCAGAACCCGCATGCCCAGATCTTCGCTGATGGCACGCATGTAGGCGTGGGCCGTGTGATCGAAGAAGTGGATTGAAGTGGAGATGCTGCTACAGGCTTTGCCCCTTAAGGCAGAGCCCGCTTTTTTTTCGAATAGCAGCTCAATGAAGCGCTTCAGGTTTGCCGGTATCAGGAAGTAATAGACCGGGAAGGACCACAGGATGACGTCGGCCTCGCCCATGGTATGGATCGTGGCATCGAGCGTCGTGGCATCGCGTTCAAAATGGCGCAGCTTCTGGGCCAGATGCAACTCCTCGAAATGCAAATCTTTTCGATGCTTGGCCAGAAAACGTACGTACTGCAATGTGATACTCAACTCGGCCTTCGGGCTGCCGTTGACCACAAAGATCTTCATGCCCCTCCCTTCGTGTATTGAACAGCCGGGATTCTGCCTGCCGTGTTACATGACCTCAATGTTGTCCAGCAACAGCAGCCATTGATCGGCTTTGTCTTTCCCAGTGCTGAAGCGGGCCGTGTCGTCCGTGGGCTCATCCAGGAAAAAGACGTTGATAAGCAAACCGTCTCCTTCTTCCATGGGGTCTGCCGCCCCGGTCCATTCCACGGCCAGCAGGCTGGGCTCGCTGACCAGGTCGGGCGGGGTCAGATGGGTGAGCCAGGCACCCTCGAAACGGGCGTCATCAAAATCCTCGTGCCAGTCTTCGACGTCTTCCCAAAGAGAGCGCATCATTTGCCGCCAAGCATCATCATCGATATTTTTTTGTCGGCCGTTGAGGCCGCCAAGCAGGGCTCGGGCACCAGCCTGATCGTTTTTGGAAAGACAGCGGAAGAAATCGTAAACCGCTTTGATGAAGGTCTGTTTGCTTGGCGCTTGGGTGAAGGTGGGCATTCTTGTCGTATCGTTTAGCCGACTTCATCCAAAACGTCGTACAAGCCGGCTGGGTAGTAGAAGACGAAAACCAATTCGCCGATGGTGATTAAGTCTTTATTCCTCAGGGCGACTCGATTTTCGGTTTGTAGCTCGACCTCGTTAACCATGGTTGGATTGGTAGTGCCCAGGTTCTCCAAGGTGAAGTTTTCCTTGCCTGGCGTGCCGCGGAAAATGGCTTGATTGCCCGAGACCGTCTCGTGGTTGAAAACCAGGTCGTTTTCTTCCAGGCGGCCAAGGGTTACCTGATGATCGATGCCAGGTTGGTCGGATTGCAGGGAAATCACCGGTGCCAAACCTTCGACTTGGGGCGGTTTCTGGGCCGAGTCTCCGGCAGAGGGGCGGCGGATGCTCAGGCTGGTCTTGACCGTCTGGAAACCATCGAAGCAATCCTCTAGATCGGTATCGGTGGAAACCAGGACGGGGGTGCGAAAACGCAGGCAAAATCCATTTCGGTCCATGGAGGTGGCCGCGCTATGGTAATCGGTCAATGTCGGTTCGATACGTATCATGGGGCCATATTAGGTGGGACAGAGCCAACATGCTATGATTTTTTCGAATAGCGGACATGTATGGAGGTAAGGTATGCCCGATTCCAATGCGATGATTGATTTCAGTGAGTACCCCAAGGCGTATGTTCTTGAGGATGGCCGGAAAGTCCAGATACGACCTATGTACCCCGAGGATCGGGATCGGCTTTTTTCATTTTTCAGACACCTGCCCCGCAAAGATCGTCGCTATTTGCAGCACGATGTGACCCAGCGGGAGGTCATCACCAATTGGTGCTCCAACATCGAATATGATCGGGTTTTGCCTCTGATGGCCTTGTGGACCGACGAAGATGGCAGGGAACGCATCGTGGCCGACGGCACATTGCATATGAACCGTCATGGCTGGTCAATCCATGTAGCCGAGATTCGTTTGACCATCCACCAGATGTTCCGCAATCAAGGTTTGGGCAAGATCATGCTGCGTGAACTATACGATCGGGCGGTCATGCGGGGCATCGACAAAGTGCAGGCCTTGGCCCGCGAAGACAACGAAGGCGCGCTCCGTCTCTTGCGCCGTCTCGGTTTTCGCAAGGAGGCCACATTCAAGGGTCATGCCGTGGATGCCGCCGGTCGCAAGCATGATGTCATCGTGTATTCCAGCGATCTGAATCGGCTCTGGAAGAAAATGGAAGACCTCAACATCGATTACGACTTTTTTGTTGTGCCATGAAGGGTTGGTTGGGTTTGGGTTGGTTTGGCTTGGATTCTGGTCTTCTTTGTCTGTCTGATTTATCCCGGTACATGTCCTGATCGGCGGCTTGCAGCAAGCTGGCCAGGTGAAGGTCTTCATTGACCGGCAAGACGCGGATGCCGCCGCTGACGCTGAGCTGCCAGGTAGTCGCGGAGACCGATGAGCCGGCCAAATGTCGGCGCAGATCTCTGAGTACGGCTTCGCCTGTCTCTCGCCCTCCTGGATGGACCAGGAGGGCGGTGAATTCATCGCCCCCCATGCGGGCGACAACAGCCTCGTTGGGCAAGACCGTGCGCAATGCGGTGGCTGTTTCCTCCAGTGCCCGATCGCCCATGCGATGACCATGCATGTCATTGATCATTTTCAGGTTGTCCAGATCGATGGCCAGGACGATGAGTGGCCAGCCTTTGCGTTTTGCGAGGTTCAGCAAAGAGCTGTGGCGGATGCGCAGACCTCGGCGGTTCAGGAGTCCCGTCAGGGGATCGGTCAGGCTGAGCTCGTTGAGTTGGCGTATGCGTTTCAGCGCGGGGCTGACATCAACGCCCTGGAGCAATATGCCCGCCTCGATGCGGCTGCTCATGAAGGCCAAGCAAAGGCGTGGGTGGGTGCCCCGGCAGTAGGCCCAGCGTGGCAGATGTTGTGTCTTGGGCCAATCCGCAAGCCAAACACCGGCCGGTAGGCCGCAGGTAGGTTCCAGCAGTGATGCGGCCGGCAGGCCGATGGCGTTACGGCTGCCTCGACCGCCCAGACTGCGCCATGCCTTGTTGGCGTGGCGCAAGAGTCCGCTGGTGTCGAAAATAATACTGGGCGCTGGAAGCGAATCGAATTGGGTTTCTGCGCTCATGCACTTGGCTCGGGCTTCGTTGTGGGGCCGGGATAGAAGCACATCATACGGTCCAGCAGGAAATAGGCTGCCGTGAGCAGATCGTCATTGTCGAATGGCGGTTCGAACAATACGGCCATCCCCATCTCCAGGATTTCCCGGAGATGCTCGGCGGAGGAGGGGCGGCCGAGCAGCACGAAGGGTGTGCGCCACCCTGCATTGCGCAGATCCCTCAGGATGTGGATGCCGGTGCAGCCGGGCAACTCCGCTTCGGTGACGATCAGATCGGGCAGCAGCAGCTCACGACCTTCGAGAAGAGCGTCTCCGAGCCAGGCGATGAGAGAGAGACCATCCTGGAGTTCGTGCACTTTACAGCCGTCCACGCGGAATTCCTTGGAGAGCGCTGCCCGCAGGCTTCGGTCGGTGGCCGCCAGCAAGACATTCGCGTTGTTCATCGTCGGTGGCCGGCGCTTGCGACGTTGGTGCAAGCCGAAGGGGTCAAGGGTCTGCAGTCGGCGATGGATGGGCTGCCCGCAGGCAGGGCGACGAAAGCAATCGATTTCCCCCAAGGGTACCTTCGGGCTTCTCGGGCCTCTGCTTGTTTTGATCATAGTGCGCTCCTGCAAGCATAGTAAGGTTGACTGTGGTCTCTTAGCGGATTTTGATAATCGAGTTGGGAGATTTTGGGCAGGGGGCGGTTCAACCAGAGGTGCAATACTTGGTCGCTTCGGGTCATGCGATAGCCCTGTTGCAGGTGTTGCGCCAGGGCTCGGGTGGCACCGTGACCGGTCATGGTGATGCGCACGGTGATGGCTTTAACTTTTTGGCGGTGCAGTTGCTTCATCAAGCCTCGGTTCAGGTCTTCGCCGATACCCGCGTCGGCGTGGGCGACCTGGAGGCCGCAAATATGCTGAAGAGCCAGGCGGGCGTCAGAGAATTGCGCGGTCTGGCGGTTGGTGCGAAAACCGATCAAACCCAGGGATTTGCCATTCCCGTCCTCGGCGACGAAGACCCAGGACTCTGGGTCATCAAGGCTGTCAAAGAGGCGCCTGCGCTTGAGGGCCCGAAGTCCATTGCTCGAGAAGCCGGGATCGCAGGCGAATCCGCCCAGGTCCGAGCAGTCCAGGAGCCAACTGGGCTGTTCCTGGAGATGGCGGGTGTCTAAGGGCACCATACGGATGTCTGAATCGGGCGTGGGCCCGATGCGGGCCACGGTTTGGATCTGGGTGCCGACGGTTCTAAACCCGACCTGGACCAGTCCTTGTAAGATGGCATGGGCCTGGCTGGGGGTCGGTGCCGTGATGCAATCGACCGGCGCGACGATGCTGGTGACCGCGTGTTCCAGCAAGGCCTCAACACAACTTGGTGGCGCATGTGCGTCGATGGCCATATTGCGTATTCGCCATACGTGGACCCCGAACAAGGCCGAGGCCCAAAGATCAGGCTCCAGCTGCATCAGGCCCACGAGACGGTGCCCATCGTCGGCCACAAAAAGACCGCTGGAGGGCGAACTGAGGCCAAAGTAGCGGCATGCGGCCATGTCTTCCTGGGTGATCCCCAAGGCGGCTGCGTGCTCTCGGGTGTGCGGATCCAGCACAAGGAGCCTCAGGATTTCAGAGGTGAGCCCTGTGGGTGGCCAGTGGATTGATCGAACTTTGCTGCGCGTCATATTTCCCCCCTTGTGGAAGACGCCTTGGTTTGAAACTGTCTGCCGATGATAAAGCAAGGGGCGTGCCAGTCATCCTCGGATTCTTGTCGGGCACTTAGGTTTGCAGGGTCTGGTTCTCTTTGAGCCATGGCTCATTTTGAGCGGGTCATTTTGAGCCGGGCTTGCGCGGAATGCCGTAGACTTTAATTTTTCGTTTGAGTGTGGAAAGGGAGATACCAAGGCTGCGCGCGGACTGTGACAAGTTGTGTCGGTGGGCGGTCAGCACCTTGCTGATGTGCCGCTTTTCAACTTCCTTGAGGGGCAAGAGCTCCTCGACCGAGTTCAAGAGTGAGTTTGGCGGGTTGTCGGCAAAGGCGGGCAAAAGGAGTTGGGAGGGTTTGAATTGCTGGTCGGGTTGGATGATGGCGGCTCGCTCCAGGATGTTGCGCAATTCTCGTACGTTGCCTGGCCAGTGGTAGGCCTTGACCCGGGTCAGCTCTTCTTGACTTAGGTGCACTTGTCGACCGCTGACCAAGCCGCCCAGGAGGTGCTCGCAGAGGGCCGGAATGTCCTCTCTTCTTTGCCGAAGCGGCGGGAGATGAACACGGATCACGCTGAGGCGGAAGTAGAGGTCTCGCCGAAAGCGATGGTCATCGATCGTTTCCAGCTCAAGGCAGGTGGCGGCAATGATGCGTACCTGTACAGGAAAGGAACTTTCTCCGCCCAGGCGCTTGATTTGTTTTTCGTCAATGGCACTTAAGAGCTTGCCTTGCAAGTGGCGGGGCATCTCTCCGATTTCGTCAAGGAACAGGGTTCCGCCCTGGGCCATCTCGAAGATGCCGCGCTTGGTTGCCACCGCACCGGTAAAGGCTCCCTTTTCGTAGCCGAAGAGTTCCGCCTCAATGAGGTTTTCCGGCAGGGCCGCGCAGTTGATGCTGACGAAGGGGGCGTTGTTGTTGTGGCTGCGATGGTGGATGGCGTTGGCGACCACATTTTTGCCCGTGCCCGTCTCTCCGGTGATGAGCACTGGGGCGTTCACCGAGGCAGCCAGGTCCACCACGCGTCTCACGTCCTGAAGCATGGGGCTGTCGCCCACCAGGGTGGCTTGCTGTTTCAGTTGATCGGCACGGTAGGATTCCAGATGGGTCAGTTGCTCCAACTGGGTTGAGCGGAGCGCCCGGTCGATGACTTTCTCAAGTTCGCCCAGGTTTTCCGGGCGCATCATGTGATGCTGAGCCCCGGAACTGAGGGCCCTGGCCGCTTGTTCCAGATGCTCGCCATCGCTTAGAACCAGGATCTGGAGGTTGGCTTCGCATTTGAGCAGGGAGGGACAGAGTTTTTCGATAGAGGTCCCGAGTAGGTCCATGCCCAAGACAACCACGTCCACACGATGACAGGCGCATTGGCTCAGGCCGTCCAGTCCATTGTGGGCGCAAAGCACCCGATACCCGCGCTTGGTGAGTCGGGTCCTGACCCGCCGACAGAAGGCCTTGTCTCCGTCCAGCAGCATCACGGTTGGACGGGTCATGGCTCGGGTCTCCGTGAATGGGCCCTCGGCGAAATCAAATGTCGCTGTCTGTGCATGGCCCCCCCTTGCTAGGCGATACACTTCTGATTGTGAGGTATTCATCAAAGCCTATATACAAGGTTGACGTCAAGCATTAAGGCAAAGTGGCAGGAACGGGGCTTGCTCGCGTCTTTCGATTCATTCTTTCGTGTTATGTTGCATTTGCTCTTTCTGGGAGGTTGATGATGAAGCGAGTGAACTGGGGTCTTCTGTGTCTGGTTGGTGTTTGGTCGGTATTGAGTTTGCTTGCTTGTGGTGAAGATGTTTGCAAGACGGATGACGATTGCACGGGCGATCAGGTCTGCGTGTCGGGCCGTTGTGAGGACCCCGTGGACCTCTGCTTCGGGCTTGTCTGCGATTCGCCGCCTCCTGACGAGTGTCTGGATTCAAGTCGCTTGCTTCGTTATGCCGATCAGGGCCTCTGTGACGATGGTGAATGTCGTTACTCGACCGAAGAAGAGATCTGTGAGGGGGGCTGCCAGGATGGCCACTGTCTGGTCTGTCAGCTTGATGACGACTGCGATGATGCTGATCTTTGCAACGGAGTCGAGACTTGTTTTGACGCTCAGTGCTTTGCCGGGGAGCCCCTGGATTGCGATGATCAGGATCTGTGCACTCAGGATACCTGCGATCCGGTCGGCGGTTGTGCCCACGCCGATGCGCCCGACGGCACGGCCTGCGGCGATCAGATGGCGTGTTTGTCGGGTGTTTGTCTCGCCTTGGATCCCTGCGGCACCCCGGATCTCAGCGTACCTTACCCCTATGTCTTGTCGGGCTTTTGGGCTTTTGGGGCCCCGGATGCTTGTGACTGGCGACGAAAACTCACGCGCATGCACAGGTTGGGCGGCGATACGGTCATTCAGTTTGGTCCCCGATTGGCATGGGGCGATGCCTCGTCCATGCCCGACTGCCAGAGGGACGGGAAAAGTTGCTATCAGGCTGTCTTGGATGACCTGAAAGCCGTTCACGCCGGCAATCTAATCGAGACCGTTTACGAATACACAACCTACGAAAATTTTGGTTCTTCCTTACTGACTTGTCCCGTCATGGACAGGCGCATCGAGGTAGGCGGACGGCTCTATCTCTCGATTCTTCTTCGCCACGACAACCCGGCTGATCGCAGTTGCGACTTCGGGCAGGGCATGGCCTACGATCTGCTGCTCATCCAGGGCCGTCCAAGCAACGATTCGGTCAGGCTCTTGCTGGAGCAGGCTCAGATCATGGGCATGCAGGTTTTTCTGGGCCTGCCGGCCCCGGCGGTCGAGCCGAGCCAGACCTGGAACGTGTCGGCTTATGCCAGGGACACTTCTTTGGAGTTGTCGAAGAGAATACTGACCGATTATGCCGAGCGATACGCGGGCATGACTTCCTGGCAGGGTGTTTATCAGGGCATGGAGGCGATGATCGGCAACACGCCCAACAGTGTGCTTAGTTGGTACAGCGATCAGCATGCACAGATGCGCTCCATCTTGCCCAGCAAGCAGATCATGATCTCCCCATATTGGGTGGCTACCATTTCCGGTGGCAGCTCGGTGGCCACCGCCAAGCAGGGCATCAAGACCCTGGCGCAAAGAAACATCGATATCATTGCGCCCCAGGACGGTGTGGGCACCGCCAAGTCCAAGTTGTTTTGGCCATTCGAGGATGCCGGCGGATACTACGCCACGACCACGGATTACTATCGGGCGGCCCGCGAAGCCCTGGACGAACTGGGCAACGGGGTCTTGCTCTGGGCGAATGCGGAAAGTTTCGATCCCGGCCTGGGGCCTTGCTATCCGGATCTCAAGCAAACGACCAAAGAACGCATGGACAAGGCCATCATGTTTAACGGCAATTTCGCCGAGAAGCTGATCAGCTACAAATGGGAAAACTTTGTTTGCGACGGCGGCCTCGGTGAGCTTTTGGTCGAGCAGATCGAGGCCGATTGGCAGCGTCCCCTCATTACTCAGGCCTTTCGATGGGACGTGAGCGGCGAGCCGGGCATCGTCTTGCGCGGCTATCACATCTCCTCGGATCAAGTGAATCTCACCTATTACGACGGTGCCTGGCAGGTCCAGGACCTACCCGTGCCGATGAGCTCGGGTTCGGTGGATCCCAACTACGGAGCAAACCACGCCGATCAGCCCGACCGCTTGCAAGAGGTCTGGATTCCCTTTCACTGGACCAATCTGGCCCCGAGTTTCTGGGTGCACATCAGTGTGGTCGGGCCGGGGGGCAGCAGTCACCACAATTACAGCCTGGGCTACTGAGCTCGACGCCCCCTGGCAGCTAGGGATTGAAGCCCAAGAGCTGCATGCCGCGGGGCATGTCGCAGTTTTCGCCTCGTGGATCTTTCATTTGCTGTAGTTCCCAGCAGCAGGCCATGGCGTATATGTTTTCCAGCTTGGCTTGCAAGGGGCCTTCGGTTGATTTCATGGCGAAGATGAAGGAGCCCCCGGTTACGCCGAATCCGTCCACGCCGGGATAGGTGTAGTGGAAGACGCGCAGGGCACGCTGATCGGCGGTGGGCGGCCAGGCGATGTTCCGCATATCTATCTGTTCGAGTTTGTCGGGCGGTGCGCCGAATTCATTGGGGCCGATCAGCCACGCGCCGAAGGCTGCTTCGGCGGCGAATTTGTCTTCTCGGGTGATGGCCGGGATACGTCCGGCGTGACCCAGTTCTTGTAAGTAGGCGCAGGCGACTTTGGACAGACGTGGGTCGGCGGCCCAGTCGGCAAGCTTGTCGATCGCTTTTTTTTGGCCCCGCGTGGCCCTTACCCAGGCGGCTTCCATTTGGATACGCAGGTTGGGGTCTTGTTCGGCCAGGACGATGAGTTTGGTGGAGGCTGGCGAGCGCATGCCCGCCAGGCTGGATACGGCCGTGATGCGCCAACTGGGATTGTCCCCGGGACGACCTTCGACCCAGCTTTGAAGTTGGGCCAGACCCGCGGCGTTATCTAAGGGATGCCTTTGTAGTTTGCCCTGACTCAGCAGGCGGTTGGCCAAGCCCAGCAAACTGGCTCCGATGAAGGCGGGGGGGAGGGGATTGCTGAGCTTGTCGAGCAGGATGCCGGCCTCTACAGGATGCCGCATCATGCCCCGCATGAGGATATTTGCCCAGCGCGGATCTTTGGCTGCCAGGCCCGATCTTGCGGCTTGCTGCAATCGCATCAAGTCGTCGGGATCGCCGTAAACCGCCATGATCTCCAGGCAGGCCAGCAGCCCGTCTTCGGTGCCAGCCTTTGCTTTGGGAGCCTTTGCTTCGGGATTTGTTCGCCAGTAGATCAGTCTGTCGTCGTACAGGCTGCGCAGGGCGGGCAGGGCGGTGCTGCGCATGACCTGGAAGGTGGCATCGCTCGTGGGCCGTCTGAATAGGTCCGCGCATAATTCCAAAGGAGGCTTGCCCTCAAAACAGCTGCGTTGGCGGGCGGTCTCCTGGACCAGGGCGGCGGCCTGACGGGCCAGGGACGCATCGGACAAGGGGCGCTTGGCGGCTTGCTCCAGGTGTCCACGGAGGGCCTTCGTGTCACAGTTTGAATTTGGTTTTTGTGCTGGTGCGGCAACAAGAGCCTTTGGGGCTTGGGGCTTGCTGGCGGCGGCGTCCGGCAGAGCGGTGCGTTCCTCGGACTGACAGCCGATGCCGATGAGCAGACTCATTCCCATTATGAAAATCCAGCGAAGTGACCGATCAGTCATGCTGCCTCCTAGAATCAGAAGAGATTAGCAACAATAGAGTATTGACCCAACTTCCTTTTTGTTGTCATCTTCAATGGAGTTTATTTGTCTTCTGAAGGAGACCCCATGACGAGGCATAACGATCGACGGACCTTCATCAAGCAAGGTTTCATCAAGCAAGGTGCCTTGGGCGTCGCGGCGTTGACTCTAAAACCAGGTCGGCTGCTTGGTGAAGACAAAGCCCCAGTCAGTTTGGTTCAAATTCAGGGACCGGGTGTGCCTCGGGATCTGAATGAGGCCCTGCGGCGCTTGCTTGAGCCCATGGGCGGCATGAAGGCTTTCGTTCGTCCTGGGCAAAATGTTCTGGTCAAGCCCAATCTGGCCTTTCCCAATGTGCCCGAGGTGCGTGCCAACACGAATCCCCAAGTGGTGGCGGCCGTGGTGCGTGCAGTGATCGCCGCCGGCGGCAAGGTCACGGTCGCGGATTATTCCACGGAGGATCCGGATGAAGTGCGAGAGCGCTCCGGCTTGGCCCAGGCATTGAAGGGTTTGGACGTCAAGCTTTTGCTGCCCGAGGACGAAGATCAGTTCCTTGAGGTGCTGGTGCTCCGTGGTAAAGACTTAAAACGCACGGCGGTGCTCAAGGCCGCTTTGAAGGCCCAGGTGCATATCGCCGTTCCCATCGCCAAGTCTCATAGCAGCGCGGGGTTCACGGGTGTGCTCAAAGGCAACATGGGGCTCATCTGGTCGCGTAAGCCTTTCCACTTTTGGCACAACTTGCATAAGGCCATCGCCGAACTAAATTCCGTGCCCAAGCTAAGGCCTCATCTGAGCATCATGGACGGCTTGGCTGTCATGGTCAGTGGAGGTCCAAGGGGGCCGGGCGAGGTGTTGACGCGCAATACGCTCATCGCGGGTACCGATCCGGTGGCGGTGGACGCCTGCGGTGTTCGATTGGCACCCCTGTTCGGCAAGAGAATGCGCCCTCGACAGGTCAAGCATCTGGCATTGGCAGAGGACATGGGCTTGGGGCGTAGTGATCAGAAAGCCCTGGAGCTTTCGTTTTTGTGAAGTAGAGGAGCAGAGTCAGAGCGGCTCTGGAATGGCTTTGTGATCCGGCTTGCTTGCCGCCACGGCTTTTGGGGCGATGATGGGCGGTCGGTCGAAGCCGAGCAGGTGGCGGTGCTCGGGGAAAATCAGGTAGGTCAGAAAGGCGAGCAGGACAAGCAAGAGCAGACCCGCCAGCGTGGTGTAAAGGGCCCGACCCCAGCGGATGCCCAAGCGGCGGACTGGAGGGGGACGGGTGAGGGTGATGGGTCGGTGGTCCGGTTTCCCGTCGTCGCTGCCATCATAGACACCGCGCAAGCGCTTAATCGCTTTGATGGCCAAAGGGTGGCCGGGGAAGCGCTGCATCAGAAAGCGCAGCATGGCCAGACCCGGTTCTTGTTTGTTGGCCGGCCCCAAGAGGATCTCGGCACCCCGCATGATGGCCTCGGGAGCCAAAGGGCCGTTCAAGTCTTTTTCAGCAGCCACCCGGCACATGCGAGCCGCGTCCAATGCCAGATTTTCTCTTTCCAAGATATCGGCAAGCTTCAAGGCCAGCCGGGCATCCAGGTTGGGCAATTGTCCGCCGGTGGTCGCCCGCTTGTAAGCTTGCAAGGTGAGTTGAGGCGCGCCTTTGTTGATGGCTTCTCTGAGGGCCATGACCGGATCGCCATCGCTGAGCCCCGTGATCTCTCCAAGGTCAGGCAGGCGTTCGATGGTCGGGGGCAAGGAAAAGGAGGTGTCGTCCCATGTCACCAGGCCTTCGTCGGACTGACTTAAGTCGTCGAAGGTCTCGAGTGGATCACCAAGCAGCTTGGCGCGGATTATTTTCTCCCGTTTTTTCTCCAAGGGCCCGAGGGTGTCAAGGACGATCTGCTTGTACTGCTCTTCGTTAAGCCGTCCCGCCCGGGAGGCCGAGAAGTCCGCCAAGGCGCGTTGCAGCTCAAAGGCATCGGAGAAACGCTCGGAGGCTTCTCGTTTCAGGCAACGCATGATGATGTAAGTCAGCTCTTTGGGTAGGTCTTTGGCGTAATTCGTGATGGGAACGGCGTCTTTTTGGCAGATGGCTTTCAGCGATTCCAGCTGGGTTTTGCGCTTAAACAGGAGCTTGGCCGTCATCATCTCCCACATGACGATGCCCAGGCTGAAAATGTCCGATTGTGGGGTCAAGGGCTTGTCGAGCACTTGCTCAGGCGACATGTAGCCGATTTTTCCCATCAGCTTGCCGGGTTTTTCATGCGAAGCGTGTTGGGTCGCCTTGGCCACGCCGAAGTCCAGGATTTTTATGTTACCGTCAAGGCAAACGAAGATGTTTTGTGGGCTGATGTCTCGATGCACCAGGCCCAGTTTTTTGCCTGCCTCGTCCTTGGTTTCGTGGCAGTAAGCCAGCCCTTTGGCAACCTGGTAAAACATGTGGGCAGCCACACTTGGATCCGTGAGTTTGCCCTGTTTGCGCAATGTCTTGATGAAGGCACCCACGTGATCGCCGGCCAGATACTCCATGGCGATGTAGGGCTGATCCTGGTGAAAACCATGCTCGATGATGCGGACCACGTTGGGGTGGTGCAGGCCCGACATGATGCGGCCTTCGGCCAAGAACAGTTTGGCGACTGACTCTTTGTCTCTCGACTTTTCGTTGAGGAGCTTGACCACCACCAGGGCCCGGCTTCCCGGACGTTTGCCCAAGAAAACATTGGCCATGCCGCCTTTGCCCAGATTGATGGACACCTCGAAGGGTCCGATGTGCATGAGATCAATCGTTTTCAATCGATAACCTCTCGAAATCTAAGGACTCATCTTCACTTTTGGATGCTTTTTTCAGAATACCTGAAAAGAGGTGTGCAGAAAAGAAAACGACTCGTTGTCAGGGGTCCATCAGTCCGGTTTCGTCCAGGATGGGGATGCCAAGCTTGACTGCTTTTTCATATTTGCTGGAGGAACTGCTCTCGTTGCATATGAGAAAATCGGTTTGGCTGGTGACACTGCCGGTGACCTTGCCCCCTCGGCTTTCGATCCAGGTCTGGAGTTCTTTTCTCGGCCGGCTGAGCTTGCCGGTGATGACGAAGGTCTTGCCTTCAAGGGATCTGTCAGCCTCTTTCGTGCTTGGACCCTTGATTCGGAGGCCCAGCTTTCCAAGTTCTTCCAGTAGCGGCCAGCCTCGTTCTGCAAGGCCGTGGAGAATATTGTGAGCCAGGATGGGGCCGATGCCATGGATTTCTTCGAGGATCTCCGTGTCGGCCGCCCGCAATGCGTCTAGCCCATCCAATCCTTGCATCAAGAGTCGGGCCACCCCTTTGCCCAGACCCTCGATGCTCAAGGCGGCGAGGAAGGTTTGAAGGTCCATCTCTAAGCTGCCTTGGATGCTGCTTGTGATGTTTTTGGCTGATTTTTCGGCCAGACCCTCGAGGTCGGCCACCTGCTCCGGGCGAAGTCGGTACAGATCGGACACGGAATCGACCAGGCCCGCGGCACTAAGCTTGGCCAGGGTCTCGTCTCCGACATGCTCGATGCCGCAGACGGCGATCCAGTGGGAGACCCGGCCCAGTTGCCGGGATGGGCAGAGCGGATTGGGGCACAGGAGATCCACGCCGCTTTCGCTGCGCTCCAGGGTTGTTCGGCATCGCGGGCAGCGGGAGGGCAATTCGACCGGCTGACCTTCGGCGACGGTGCGTTCGTGCTTGGGGATGACTTCGCCGGAGCGGGTGATCTGGATTCGGCAGCCCGTTCCCACTTGATGGTCGCTGACATACTTGGCGTTGTGCAGGGTGACCCGTTGAACGCAGGCGCCGCTGAGTTCCACCGGATCCACCAGGGCCACGAAGGTCAGTTTGCCCGTGCGGCCCACGTCCAGCAAAACCTCTCGCACAGTGGTTTCGGTCGAGTCGGATCGGAACTTGAAGGCCAGCTTGCCTTTGGGGTGATGGGCGGTACTGCCCCGGGCCTGGCGGACGGCCCGGTCTTCGATGGCGACCACCAGGCCGTCGGAGAGATAGGGGTAATCCTCCATCTGGGTCACGTACTCGTCCAAGACCTCTTTGAACGTTTCCCCGCTGTCGATATGCCAGCGAGGCGGCAGGCCGAACCCTTCCTCTTCCAGCAGCAAGAATTGACTCTTTTCGCCTGGCAGATTCAGATCGTCGGCCAAGATTTCGTAGGCGATGAAATTAAGGTGCGTACAAAGATCCAATTCTGTTTCCCGGTGCAACAAGCCGGCCACGATATTTCGAATGGATTTGGGCCGATCCAGGCCACGACGCTCCATCTCAGCGCTTAGTGTCTTGAATTGTTTTTGCTCGATGCAAACCTCTCCGCGAATTTCCACGTCTCGACCCCGCCAGATGGGCTGGAAGAGAAGGGTCGGAAACCGGATGTGCTGAAAGTGACGAGTCAGGTTTTCGCCCATTTCTCCGTCGCCGCGACTTTTGGCCAGCTGGAAATGGCCGCCGGCATAGACCAGGGAGGCGGACGACCCGTCCAGTTTGACCGTGACCGCACAAGGTTCGCCGGCCATCCACTCGGTCACGGCGTCCGGATCGCGGGTCTTATCCAAAGAGAGCATGGGCTGTGTGTGTCGGATTTTTTTCTCAGGATCAGAGACTTCAAAGCCAACCCGTTGCAGGGCATAGCTGTCCGGGTCAGAAGCGCGCAATTCGTCTTCCAATGAGTCATAGGCTTCATCGGAGATATCGGCCTGGCCGCGGTAGTACAGTTGCTTGTGATGGATGATGAGCCCTTCGAGCTCGACGATGCGTTTGGCTTTTGCTGTCACGGTGTCAAACTCGCTGATCCCAATGCCGTCGGAAAGCAGATCAACTGGGGGGTCGCTCCAGGGCTACTTGGCGCAGCAACTCGAGCAGCCGGGCTTGACGAATTGGTTCTAAGCCGACGAAGCGTAAACCCGCGCCGGAGATAGCGCCCCTGTTGTCCGGTCGTGCTGGACAGATGCGCACGACCTTGGCGTGCAGGTGCAGAGGACTGCCGCCGGTGGGATCGTCGATCTCCACTCGGACGGCCTGTCCAGGTTTCAAGGATTCGATGGTATGCAGGAATGTGCCGCCCGCGGACAAGTCTTCGATGGAGCCCCTCACCATGGGCTTTTCGGCGTCGAAAGAATAGTGAACCGGCATGCGATGCAGCAGGCGCGCATGATGTCGTCTGGCGGTTCCGCGAGCCATGGGGCTGCCAGGCAGCAATCGGTCTTCCGTGCCGGCCGCGCAGGCCACCATGTATTCTTGTATGGCCTCCAGGGCGTCGAGCTCTGGCTCCACGAATTCGAAGCCGATGCCCCTGACCAAGCCGCTGCGCGGGTCGCGATCGATATGCCGGGCCCGTGCCCTCAGGTGAAGGGTGGGTTGCTGTTCCAAGGGCAGTTCGATGCGCAAGGTGACCTCTTCGTCCAACTCGAAGGGAAGGTCGGTGGGCACGAAGAGGCCGCCTGGACTCAGGTCTTGGCTGCGCATTTCGACGAAACCATCGCTGAAAACGAAGTGGACCGGCAGCAGGGCCGAGAGGCGAGCGGACCCCCGCCGCTCGCTCAAGCGCTGTCGCACGACGTCGCGCACCAGGTGGTGCAGGAAAAAACGGTCTTCGTACGGCAGGTCCACGAACTTGATGCCCATGCCTCGTTGCTCCGGGCTTTCGCTTTGCACGATGGAGACAACCTCGCCTGTCAACTTCAAGCGGTGCTCCTCCTTCACCAACTCGATGTCCAATTCCATCCTCGTGCCGAGTGGTAGGGTCTTGTCGGTGGCCACGAAGAGGCCGCCCTCGCTCAAGGTGTTGATGCTGCGATCACAGAGTTCTTCCGCGGTCCAATAGCGCACGGCCATGCATACGGGCGTGCGCAGAGATTGTCGTCGATTGGCACCGACCTCCTGGCTTGCCTGAAACAGGCTTTGTTCCAGTTCGCTGCGGAGGCAAGACCAGCGGAAGTGTTCCGATTCGTCAAGGCTTCCAGCGTCGAGGTGTCGTCGTTCGTCCAGCGCCTCGAAGGCCTCAAGCAAGCTCGTATGGGTCATCAAATTTCCTCCAAGGCGAATCCTAATCCCGAGCGCCATGTCGCTTTGCGACACGGCACAAGTGTTTCTACCTGGTGCCATCTGTTTGCAAACTTGACTCAATTGACAAAATCTAGCCACCTCAAGAAACACTAGCCCGGGCTGTCTGTCAACCCAAGTGTTTGAATTCATGCCGCACTGCGGCATAGGCAGTGGCCGGTCAGCTCAGCGTTTGGTTGTCCAGCACATATCCGAAGAACTCAAAGCCCGATTCCAGATGCGTACGCTGTCTAAGTCCCCATCGAAATACTCACCACTGGGATTGTTTGCGCCCACGGCCACATCGCTGGTGGTGCTGAGCAGGACCATATCTTCAGTGCTGCCGGCCACCTCGACGCCATCGATGTAAATGGCGGCTGTATTCAGAACGGGATCGATTGCGCAGGCGACATGGGTCCATCGATCGATTTCAACCGAATCACCGATCACGAGGATGTCGCCGGCCAGGCAGCGCAGTTCCCCGCCCGCGTACAGGAACAGGCCGTATTGGCCGCTCTTGTCGATGATGCCCGCGCGTGTCGCTTCGGCGGGCAAGCTGTTGGGCCAGATCCAGGCCTCCAGCGTCAAGCCGTCTGGATTCTCCAGACTGGGGCTCGTTTGGACGAAGATCCCGGAGGTTCCGTCCAGGGCGGCGGCCAGGTCGTCAAGGCCGGGGACGTAAGACCCCGAAGTCAGCGTGCCATGGTTGCCGTTGCCCGACTCGTCTTTGACCCCGTTGGCGTCGCCCACCGCATCATCGTGGTCGAAGGTGAAGAAGAGCCTCAGATTCGGATCGCCAATGGGATAGGTTTGTCCATCGATCACCCAATCCGGTGGCAGACATTGTCCTTCGAAGCAATAGTGAGGGCAGTCAACGATGGGCAGCAGGACGGTGCAAGGGATGCCGTCTGGCAGTTGATCTCGCTGGCAGCTGTGATCGGGCAGGCAACTCACCACTTCGCAAGTATTTCCGGTTGCGCAATCGCTGTCTTTATCGCAGGCCGGTTCGACGGGATAGCAGGACTCGGGATCAGCCGTGGGATCATTCGGCGCACAGACCCCCCCACCGTTCGATGCAGGTACAGGTATCAACCGCGCAACCTCCGCCATCTGCACAAGCTTCGAAACCCTCCAGGTCCGGGTAGGGATCGAAGCCGCAGGCCCAAGGGATCAAACCGAGGGCCAGCAAGGCCAGCCACAGACCTGTGTTTGTTTGTTTCATAATCCATCCTAACCCGGATTCGTTCTACATCGCTAGCTGCCGTCGCGGTCCAGTTTTTCTTGCATGATGGCCAGGATTTCTGCGTCCGCCGAGGCCATGCCGACGGTGGCCATGCGGCCCATGTTGGCCAGGGACTCTTGGCCGTCGGTGCCCACGATGCCGTCGGACACCGGGATGCCGATGCCGCTCATGGCCAAGGAGGTGGCACGGAAGGCTGAGTCCACCGCGGTCATGGTCTTCAGTGCGCAGCCGATTTTGGCACCATCACAGATCATGCCCGTCACGTTGCCCACCATGTTGTTGACCGCCCGACTGATGGCGGCCTCGTCGCCGCCTTCTAAGAGGACCAAGCCCGCGCTCAGGCCGATGCCCGCGGCGTTGGAGCAGCCGCAGACGGCTGACAAAGTGCCCAGATGATGGGTGGTGGCCGAGGTAACTAGGCAGGCCAGGGCCAGGGCTTCTTCGACTCGTTTGGGGTCGAGGCCTTCTTCCTTGCCGAACAAGGCCAAGGGCACGGAGCAGGTGATGCCCTTGTTGCCCGAGCCCGCCAGGCTCATGACCACGAAATCTTCTCCGCACATGCGGGCGTACACGCCGGCGCATACCCGACGGCTGATGCGGGTCATGGAGTCTTCTCCGTCCATGTCGACGAAGCGTTTCGGAAACAATCCCAAGCCGTGTTGGGCGATAGCCAGGTTGATGTCCATGCCCTCGCGCAACAGGGCCCTGTCTTGCTCGCTCGCAGCACGCGCCATTTTGGCCAAGTCGGCAAAACCGAGACAGGCCAAGTCGGCCCGCATGGATCGATGGTCGACCCCCTCGTCCAACTTTTCCTCTGCGATGATCTTTTCATCCACCGCAAGGAAGGTCAGGCGGGTGTGTTCGCGTTGGATGCGGGCTTGCGCGACATGACCCAGAGAGTTGGTGAGCTTGCACTCGATGAACAACTCTTCGCATTCGGGCCGTACTTGGATTTTCAGGGCACCGTCTTCGATAAGTTTGGCTGCCTTGTCCAAAATGGCCTGGTCGGTCTGCTCGAAGCACTCCAACTGGGCAGAGGGGTCGGGTAGCAAGGCCCCAATGGCCAAGGCCCAGCGGATACCCATCTTGTGACCCGAGTGGGGAATGCCCACGGCGTAACAGTTTTTGTAAATGCGCGGATCGCAACGCAAGGTCACCCGCTTTATCTCACCCGACAAATGTTTCGCCGCGCTGGAAGCAGCATAGGCGATGGACGCTGGCTCGGTACAACCCAAAGCAGGTTTCCATTCTTCGGCCAAATAGTCAGCAAGGCTCAAATCAGGCATTTCATCCTCTCGATGCCGGGGGTCACCACTTCAGGCCGCGAGGTTCAACTCGATGGGTTTGGAGCCCCTTTTGGCCTCCTCCCTCAGCTCACGATACAATTTGCCGATGGCCGTTGGCCTGAGGGAGAGGCGATCCAGAATAAAGAGTCGGATGTCCTTCTCCACCGCCCATCTCATGGCGGTGGCCTCATCGCCTGCATTTTCCCACTTGATGACAGCAGGATGACTGACAGAAAACCTGTCACCGAACTCGGCCAGGGTCATTTCGAAATAACTTCGAATAAAGTGTATTTCGTATCCGGTCAGCCGAACCGGCTTGTGGGCCAAGCCCTTGATTAGGTCTTTTTGCAGCTTGTTGTAATCCACAAGAGGAGTCCAAGCGCCTCGAACTTTCCCCATCGACACGTTAAGGAAGACAACCGGGAATCCGAAGCCCGAATAGACAAAACGTTTCTGGATCTTCTTTCGCTGTCGCACCGTCATGGATTGAATGTAACTGTGTTACACGAGGGGGGCAAGTCTTATCCTGTAGGCGAATCAGAGATGGCTGACCCCTGGTGTAGGCGGTCGGCGACGTCTTTTAGGCCGGCTGCTTCTAATGTTTCTTTTGTGGGCCAGCCTTGGTCGTTTAGGCCTCGGGCTTGGTAGTATTCTTTGCGGAGTTTTTCTTGATCGGGGACTGAGCCGGCGGCGCCGCCTTCTTCTAGGGGTATGAGCACCTTGGCGGGTAGGCGGTCGTCTTTGGCGGTGATGCCCATCATGTTGATCAGGGCTCTTTTTATTAGCCAGGTGCGGGCGCCGATGGTCAGGTAGTCGTCCATGGTCATCTTGGTGCCGCAGACCGCGTTGAAGAC
>JAFCZJ010000147.1 GCA_019314375.1 Deltaproteobacteria bacterium | reverse complement strand
GTAAGTCATTTCACCAAAGAGGCCGGATATATGACTGCTACCACTTTTTTGTCAACCAGGTCATTTTCCCCTTGCGAAGGGAGCGGGTCCATATATGACAGACCTGTTTTTGCAGCAACGTCGATTTTGAGCCCAGCGTGCGGATTGCTTATGGGACGACGCGGTCGATGAGGATGTCCCCGTGGTAGCCGTAGTTGACTGAATTCACTGCACGATGTACCCCGAAGGCATCTCCTTTGACCGGATAAATTTCGGGACAGTTTTCTTCAAGGCAGGCTTCAGGGTCTTCTTCCAGCCAGGCGATGAAAGCAAAAGGGGCGCCCGTGTTGTGCTTGGTGATCTCGGAAAAGAAGTAGGGGAAATCCGGTGAGTCTTCCACCAGGTGCATGTGGTAGGAGGCTTGTGCCGTGGGCAGATCGTCCTCGTCCATTTCGGAGTCCAGAAAGGCTGCCACGTGCAGGCGCGTGTTGGGGGCCGGCTGCACATCTTCCGGCAGTTCCACCGTGCCTGAGAAGTTGTTTGTGGTGCCGCAGGCCCAACAAAAGCAAGCGATCCCGGCCAGCAGAATCAGCAAGTTTTGCTTGCCGCGTCGATTCTGTTTTTTCATTGGGTCTCCCCCTTGGTGGCTTTCATGGGACGATGAGTTTGATGGCCTTGGGCATGACTTCTAGGGTGATGGGCAGGCGGCCGGGTTGTTCGCCGTCCATGTCGATGAGTACTTCTTCGTCGCTGGTGGCTTCAATGCGTTTGCCCCGCAGGGCACGGACCTTGGCCAGATCAAGGTGGGTTCCTTTGTATACGCGGGTGCCCTTGGTGATGAATTCCCATTTGCTCAAATCGCCAAAGATGACGACATCAAAAAGGCCATCGTCGATCTCGGCCATGGGCGCAACCCACATGCCGCCGCCGTGGTATTGCCCGTTGGCCACGGCTACGTTGTTGATGCGGATTTCTTCGTCGAAATGATCGTCGACTTTCAAGCGGATGGTCTGGTTGCGATAGCGGATGATGGCGCGGGCCGTGCCCATGAAAAAAGAGGCCTTGCCGCCCAGGGCCTTGGTGGTCCGATTGACCAGAAGGTCTACCAGGCCCCCGATGCCGAAACTGGTGATGTTGATGAACATACGTTCTTGGGCTTGACCCTCGGCATTGACGAAGCGGGTATGGCCCACATCCACCTTCTGGGTTTTGCCGGCTGCCAAGACGGGCAGATACTCGCCTGGTTTTTTGCCGAGGCCAAAGGTTTTTCGCAAATCACCGCCGGTGCCCCGCGGCACCAGTCCCAGGCAGGCATCTGGGTTGATGGGTTGACCGTTTGAGAAGAAGCCGTTGACTATTTCGTTGCTGGTCCCGTCACCCCCAACGCAGATGATGCGTTCGGTGCCCGATTGCAGGGCCGCCCGCACGATTTGGGTTGCGTCGTCGGGAGCCTGGGTAAAGGCCTCGTCGAACTCGCCGATGTTTTGGATTATGCCCTCGCGTATCTTGGGCCAGTCCCGCCCCGTGGAACAATTGGCACTGTGGGGGTTGACTACGAGAAGTGTCTTCACTTAATCCAACTCACGATAGCCAATCACGGTCCAGACGTCACCGCGTCGGGCGAAGCGAACCTCGATTTCAGTGCGGTTGGCCGGATCGAGTTCGATGAACATCTCTTGGCTTCCGCGCTGTTCGTCCGCCTCGATGTTCGTGGCACCGAAGCTCACGCGGGGATAGCTTGCCCCCGTGTTTTTCCACATCTCGTCGGCTTGTTTTTTGCTCAAGTGAAGGACCAGACCCGGGAAAGTGGCCAATTCGGGGACCCGACGTCCTTGAACCTGGATGACCACCAGCCGCCGGGCGTCTTTCGGCAGTGCTTGTTTGATCATGGCGGCCGTACTGAAGGCCAGCACCTGGAGTACCTCTTTGTTGCGATCCAGGCGGGGTGGTCGGGCCATGGGGTTGGCGTCTCTGCCGTCGTTCAGGTCGTCTCCATCCGTGTCTTTGCGATCAACCCGGGTCCAAAGAGCCTTCTCTTCCAGGTTCGTCATGCCGTCCTTGTCCCGATCGAGAAAAAGGTCCTCCAATTTGTACTTGTGCAAGCGTTGCAAGGTTTTGAATTTTGGGTTTTGCGGGTTGGCTGAGCGCGCAAAAGTACGGGTCAAAGCAATGGTGAGCTTTCGGCCTTCAACTTTCAAGGAGAAGGTCGGCGGGGGGACCTGGCTGTCCGGATCGGAGAAACTGGTCAGGCCTGTGAAAACGGGTTCGCGCCAAGTTCGACCGTCTTCCGACCAGGTCAGGAACAAGTCCATGGGGTTGCCCAGGCGATCTTCGGCGAACAGGACCCAGACTCGTTCTCCGTCTACTTCCTTGGCATAGGGCCGTTTGGCTGAGCTTGCGCCTTCCCAAAACGCCATGAGGGGGAGCTTGGTTCGGCGTCTCAAGGAACGAGATCCGATCCCTCGCAACAAGGCATTGGTGGCCCGTGCCGAATCGTAACTCAGCAAAGCCCGGGCGGCAAACCAAGCGGTGCGGGAGTCGTCAGCTTCCAATAGACCAATCAGAGGTCGAATGCCGGAGGAGATTTTAAGCTGCCAAGTCTGGGCAGCCGCCAATTTGTTGATGTAAGGATCATCAGTCTGAAGGCCCCAGAGGATGCCACGACCATAAGAACGCTTGCCAAGTCGGTACAAGGCCCTGGCCAGGATGACCCGAATCCACATGGCCGATTCGGAGCGAATCAAGGCCTCGAGCCGGGGCGTGTAGCTGCTGCCCAGGCTGTCGAAAAAACGCACCGCCGGCCCATCCGGAACGGGGGGGGCATCGCGCAGGCTGTCTAAGAAAAAGCGCAGAGCGCTTTCGCAACCGGTGTGGGCCAGAACTTCAAGAAGCAAGTCGCGTTTTTTATCCTTGGATTTTTTTAGTAACTTGAGCATTCGTTGAGCAGCTGGTTCTCCGGTAGAGGCCAGCGCTTTGATGCATAAGTCCATCTCAGGCAAGGCCCGGCTGTTTTGACGGCTCTCGCGGAAAAGTAGTTTGAGCTGGTGGAAGAGGGGTCGGACCATGCCTGGGGCACGCAGCATCGTCAATCCCTGATAGAGACCCCGGCGGGCCACGCGGCTGTTTTCGGTGCCCAGGCGCTTGAGTAACTGTTTGACGATGTGTGTTTGACCCAACTGCCCCAGGGTGTTGGCGGCCGTCATACGGGTGTGCTCGTCTGAATGACTCAATGCATTCCGGAGAGCTTCCGATTGGTCTTTCATTTTCTGTATGGCAATGGTCCGCATGGCGGCTTGACGGACCAGGCGGGAGTCGCCCCGCGTGGCTTCAGCCAGCGCTTGAGCCAGCACGTGTCGGGAGGCGTCATGTTTGATCTTCAGTCGAGCTGCGGTCTGGGCTGCTCCCAGGCGAACCAGGACCTGATCGTGATTCAAGCCCTTGGCACATGCCACCGCGGCTTCATCCCCATGGCGGCGCAATAAGGCCAAAGCACCCTTGGAGTGAGAGAAGGAGGCCCTGTCTCCCGTGGCCTCCACCAGCACTGCCAGGGAAGCCTCGTCGCCCAGTCGACTCAGGGCTTCCGCTGCTTCCAGCCTGAGCGCCAGGCCGTTTTGAGCCAGGCCCATGGCCCGGCGGAGATCGTCTTGGTCTGGATCGGTTTTCTTAAGTAACCTTGCTTTCTTGGGAATGGCCAAGATGATGGTTCGCAGTTTGGCCAGATTGTCGGTTGGCTCCAGGCCTAGTTTTCGGCCGGCGTAGGCCTGCCAAACTTTGTCCAAGGATGATCGGGCCTTTTTTGTGACCTGGGCCCAGTGTTTGGCGGCCGCTTCCTTTTTGGTTTCTCCAAGGGCACGCCAAGCGCGTTTCCGAATGCCTTCTTCTTTGTGATCCAATTCATCGACGATGATTTTCAAAGATGCTGAATAGTTCATCAGTCCCAAGCTCTTGGCGGCTTCGAGGCGGACTGTTGGAAGCGGGTCCGAGGTCAGTTCGACCAGCTTTTCTCGGACTTCCTTGTTGTTGTAATGCCACAAGACGCCTGCCGCCTCGGCCCTGGCCTCGCCTTGATCTCCATCAGCCAGTTTCAACAGGGCCGGCAAAACCCGTGGATCCGAAATGTTCACAAAACGCTTGAGCGCCAATTCATAGTCGCTGATGTCTTGATGCTCGACCAGGCGCTTGGCCATCCATGCCACCCGGTCCTGGTCGGCCCAAGCGCCAGGCGCGGTCCACATCAGGATGATCCAAGCAATCAGAGCCGTCTTCATTGCCGGGCATGATCTTGATCTTTGAGGTGAGTTTTTGGTCATGTTGTTTCCCTGTGGGCACGATTGTAGCATTTCCCCAAGCTATAGCGCCGAGCACTGCTTCGCAAGTTTATATAGTTTCAAGGAAAAATGCTCGTATGCTCCTTCGGACCGTCAACGAAAGCCAGGGGATGGAAGATGGGTTCCTCGTCGGCGGTCCTCCCCAAGACCCAAGTGGGATCGCCGGTCGCGGCGGGTTGCGGTACGATGCGGTTGGCCTGGCCTTGGGGTTTGGCATGCAGCACCCCGCGCCATGGGCCCAGTCGGCATAGCAAGGCCGCACCCTGGCTATCGAAAGGCTCGCTTGCCTCGCGCCGCTCCAAGATGATGGGCTCAGCCTCAACCTGATCATCCGGGCCCAAAATGCGTTCAACCGCAAACAGAGGGATCCAGAGCAAACCAAGTTCGGTGGCGACGGGCAAGGCCTCGAAACTGCCTATCCAAACAGGCATTTTCAGCAGGAGGCGATTGCCGTCTAAGTGCCACAGTCGAGCGCGTAAGTCGTTCAATGCCTGGAGGGTCTCCGTCGTCAGCTTGGGTCCCGCGTTGCTTGTCTGCCCATCATTCTCGATTCGAAAAACGAGCAGATGATTTTCTTCTATGGCTTCCACGCGCAGGTTGGCGACCGTTGCTTTGCCTTGTTGGCGACGCGTCTCAGGGGTTTCGGCGCTTTGTTCGAGGCTTTGCAGAAGCAAGGACTCCAAAACCTGACACAGGGCATCGAATTGACGTGTGCCCACCTCCAGTTTGCCGCAGCTATACTGCAGCGTCACCGGTTTGCCGTGCTCTCGTCCCCACCGACGGATGCGTTCCCTCAGACGCATCATAGTCGGTGCAAGCGGCACCTGATGCACCAAGGATATCTCGCGTAGTAACTCACGAGAGGCCAGTCGCAGGTCGGCAGCCATCGACTGCAAATTCCGTCGCCATGTGCGCATTTCGCCGGCCTGGTCCCGAAGCGCCCGATCCAGAACGAGAGATGTCGCATCTGAGTGTGGCATCTTGAGGTTGCCCAATCGGCGGCGACCGTCATCGATCCGATGACTCAGGTTCACGATGCCTTGTTCGACCTGGCCCAGGCTTGCTACCCAATTCATTTCGGTCTGTTCAGCCGGCTCGGCCAATTCAACGATGAGGCGTGAAAGCTGGCCCAGCACTTCTTCCAAAGGAGCTGGGCCTAAGTTGTTCAGGTTGTTGCTTCCGAGCAGATCCTCGGATTCGGCCAAAACCGATTCGACTGACCTCAGTCCCGCAACGGTGGCGGCTTCGCGTAAGGTGCGCAGTCGAAAGCGTACGCTGTCTAAGTCCGGCGTTTCGTCTTCCAGACTTAGCCAAACCAGGGTCTGGCGAATTTCTTCGGCCAGAGCCAGCAGCACTTCGTGATGAATGCCACGGGCGAGGGACATGGATCAGGCCTCTCGGCTCGGGGACTCGGATGCCTGAATCCGTTTTCGTGCTTCGCTGGCTGTCCGCTGGATGTCTTCCAGGATGGCGCTTGCCTCCGGGCTCAGTTCCTCTATGCCTTCCGCTCGGGCCAGTTGTTGTAGTTGGTCGATGGATCGAGTCAGTGCTGTTTTTTGCCTGGCCAAGGCCTGGGTAACGGCCGCCGGGACCGGGCGCCCGGCGTTGAATATCAGCAACTCATCAGCCAGCCCGGAGGCCCCCTCGGCCAGACTCTCGGCCCCCTGGGCCACGGCTTTTACCGTGTTTGATTTTTGGAATTGTTCTCGTTCAAGTTCTTCCAGGCGGCTGTTGACTCGCCGCAGGTCTGAAGCCAGGCTGCTCAGCCCTGGTTGGACGACTTCAAGCCGTTGGCGCAAGGCTGCTGAACGTCCACCCACCTTGTTCCGATCGTTGATGACCTTGCGCAGTTTTTGTTCTTGTTCGCCTGCCAGTTGGAATTCCACCCCAAGCCTCTTGGTTGATTTCTCGATCTGGCGCAAGGATTCGCCCAAATGCTCGTTAAGCTCTATCGCCTCGCGGGCCAAGCCGCGGGCGTCCTCGACCATCTTGTCCAACTGTTCCGGGCTGTCGGCTTCGGCGCTGATGGCCAGGTTGGTGGCAAGGACTTCTGTGCTTTGCCTGAGTCTATTGACCTGGTCAAGACAGGAGGTGGCCTCTGCGATGCGGTCCGCCATCAGGGCGAATCCGGCCAGGGCGGACTCAAAACCAGATTCGCCCTGGCCCAAGTTTTCTGCTGTTGATGCTGCATCCAGGGCGGTGAGCAGGGCATCTGCTTCGCGACATAAGGCCAGGCCCTGGGTGCCCAGCAATTCAGCCAGGCCCTCGGCAGTGGATTGAACATGCTTTGTGGCTTCCGGCATCGGGCCAAGTTCACCAATCAGGTTGGCCATTTGATTGGCGGATTTGCCCAGGCCATCTGCTTGACGAATCAGACCTGCGGCTCGCTCGGTCCAACGATCCAGCATGCGGTTGAAAGCCTGGTTCACTTCCTGTAGCGGACCCGGGTCGGATTCGGCGTGGGTTTCGAGATGGCCTTCGGCTGCTCGCTCCAGCAGTACCTTGAGCGCAAGACTCTCGTCGGCCAACATGACTTTTTCTTTGTCCATTTGCTCGAGGCGTTGCATGCGCTGCAGCAAGCGTTCCAGGCTGGCCGCCAGATCGGCCAAGGCATCTTGCTTGGGCCAGTTTGCCGGATCAACGCTTTTTGGTGAGGTCAGCATTTCGCGGGCGGCTAGTCCAAGGATGCGGGCCGGCCGCAAGAAACGGCTGCGCCACCACCAGAGGGCCAACCCGGCCAGCAGCAGGCCAAAGAGGGGCAGGGCGATAAGCAAGGAGCGAATCGTGATGGCCATTACCGGGTGAAAACTCTTGACGGCCACCAAGGCTCTCTTTGTCTCCATGCGGGGGATGGATTTTATTGGCTGTGTGTCCGGGATGATATCTGGGAGCTTGACGGCCAAGTGCAAGGCCCCGTCAGCCAGGGGGCGCCAAAGCCAACCAGCCCGTTCCGGCGGTGCAGGCGATTTCCCCGCATCGAAGAGTCGGGCAAGTTCGGGGCGTATCTTGGATAGCTTGCCGCCTTTTTTCCCAGAACGCGCCAGCAAGGCAGTGGGCGGATCGACCCGAATCAGCAAGACCTCGGTGAAACTATCCTGTTCAGACTTTAAAGCGGCCGAGATCCCCTTGTCTCTCAGGATCTCTTCATCGCTGCGCTCGGTATTGGCCAGTGGGGCCAAGCGGTTGATTAGCTCCTTGAGCTCGGTCTGCACCCGAAGCGCGCGTCGTGTCTTGTTAAGCTCCAGGCCCATGTGCTTGGTTTCTTTGCGAGCTTCCACGAGTTGATGGACCAGTTGGCTTTCGGCTTCTTCGATTCGCTTGAGCTCCTCACTTACCTTGGCGGGGAGAAGTCTGGCTTCGGTCACAAGGGGCCAGAGAGCAAATGGCAGAGCGAGCAGGGGCAGGAGCGCGACCAAGGCCAGGACAAGGAAACTTTTGGTCGAGAGGCCCTGTGTGCCGGGGCGCGTCCTGGGCTCGGCGGTGCTGGCATCGACGGGTGTGCCTTCGGTCGTTGGGTCGCTCATGTTATATCTCCAGACTCAGCGCTTCATCCAAATCATTGGCCCGATGGCAGCCATTGCGTTCGGCCCAGAATCGCTGATCATCTCGCAACTCGCCGGCCAAGACCAAGGGTGGTGCATCGTATTCTCTTAAGCGGCGCGCCAGATCAAAGGGGTTGATGCCGGCGTCCAGTCCATCCACCACGATTCGTTCGTAAGGTTGCGCCTTCAGCGCTTCGAGGACCGTATCGACCCCTTCGGCTCGCAAGGTGACGATTTCTCCAGGGGGGGCAGGCCGTTGCGTCACCAGTAGGATCACGAAGGGTTCTCCGACCCTTCCCGTCCAGACCGTTTGCGGATGATTCGACTGGACAGCAAACGGAACAAGAGCATACACACGTCGAAGGAACCGCGACGGCTCTCCCGAACCAGGTCCTTGATGCTCCGCTTGCCGTCGACAAGGCTCAGGATGCGATCCTCATCAGGTGTCAGCTCAACCTGCTTGATGACACCCGTGGCATCCTGGCTGCGGGCCAGCACCATGTCGAAGTCGCGAATCTCGCGTTCGATCATTCCCCATTCATCGACCCGGCGGAATCCCTCCATCAATATTTGGTCCACGCTAAGCACGAGGCCAGCTTCGCGGGCCAGCACAGGCAGATTTTCGGTGACATAGAAAGCGAACTCACCCTCACCCCAGCGCAAGGCTTCGTACATCAGTTCTTCGGTTTGGCGGCCCAGCGCATCTTTTAGTTCGGATTGAGTGATGTGGCCGAGCTTGACCAGTTGTTCGCCCAGCAATTTGCTCGTGCCCCGGCGGTTGTCTAAGAAAACCTCCAGGTCGTGGGCTGAGATGGCCTTCGACTCAACCAGGAATCTGCCCAACAGAAATTCGGCTTCCACGTTGGCGGCGCGGGCGAAAATGATGGAACCCTCACGCAGGAAGACCTCGAGATGGGCCTTGCCGCGGGCGATGTGCAGGATACCGGTGTGGGCCTGGAACTTAAGCAACTGAAAGGTCTCAGCCGCTGGGATCATACCCAGATTGCCCCTGAGGGCAACGCGACCGCGGGGGTCGGAGAGATCTTGGTTTGTCGGCTCGTCATCTGGTCTGCGTTCGCCCACCTCGAGCAAGGGCTGCACTTCAACGTCAAACTCCAAGGAACCATCCACATACTTGTCGATGGCGTGTTGCACCACGGCCGCCAGGGCATCAGGGGAGAAGGGCTTTGTGATGAAGTCCACAATACCCATGCTGCGCACGAGTTTTTCGCCCATCATCTCGCCCTTGGCCGACATGAGCACGATGGGAATGCGCTCCAATTCATCCAACTGTCCCAATTCCTTGCTGACCTGATAGCCGTTCATCCCAGGCATCAGAAAGTCCAAGAGGATAAGCGTGGGCTTGATCTCCTTGGCTTTGGCGATGCCACTGGCTCCGTCTTGCACGTGCACGACCTCAAGGCCCTGTTTGCGCAAAGTGTGTCCGACGACCTTGTGAATGGTGGGGCTGTCGTCGATGACGAGCACACTACGAACTTCGGGTCCATCAGATGATTTCAGGTCTTTCATAGACCTTCAACTTTCAGTTCGAGGTCCTGGTTGATGGTCAGTAGACTGCCTGCGGCGACTTCTCGCCACTGATGACCCGGGTCCACCATGTCCGCCCCCAGCATGACGCCCTTGAATCGCCGGTGACTCTCCAAGATGTCGTCTTTCATCTCGCCGTGGACGCATTGCTGGATGCCTTCCCGATGAGAATAGTGCATGGTCACTCCTCGATTGGCCGCGGCCATGATCTGGCCATTGGTCACCAGGATGGCGTAGCTGGGCTTTTCATGCTGTGTTTGCGCTGCGATTTCATCGATTCGCTTCGTTAAGCCGCGCAGATTGGCGGCCAGGCTTTCCACCGGAAGAGACAGATCGTTGATGGATCCTTCTTTGAACATGGAATCCAGCAGCAGGTGAAAGGCCAATTCGCTGTCGGTTTCTCCTCGGATGCCCCGGGAGAGAAAAGGCGGCAGTTCGGCTTGGAGGCTTTCTCGATTTTCGCCCAAACCGTGCAGGTGGCCCACACTGGCGAAAAGCCAGCGTCGAAAGCGAAAAGGATGGGTATTGACATCCTTCCATGCGCCCACTGTGGCTCGGCGGGTATGCAGAAGCAGGGTCCGAGAGCGGATGCCGTCCACCAGGGCATCGGGATCCAGCGCGCTGAGTTTGTCGGCCGGCCGCTTGCGCAGCAAGGGATCGTCATTTGAGTAGTAACCGACCCCCACGCCATCGTGGAGTTCTTCAGTATCGACGCTGAGTGCTGCGCGAACTTCGTGAATAGCGCAACCAAGGAGGTCTGCGTCGTTGCAAATCAGACCGAGCATTCTGCACATTTGCTCCTCCGATATCAGGTGTCTTCAGCAGTTGACGCTAGCGGATTTTTGGAAGGGAATCAAGGCGAGAGAGTGGGGCTTTGCAAGCAACCCCGTCATTCCCGAGGGCTTCTGTCGGGAATCCATGCTTTGTGTTCGATCATTCAAATCCAAAGTCAAAACCTGGATCCCCAGCAGAAGCCCCTGGGGATGACGCCTTTTCCTGGAGCCTGAGGGCCTGGGCACATCGGGGTGGGGGATTCTCTCGCTGGAAGCACTGTCTTATTGCCTGATGGTCTCGATGTTCCCCAGGACCTCGTCTTCATCCAGACCGCCGATGGCGATCAGGGAGGAGAAGATGCGGGTGATCGAGAAATACGCTCGAGCGAAGGTCACCGTGGCTGCGGAGGACTGGTAGTTGTCCACCACGAGGGCCGGATCGGTCGCGGCGGGTATGAAGTCGTAGCGCTCGGTTTGGCTCTTGGCTCGATTGCTGGCCTGACTCGTGCCGGCGAAGTTGAACACGTAGTCGAAGTACAAGAGACCTTCGTGGCCCCAGAAATCACTCGGGCGGTCGGCGTTGATGGTCCAGGTGTTCAGATCGCCGAAGGTGCCGGCTTCGTCACTGATGGTGCAGACGTCCGTCGTCTGTGTGCCGTCATTGGTGCTCATGCCCTTGGTCGCCACCAGGAAGATGGCCGGATCGGAGGCCCGGGTGCCGGAACCACCACGGCAGGTGGGATCCCAACCGTTGCAGTCCTGGTCGATACCGTCGCCGCACCAGTCGTAGGCTCCCGGATGCACCGTGGGGTCCGTGTCGTCGCAGTCGGTGCCGCCGGGGCAGTCGGTGGAAATGTAGCCGTCGCCGTCGGCATCGGTGTTGCAGATACAACTGGGGTCGATGCCATCGCAGTTTTGATCGATGCCGTCTTCACAGATGTCTTCGGCACCAGGATGAACGCTGGCATCCGAATCGTCGCAGTCGGTGCCGCCTTCGCATTCGACCGAGATGTAGCCGTCACCATCGGCGTCTGTCACGCATTCGCAGTCCGGATCGATGCCGTCACAGTCCTGATCGATGCCGTCGCCGCAGATTTCATCGGCCCCAGGATTTACATTGGGGTCCGTGTCGTCGCAGTCCGTGCCGCCGCAATCGAATTCGGAGATGTAACCATCGTTGTCGGCGTCGGTGGTGCAGCCGCAAGGCAGGTCTTCTCCGTCGCAGTCCTGGTCGATGCCGTCGCCGCAGACCTCATCGGCGCCCGGATAGATGGTGGGATCCGAATCATCACAATCAGTGCCGCCGCAGGTGTAATCGGCGAAGCCGTCACCGTCCACGTCGCCGCAGGGTTGGGGCGGGTCGTCGCCCGGCATGGGGTTTTCACTGCGACCCTGGCTGGACATGAGAGCGTAGTAGCTGCGTGCCACGGAGAAATCCGCACCGGCGTCCACAAAAGCGTCCATGGTGCCGTTGAGCAGCAGGATTTCAGCCCGTTCGATGTCGGAAAGCACGGTGCCGCCCACGGCGGTTTCTCCGCCGGCAGCATAAAGGAAGGTATGACGCTCAGGGTTTTCTTCGTCGCTGAGATCGGTCAGTGAGACGATGACGGCCCGGAGGCCCATACGGGCTTCGTTCATGAGCACGGCCTGGCCATCCGCATCCACCACCTGAGCCCAGCGGGTCAGACTGCCGGGAGGCAGGGGCAGGATGCCGTCGGGCGCGACTTGATTTTCGTCGGGCGCTAAGCTGCCGTCGTCGATGAAGCCGGTCTGGTTCAAGCCCTCGGTCAACAAGTAGGTCAAGGGCTGATCCGCGCCGTTGCCAGTCGCCAGCGAACGGTAGACTTTATAGCTCGTCGCGTCCGCCACTTCGTCCCAATTCAACTCCATGGCGTCCTCGCCGACGGCGACTTCGGCCGTCAAGAGGTAACCAGCAAGCGTTTCGCCGCTGGCTGTGACCGCGGATACCCGGTAGGACCAAAGGCCCTCGTCCAGGCTGCCCACGGAGGCCGCGCCACGGCCTCGCAAATTGCCCGGGGCAGGAGCCAGGGCGCCCATGCCGTCATCCGTGAAGCTGGTTTCGACCACGCCGGTGGTCAGCAGACGCGAGGTCTGGCTGCGTCCATCGGAGGCGAGCGAACGGTAGATGTTGTAGCTCTCGGCTCCTTCGACACGTGCCCAGCGGATGGTCAAGCCACCGCCCTGGTCTAAGGCGACGGCCTCGGCGCTGGGCAGGCCCTCGCCGCTGGCCATGACCGCCGAGACCCGGTAATACCAGGAACCCACCGGCAAAGAGCCCTCGGCGGGGGCCGGTCGGCGGCTCAGATAGGGCACGGTGGTGATGCCGAGGATGCGGGCTACTTCCAGTCCTCGTTCGCCAGAAATGCCGTCTTGGCTGCCGCCCACAACATAGAGATAGGGGCCGATGCCCACCATGGAGGCCGCTGTTCTGGGGATGGTCAGGGTGTTGGGCACATGGGTCGTGCCATTCCATTGCAGGCTTTCTCTCCATACGCCAGGGTTGCCGAAGACGCTCACCTGCATGTATTCCACGGAATCGAGTGGCGTATCTGATGCGTCGTAGCCACCGGCGACGTAGACGTAGCCCGAGCCGAAGATGTCGAAGCCATGGGTGGCCGCGTGCTTGTACCGCGGCGTCAACAGGTTGCTCTCGGGGTTGTCGTCATCCCATGCCGTCAGCTTGCCGTCGGCCGAGGAGGTCAAGGAAAAGACATAGTAGACGTCCCATTGTTCATCCGGGTTGGTCACGCGTACGGCGTAGGGCTGGTTGCCGAAAGCCATGCCGGAACCGGAGCCGTTGAGCTCTGCCTCGCTGACGAAGGTGGTGGGGATGTCCGTGGCCGCGCCCCATTCGTCGATGAGGGTGATGACGGCGCCGTCGATGAAGTGGCCGCCTTGTACGGTCAGGGTGACCACGCCACCGGTGAAATCGTTACCGGCCGCCCGGAGCGGGGTGATGCTTGAGATGCTGGGTGGCGGGGTGGCGGTGATCTCAAAGCGACCGGCCCAGGCCGCGCCTTG
>JAFCZJ010000050.1 GCA_019314375.1 Deltaproteobacteria bacterium | reverse complement strand
CCCATGCTCAAATCCGTTTCATAAGCCACCAAATCCAAGACCTCGCCCTGCCCGTCTTTTAACAAGAGCACACCATGGCGCAGGTTGGGTCCGACCCCTTCGGGCATCTTGTAGTCCCAGCGATCCGTCTGGTTGTCGGTCAAGCTTTGGTCGGTTTGGCCCAGGTAGTCGGGCCCATGCCAGCGAATCACCTGACCCGTACCGGGCGTCCAGGGCAAATCCGAGGCCGCAAGCAGCTGGTCACTCCACTCGTAGGTCAAAGCATGCAGACTCCAATCGCCCAAGGCCAGCATGCCCGCCCTGTCCATCACCCGCAGGTCCACCCACATGTCGCCCTGGTCGGACACGGGCCCATCATAAGAAACCGAAAAAGCCTGCAAGTGAAGAGCAAGGCCCTGCCAGGGAATCTCGTCCCCACCGCCCGCGTCCAGACCCGCATCTTGCGCGTCTTGACCCGCATCTTGACCCGCGTCTTGTCCCGCATCTTGTCCCGCATCTTGTCCCGCATCTTGACCTGCATCTTGACCCGCGTCTTGTCCCGCATCTTGCCCTGCGTCCGGCCCGGAGTCGCCCCCACAGCCAAAAACAAATATCGAAATCAACCCACAAAATAGAATTTTCATGTCTCTAACAAGCCCCTAACTTACAGCCCTGTCAAGGCCCGCCTTTCGTGATAGCCTGGCCCCATGAAAGACCCCATCGACATTTCGGTCCGGCTCGGCGTGGAACACATCGACTTTCCCGGCGATCCGCCCTTCGAAGTGAAAAGGGTGCAGACCTTGGCCGATGGCGCGCCGGCTGAATTGAGTCATCTGAGCATGGGTGCTCATGCCGGCAGTCATCTGGATGCACCGGCGCACTTCATCCCGAGCGGCAAGACCCTTGATGCCTATGGTCCGGAGCGCTTCATCGTCAACTGCTTGCTGGTCGAAAAATTCGGCCCCGGCCCGGTGAGGGCCGAGAACCTGGTCGATTGCCTGGTTCAGCCCGGGCAGGCCTTGCTCGTGATGACCGAAAATTCGAAGACGGGTCGAGCGACTTCCGGGCGCTTCGATCCCAACTTTGTCGGGTTGGACGAAAGCGCCGCCGACTGGTGCGTGAAGCAAAAACTCGGGCTGGTGGGCATCGACGCCATCTCGGTGGAAAATTGCAAAGACGGCCGTTTCCCCGTGCACAACAAGCTGCTTGCGGCAGACATTTTAATACTCGAAGGGCTCAACCTGGCCGAGGTCAAGCCAGGCGCTTACCGGCTCATCTGCCTGCCCCTGCGCCTGGTCGGCACCGAGGCCTCCCCCGTTCGCGCCGTGCTTTGCGACCCCTAATCCAGTCAAGGCCCCACGCAGGTGATCTGCCCTGCCACCGCTCCGTGGCCACCATGATTCAAGTGAGGCCCCCGCCGACAAACACCCTGAGAATAGATTCCCTCGAAAATAGCGTAGTCCCCCTCTTCCATGAACTCAACCAGATCCGCGTTGTGATCACCGGCCACCTTGACGTACCCACCCTCGGCATTTTCAAGCATGGCGCTGTTGCGGCCCATGGGGCAGATGGAGGTCACCCAACCCTCAACCTGCATGAATTCGCCGTCGTAAGCCGTCGGGTCGGAAGCCAGAACCTCAAGATCCATGCTGCTCGTCAGGGTAATGCCCGCCAGCAAGGTCCGGCCTGTTACCATGAGCTCCGCCCGAATATTGACGACGTCACATGGATCCGAGCCTTCCTCGACACAGATCAAACCCTGCGCAGAGTAACCCTCATCGCAAATGCAGGACGGGATTTCTCCATTCATTGAGCAGGTACCATGGAACGAACAATCCACGCCCTCACAGCTGGGCGCATCCAAGTCACCGGAACAAGCCGACAAGAGGGGCAAAGAAACCAGGCAAGCGATCAACAGGAAGCGGCTCAAGATCATAAAAGTCCTCATCCGCCACCTTCACACTGACCATCGTCGTTTGCAAGCCCGTTTCCAGCCGGACTGCCGTCCTTGCGGAGCCTGCCTCGGGCTTTCATCGTGCGCTCCACCACCTCGGGAAAAGGCGCCATCATAGCGTTTTCCAATTCGGGTCCCTCTACAAGCCCCAAGGCCCGAGCCACCGCCTCGTAGGTGCACAGATGGGCGGCCTCCCGCTCACGACGCAGCCGATAGATCGAGGGCGGGCCGGGCGGCAGCATCACCCTGCGGAGTTTCCGCAAAACCGGTTCATGGGACCAAAGCCGACGAGACCAACGCCAGGTGCCGTCGGGCACCACCAGCACGATCTTGTCCGGATCATCCAACATGTCGGCTTGCAGGATCTCCACACCATCGCCTGGATAAAGCAGCAATCCCTGCCGGCCTGCTCCCAATAAGCTCTCTCCCGTAAAGGGCTGCCCGGGGCGGCCCCTGAGGTGGATGTCACATTGCTCCAAAACCTGCTTGACCAGTCGGCCCGTGTTGGACGAACGACCCGATTCCTTCCACTGCATGATGAGCTGCACGGGCACCCGATTGGACAAACGGGGCATCAAAGCACAGACGCAATAGTCTATGAGCATCCAGCATCTTGGACAGCGTGGTGCCTTGAATCCCCGAATGTGCCGAGGCATATCGCGAAAACCTGAGTCCGCCACCATGACCTCACAAGCCTTCGTCGGCCAGGGTTTGCAGCAATTCGAGCAGCGCCGAATCAGCGGCGTTGCCCAAGACTTCCTTCTGCAGGTCCCGTCGCTCTAGCTCAGAGATGCGCTCGTCGCCGATCCAGGCATCGGAACCGCCCATGGCCACATGCATGGCTTGTTTGCCCGGCAAGCTGAAACTAAAAACCTTCACCTGGGCGAGGATGGTCGTACGCCCCGGCTCGTTTTGCTCGTCCAGGCTCATGATCTCGGGTTTGAGCAAAAGCCCGGTGAGTCTGCGCTTGGACAAATGCTCGATCAAATCCTCATCGCTCAGCACCGAGTCCTCTCCCGCCCCCGCCACCACCCCGTTCGTGCTCTTGATCCGCTTGGCCATGGCCTGGTCCACGCGCTTGCCCAGGCCGGAAGCCAGGCCCTTGGGTGCTTTGGTGGGAGACAATTCCATCAAGTAGACAGGTTCCGCGGGCAGGGCCTTATCCAAAAGCAAGAGCCCCTTCTCCGCGGCCAGGGCGATGAGTTCATTCTTGTGACCCACGAGATAGCCCATTCGGCCGCGAGCGTCCTGGTCCTTGAGTCGAGCCAGGGCGAGCAAACAGGCCGCCCGAACGGAGGCTTTCTCCTCGCCCGAATCCACCATCTTGCGCAGGCGAGGAATGGCTTGATCCAGGCCCTTCTGCCCGATGCGGGTGGCCGCCTTGAGCCGAACCTTTGACGAGGAATTGCCCAAAGCCTTAATCAAGCGCTTGGCGAGCGGGCTCCCCGCCTGAACAGGTTCGGCAAAAACCGATAACCAGCAAAGACTGCAGACCAGGAAAACTGTGACACGGATGTTACGCAAACGATCGAATCCTCCACCCCCTCATCCAAACTTGAACATCTCCACAGCTCATGATTGCATCATGCGATGGTCAAATTCAAATCCATCCTTTCTTCGCTCTTGCGCATATTGCGCTACACCCTCATCGGCATTTTTGCCTTGCTGGTGCTGCTGACGCTTTTGGTCTATCTGGTCTGCGTCCGCATGCCGGGCGACACGCTCAAAGGCCCCTTGCCACCAGCCACCGCGGACGAAACAAAACTTGCCGCCGAGTTGGAAAAAGACGTGCGGTATCTGTCGGAAACCATCGGCGTGCGATGCCTGGCTCGTGGTCCCGAAACCCTGGCCCAAACCGCCGACTACATCGAAAGCGAGTTAAAGGCGGCCGGTGCCTGGCAGGTCAAGCGTGAGATTTACGAGGTCGATGGTCATCAAGTGGCCAACCTGGTGGCGGAGTTGCCCGGCACACGCCTGCCGGATAGCTGGATCGTCATCGGGGGCCACTACGACACCGTACCGACAGCCCCCGGGGCCGATGACAACGCCTCGGCCATCGCCGGGCTCTTGGCGACGGCACGCAGGCTGGGTGCCAAAGCGCATGATCGCTCTTTGAGATTGGTGGCCTACGTCAACGAAGAGCCGCCCTATTTCCAGACCGAGCGCATGGGCAGCCTGGTGAACGCCAGGGCCAGTCGACTGAGAAACGAGCAGATCGAAGCCGTGGTGGTCTACGAAATGCTGGGCTGTTTCTCAGACGACGCGGACTCACAGCATTACCCGCCACCCTTCAGTTACTTCTATCCCTCGGTCGGCAACTTCATCGCCTTCGTCGGCAATCTGGATTCACGAGCACTGGTGCACGATCTGGTGGAGGGGTTCCGCGAGCAAGGCCGGCTGCCCTCTGATGGATTGGCCTCGCCGGACATGGGTACGGGCATCGGCTTTTCCGACCATTGGTCTTACTGGCAGGTGGGCTACCCGGCGGTCATGGTCACGGACACCGCCTTTTTCCGCTACGCCCACTACCACAAGCCCACGGACACAGCCGACAAACTGGACTTTCAGCGAATGGCCCGGGTCATCAGCGGGCTCATGCCCGTGATAAAATCCATGCTCGACAAAGAATAGCGCTTAAGCAGTAAGCCCGTTCTTGATGGGTAGGCAAAGGGTAAACCGGGTCAAGTCCGAATTGCTCTCCAACTCAATGCGACCACCATGCTGCTGTATGATTGAAGCGCTGATGGACAAGCCAAGCCCGGTGCCTTCATCCGGGGCCTTTGTGGTAAAGAAGGGATCGAAAATTCGGGATTGGATATCCGGGGGAATGGCCTCACCCGTGTTGGCTATCTCAACCCGAATCTCATCCCCGATGCATCGGGTACTCACACGGATCCGGTGATTGACCGAATCCTCATCGTCGATGGCCTGAGCGGCGTTGACCAAAATGTTTAGCAGAACCTGCCCCATCTTGCCCTTGTTGACCACCAACTCCGGAATGGACTCATAGTCGCGCTCCACCTCCGCCCGGTACTTGATCAAATTCATGGCGATGTGAAGGCTGGACTCCAGCAGGTCCTCCATCCGCACCGATTCATACAACTCCCCGTCCAGACGAGAAAAATGCCTGAGATCTTTGGATATGTCCCGAATGCGCTCCATGCCGGCAAGACAGTCATCCAGCACCTGGGGCAAGTCGGCGCATCGTTCGCGCAATTTTTTCTCACGGCAGAAAACAGAGGGCCGGTCCATCCCGTCTTCAGGCTCTACCAAATTGAAATATTCGGCCAACAGATCCACCTCTGCTCTAATTTGATGGAGATTGGGCAATACAAAAGCGACCGGGTTGTTGATCTCGTGGGCGATGCCGGCCGCCAATTGCCCAATCGTGCTCATCTTGTCCGCCTGATGCAATTTTTCCAGGGCCCGACGAGCGTCGAGCTCGGCCTGCCGGCGCTTGTTTATCTCCTCTTCCAGTGCCTTGTTGGCTTCCAAAAGCTGAACCATCTTGCTTTCCAGCTTGCGGATGAGCACGGCGTTGTACTCTTGCAAAATATTTTCCGAGTCCATGGCCGGTGCCGGCTCGGTCCTTCTCCTGGCCGGCTTCTTCTCCTCCAGGGCCTTCCTCACGGCTTCCACCAACCTGCTTGAGTCCGGGCTCTTGATCAGAAAATGGCGAGCGCCCAGCCCCAGACCCAACGCCCTGTCGTTGGCATCGGTGTATGTGGCCGTATAAAACAAAAAGGGGATATGACAGAGCTCTTCGTGCCTCATCCACTCCCGACACAAGGTGAAGCCGTCCATCACCGGCATGAGCACATCCGTCACGACCAAATCCGGCTTCTCGCGAAGGGCCATGGCGAGAGCCTCCGCCCCATTGGCCGCTCTATCCACCTCATGCCCTTGATGACTAAGAATTTCTCCAGTAACGAAAAGATTGTGCTCATCGTCGTCAACAACCAGTATACGCGCCATCGTCCATCTCCCGGAGGGTCCAATAAGACCCAGTCCCAAAACCACTACGGCTTCACCTAAATCACCCAAAAAAAGTATACCCCAAAGGAGAACAGTGGGTCCAATTTGTCGACCGGCCTGGTGACTGGTCCTTGACTTTTGGCCGATCCGTGGTCAGATTACCGCTCTCAGGGGGACTTGCGAGGTGTTGTGTGACCGAAGGAAATCCAACTGGCCACCGCGCCATGAGCATCCTGCGCTGGGGCACTAAGTTTTTGATATTCTGCGCCATTTTGGCGCTCGGCTACTTCATTTTCTCCCATCTGCGCTCATCCAAGCCGCCGCCCAAGCGAACGGAGCAAAAAAGCCTGTCCAGCGTGGTGGCGGTCGTCGCGGCCAAACCCGCGGGCTCAGCCATACAGGTTGTGGCCATGGGCACCGTGGTGCCCGCTCGCCAGGTAAATATCTCCCCTGAAGTCAGCGGTCGCATCGTCCGACAAAGCCCCGAACTGGTGCCGGGTGGACGCTTCAAGGCGGGAGACATCATCTTGCGCATCGATTCGCGTGACTATGAGTTGGCTGTCAAGCAACAGATGGCGTCCGTGGCCCAGGCCGAACTCAAGCTGGCCCAGGAGGCGGGCCTGAAAGCCGTGGCGGAGAAAGAATGGAGTCTGATCAAGGATCGGATCACACCAACCGAAGCCGGCCGTAAACTGGCCTTGCGGGAAATTCAGATCGCCTCCGCCCAGGCATCCCTGGACGCGGCCAAAAGTCAACTCGAACAGGCTGAGCTGCGCTTGTCCCGTACGGTCATTCGGGCCCCCTTCAACGCCCTCGTCATCGAAGAGTCCGTCGATCTGGGTCAGGTTTTGGGCCCGGGCAGCAAGGTGGCGACCCTGGTCGACAGCGATCATTTTTGGGTGCGCACGGCGGTGCCCGTGGACCGATTGGGCTGGATTCGAATTCCCGGGCTCAACGCCGAGGAAGGCGCACCGGCTCAAATAACCCACCGCCTCTCCAGCCATGAACGAGCCAAGCGACCGGGTCGCGTTCTTAGGCTTCTCGCCGACCTGGACCCACAGGGCAAGATGGCGCGGGTCATTGTCGACGTTCGTCAGCCGCTTGTCTTGGAAACCACGACCTCCAAGGAGCCACAATCAAGCCGGACGACCGACAACCCCAAAGAGACCGGTGCCACCGGATTCCGCCCGGGGGTTCCCTTGCTCCTGGGCTCCGTGGTGGAGGTTCGCATCGAAGGCCCGGAGGTGGACGAAGCCTTGGAGATCCCCAGGATGGCCCTTCGCGACAACGACCACATTTGGATCATGGCGCCGGAGAAGACCTTGGACATCCGCCGGATCGAGGTGGTCTGGGCTCGTGAACACAGCGTCTTCGTGAGAGGCGAGCTGAAGGTCGGTGAACAAGTCATCACTTCACGATTGTCCGAACCGGTTGAGGGCATGGCCATCAAACTCGCCAAAGAGGCCAAGCGGTGAACCAGGCCGACTCGGACATAGATAGGCGCGGACCGATCTCCTGGATGGCTCGCAACCCGGTTGCGGCCAATTTGCTTATGCTGGCCCTCATCGTGGGCGGCCTGATCAGCAGCTTTCGCATCCGAAAAGAAGTATTTCCCGAACTGGAGTTGGATCGGGTCATGATCACCGTGCCCTATCCCGGCGCAAGCCCGGCCGAGGTGGAACAAGGCATCTTGCTCTCGGTGGAAGAGGCCGTGCGCCCCTTAGATGGCGTGAAGGAAGTCGATGCCACGGCGACCGAGGGCATGGGCCGTGTGGATGTAGAACTGGAAACCGGCACGGATCGCTCCAAGGCCCTGTCGGATGTAAAAAATGCCATCGATCGCATCACGACCTTTCCCCAAAACATAGAGCGACCGATCGTCGCGCTGCCGGAATTCAAAGTGCAGGCCATCAGCCTGGTGATCTACGGAGATCAGGAGAAAAAGACGCTCCATGCGATTGCCGAAAGGACACGGGACGAACTTCTCGCCCTGAAAGAGGTCAGCTTCGTGGAGGTCACGGGCATCCCCTCTTTGGAAATCGCCATCGAGGTGCCCTCCTTCGTGCTTCGGGAATATGGCCTGACCCTGCCCCAAATCGCGGAACAAGTTCGCCGCACAGCCCTTGAAGTCCCGGCCGGTGCCGTCAAAACGGCCGGGGGTGAGGTGCTTTTGCGCACCACCGAGCGACGAAATCTGGGTCGGGAGTTCGGGGACATCCCCCTGGTTCGCACCCGCGAAGGCCAAACCCTGCGTTTGGGACGACTGGCCGAGATCAGAGACGACTTCGCCGAGGTGGATTTGAGCGCGGCCTTCGACGGCAAACCGGCGGTCCTGATCCAGGTATACAGCCTTGGTGATGAAAGTCCCACGGAGGTAGCCCTGGCGGTCAAGAACTTCGCCGCCCAGAAAAGCAAAACCCTGCCTCCGGGTGTCTTTGTGAGCACCTACAGCGACATGTCGAAGCTCTATGATCAGCGGGTGGATTTGCTCTTGCGCAATTCCATGCTCGGCCTGGTTTTGGTTTTGCTCATCCTGGGCTTCTTTTTGGAACCCAAGCTGGCCTTCTGGGTCACCATGGGCATCCCGATCTCATTTTTGGGTTCTCTGATCTTCTTGCCGGCCATGGGCGTGACGATCAACATGATCTCGCTTTTCGGTTTCATCGTCACCCTGGGCATGGTGGTGGACGACGCCATCGTTGTGGGAGAAAACGCCTTCCGATTCCGAAGGGAGGGACATAGCCCCATGCGGGCAGCCATCTTGAGTGCCAAACAAGTATCCACGCCCATTTTCTTCTCCATCGCGACCACCATTGTCGCCTTCAGTCCCCTCTTGTTCATCCCGGGCACTCGCGGCAAGTGGATGTACGGCGTGCCCGTGGTCGTCATCATGGTTCTGGCCCTGTCCTTGATCGAGTCTTTTTTCGTGCTGCCGGCCCATCTGGGCCATTCCCGGCCCATGGGCACCGACGGTCCCTTCGGTTTTTTGGTGCGCTTTCAACGACGTATTTCACGAGGCGTGGAGCGATTCATCAAGGGTGGCTACTTGCCCGTGCTGCGGGTCGCGGTCAAGCATCGCTGGATCACTTTGGCCATGGGCATCTCCGTGTTCCTGGTGACCATGGGCCTTGTTCAAGGTGGTCGAGTTAAGATGATCGACTTTCCCCGGGAAGAATCCGACTGGGTCACGGCCGAGGCTCGCCTGCCCTTCGGTGCCAACGTCGAAGAGACCCGCCAGGTCATGAAGCGCATGGTGGACTCGGCCAAACAAGTTATCGCCGAGAACGGCGGTGAGCGCATCAACCTGGGCATCTTCTCCATGATCGGCGTTTCTTTCGGCAGGCATCGCAGCGCCACGTCGAGTGGCGGCCACGTGGCCTCGGTGCAGGTGGCCCTGGTGGGCAGCGACGAGCGAGAACTCTCGTCGGGGCAGTTTGCCGACCAATGGCGCGATGCCCTCGGCACCATCCCGAGCCTGGAGTTGCTGGCCTTCGACTCGAGCACCGGCGGCTCAAGCAAGCCCGTGGATATCCAGCTTACCCACCGGGACATCGATCAACTGGAGGCCGCCGCCCGTGAGTTGGCTGGCGCGCTGGAGGAATTTGAGGGCCTTTTGGATATCGACGACGGCATCGAACTGGGCAAACCCCAGCTTGACTTTCAGCTCTCGGCGGAGGGCAAAGCCGCCGGTCTGAGCACGGCTGACGTGGCCACCCAGGTTCGCTCGGCATTTTATGGATCCGAAGCCCTTCGCCAACAGCGGGGACGACATGAAATTCGCGTCATGGTAAGGCTGCCTCGACAAGAACGAGAGACCCTGCACAGCGTGGACGAACTGATGCTCAGGACACCAAGTGGAGGCGAAATCCCCCTGCGCCAGGCCGCCGAGATCAAAACAGGCCACTCCTATACGGCCATCTATCGCACCGACGGCAAGCGCAACCTCAGGGTGCAGGCCGACATCGAGGAAGGCAAGGCCAACGCCCGCGAAGTCATGATGGCGGTTTTCAGCAAGATAAAACCCAAGCTCTTGGCCAATTATCCCGGCCTGCAGGTGGAATCGGCGGGTCGACAAAAAGACATGAAGGACTTCTATGCCTTCATGTTGGTGGGGCTCCTCGTGGCGCTCATGGGCATGTTCATCTTGATCGCCATCCCCCTGCGTTCCTACGCACAGCCTCTCTTCGTGGTGATGGCGACCATTCCTTTCGGCTACTCGGGCGCGGTGTTGGGCCATCTCTTGATGGGCATGCCCATGTCCATGATCAGCATCATGGGTGTCGTGGCCCTGGCCGGTGTGGTGGTCAACGACTCTTTGGTTTTCGTCTCCGCGGCCAATCGATTCCGGGGCGAGGGCCTGGCCCCAAGGGAGGCCGCCCTTGCGGCCGCGCAACAACGCTTCCGCCCCATCATTCTCACCTCCCTGACCACCTTCGGGGGCCTGGCGCCCATGATCTTCGAGACCTCGGTGCAAGCACGTATCCTGATCCCCATGGCTGTATCCTTGGGCTATGGCATCTTGTTCGCCACCTTTGTCGTGCTCCTCCTTATCCCCAGCCTCTTCGTCATGGTGGAAAACGGAAGACTCAATTTCTCGGCCTTGCTGGCCTGGCTACGCGGGGACCTGCGGGCCGACGAAAATCAAAATTGGGAGCAGCCATGAAAGCCTTTGCCGTCATGATGCTGGCTTTGCTCCTTGGCCTCGGACCTGTCCGGGCCGGGGACGGCAAGCTTCCAGAAAAACTCACCCTGGCCGAGGCCATGAGCTTGGCAGAGCAACGCAACCTGAGCCTTCAGGCTGCCACTGAAGACCTGGCCAAGGCTGAAGCCAGCTACAAGAAGGCATGGTCCAGCTTGTTGCCCGTCGCCTCTGTTGGTCTTGGCTATACGATCTGGGACCACGCCGCCACCACCCAGATGGCCGACCCTTCCAGTCCTGACGGATTCCGCGACATCACCATTAAAAACCAGCAGGATCTCTCCGGCGATATCAGTGTCAGCGCTCCTTTGATCCAGCCTCAGGCCTGGTGGGGGGTGCGTCTGGGGGATCTGGGCCGAGGACAGGCCGAACTGAGTCTAAAGAACAGCCGACAAGCCATCCTGCTGGCCGTGGCCCAAACCTTCTATCTGGCCCTGGCCTCCAAGCGCTTGATGGATATCCAAAGCGAACAGATCGACCGTGCCAAACGTCATCTGACGGTGGCCGACCTCCGGCATCGCTCCGGCACGGGCAAGCGCCTCGATGTCATTCGAGCCAGCACTGAACTTTTAGACGCCGAAGATCAAGCGCAAGCAGCCAGCACGGCTTACGACAAGGCCCGGGATGCCTTGGGCAGCCTATTGGGTTCCCGGGACGGGAAAACATTGCCCATCCCGGTAGAAGCGCTCCCTTTGAAAAAACCAAGCTGGGACAAGGCGGAATGGGAAAGCAAAGCCCTGAGTCAACGAGAAGACCTCTTGCTGGGTCGCTTGGCCGTGCGCCTGGCGGACGAGCAACTCACCCAGGTTTGGCTCGGTTTCCTGCCCAGCCTGAACGCCAATTGGCAACTGAGCTACCAGTTCACCGAGCCCTCGTCCTTCGGCTCGGTCGACCGCTCTCGCTGGTTCATCGGCCTTTCGCTGAACCTTCCCCTCTATGACCACACCCGCTACGCCGACCTGGATCAAAGCCGCGCAACATTGCGCCAGGCCCGGATTCGCCTGGATGACGCCGAACGAGAAGCCCTCCTGCAGCTGCGTCAGGCGCAAAGGAGTCATGCACAAACCGTGGCTCAGCGTAAAGTGGCGGAGGAGAAAGTGGCCTTGACGCGCGAGGCCCTGGAGCTTGTCGAGTCCGCCTATATCAACGGCACGGGCTCAAGCCTGGAAGTAACCGACGCCAGGCGCAACTGGCGAACAAGTGAAATCGGGCTCGCATCCAAGGTATTGGAGAATCAACTGAAACTCTTAGAGTGGCTCAGGTTGGCCGGGGAAGACCTTCGGCGTCTGACAAAGCAGTCCTCGTAGCCCATCTCCCATCCTGCAGTTGGGGACCTGGCTCACCAATCGTCGGTCGTGTTGTCATGCCAGACATGCCCACCCTGGAATGAGGCGGTGACGGTCATGGTTCCGGTCTTGCGCCAGCCGCTCAAAATGTCATCGTCATCGATGTCGGTCCAGGCCGAGCAACGAAACACCTCAGCAACAGCCAGGGGGGCCAAAGGCTGATCCGAATCAAATTGATAACATGCGTAGCAGGCCTCGGTGATGACCCACTTCAAGCCGCGCATGACATCGGCGCCTCCTCCTGGAAGGAAAACAGCCGGGTCGAGAAAGTTGGACTCACCCGAGAGATCGGCGAAAGCCCCCATGCCATTGCCATCACCAGCGGGGCACAGGGGTTGTGCCATGTTGGGCGGCATGGCCGCAGAGAGGGTCGTGCCGTTGGAAGAGCCATGGGGCTTGTCATAGTAGTCGACCGCGCCCTTGTAACAACGATCCAGTTGCTCGGGCACTTCAGTAGCCTTGCTCTTGCGAATATAGTCAACGAAGGCTGGAATCGCCACGGCCGCCAAGATGCCGATGATGGCCACCACTACCATCAGTTCAATGAGTGTAAACCCCCTGGACGAGAGTTTCTGTCTGATTTTCAACATATCTTTGAAGCCTCCTTCCCTCGCCCGAAAAGTATAACACGAGAGGCCTCTTTTGTTTTAAAAAACATGTGTAATTTCAGACCAATTCTTGTCTTTTTATGGGCTTTGCTCGAAAGCACCGCGATCGATGTCACCCGCAGCCCGGGGCAGTCCGTCCAAGGAAGTCCCCACGGACAGGCTTGCATCCACGCCGGCCGGGTCCACACCGCTGTCGATGGCGGAACAACCTTCGGCCAGATGACTGTCCGAAGGACTCACAAAAAGCGGGTCCGCCGACTGCAGGGTTTCTAAACCGCTAATCGAGTAGGTTCCTTCAGCGTCAGTAAAGCCGTCGGATATAGGACTAAAACCGCGCATGGTTAATGCGTGGACCTCGAAAGACGTGGGCGCATCCAGGGCGATGATACCCGTGTCACCGACAGACCTGCGCTGGGCCATGAACAAGGGAACTTCCGTTTCCGACTCCAATACCAGATTGACAAACAAGGTATCGAAAACGCCCGCCACCCCAAATGCGGCCCAGGGTTCCAAAGAACCGCTCCCCGCCAAACGACAGGTCAAGTTGACCACATGGCAGGTGGTCTGCCGCGTCTCCCTGCTCGGGCTATAACGAGGCCCAAACTCAATGCACTGATGGTAGGAACCGTTGATCAAGACGTCCTGGACCAGGACATGATCACCCAGGTAAAGCGCCCGGTAGAGTCCATTCTCCTGGCCCGCGCCCCCAATTACCAATCGCCTGAGTTCGTGCCAGGCCTCGCCCCCAGCGGATTCAACAAAGATGGCACTGTCGTCGCCGGGTTGGGTGGAGTCAAGGTAGATGCCCAGGTTCTCCACGCGAACCGCCCCCTCGATATTCTCCAACACGATCAACATGGCATCATGCCTGTCCCAGACCCCCAAGAAACTGAGCAAGGGATCTTCGGCCCTATTGGTCAAAAAGACCTCGGAAGGAGCATCACCCATGCCCTTGATCGTCAAAGGCATGTGGATGATGGCGAAGCCGGAATAGGAATACAGGGAAGGATAAATCTCGATGGTGCCACCGGGCCAACTGGCCCAGACCGCCTTCTGTAGCTCATCGTCTTCGCCCTGTTCCAGGTCACACGCATGCGCGCCGCAGTCGCCATCCCCAAGTCGCAACAAGGTCCTGCGCGGCCCAATCTGCGTTGAGCGAAGCTGGTAAGCCCCAGGCAACAGGTCCTGGACCTCTTCCAGATTCACACCATCCAGACTCTGTCCTTGCCCCGGCATCATTTGACTTGGGATGGAGTCGGCGTCGGCCAGAAAAACAGGATTGAGGGGCGACACCATCTGAGCCTCGGCCTGCAGGTTGCCCTCCATCAGGTTGCTCAGGTCCGTGGGGTCCAGTCCCGTGATTATCTCGGTGTAGCCCTCCAAGAGGTTGCCCTGCATGACGAGCCCCGTGGTCGTCAAATCCCCCTCGGCCAGCAGGGGTTCCTGCCGGCCCAAAGACACCACCACGTTGTTGGCGAAGACCAAATCCTCGACCCCGGCCAATTGCATGCGCGACTCGATGACCTGCAAGGGCATGAAGGTGTTGTTAATGATTTGGCTTCGGTGGGCCTGTGTCAGGTCCAAACTCATATCCCAGTGACCGTAAAACAGACAGTTGCGCACGACCGTATCCGGACCGACCTCCAGAGGGGCTGTGATGCTGTTGGCACCCACCACCTCCTGATCCGCGGCCATGGCTCGAATATTCTCGATCAGATGTCCGCCGGTGGACAAAATCTCGATGCCGCTATGAGCGCCCGCGCGCGTGAGCATGTCAAAGCCGGCCAGGTGCACACCATCTCCAACCAAAACCAGCGATTGTCCTGTCAGCACAACCCGTTCCGGCGGAATCCCAGGCGCGGCCCCCACAAAACTCAAACCGGGAATAAAAGCCTCGCTGTCAAAAAAGGCCTCGTTGCCGTTGTCTTCGTAAAGATAGAACACCCCGCCCTCTCCCGGCGCGTCTTGGGCTGCTTCCTGCAGGCCAAAAAACCCAGTGTGGGTGCAGAAGGTGGTAGGCGAACCCGCGGCATCATCGTGAGGACACATGGCCTGACTGGGGCCGATGTGGAAAACAGGACAACCGCCCAGGTTGGAATCGTGAAGGCATTCGTCGCTTCCTGCATCGCAACTGTCGGCCGTACAAGGGATGCCGTCGTCGCAAGTGGGGTCCGGCCCATCGACGCAACCATCCACGGGATCACAAGTCTCCGCGCCGTTGCAGAAGGTCCCGTCATCGCATGCCAGGGGCGCTCCGGACACGCAGCCGAGCAAGCTGTCGCAGGTCTCGAAACCGTTACAAACGTCATTGTCATCGCATACCGGGGCCGTCCCATCCAGGCAGCCTGCCACGCTGTCGCAAGTCTCGACACCGTTGCAAGCGTCGTTGTCATCGCATACCAGGGCCGTCCCCTCCTGGCAGCCTTCAGCGCTGTCGCAGGTCTCGGCACCGTTGCAAACATCATTGTCATCGCATACCAGGGCCGTCCCCTCCTGGCAGCCTTCCACGCTGTCGCAGGTCTCGACACCGTTGCAAGCGTCGTTGTCATCGCATACCAGGGCCGTCCCCTCCTGGCAGCCTGTCACGCTGTCGCAGGTCTCGGCACCATCGCATGCGTCGTCGTCGGCGCAGAGATCGTGGTTGGGCTCGTGGGTACAGGCATCCGCATCCTCGTCACAGCCGTCATCCGTGCAAGAAACGTCGTCATCACAATCGACTCCGGCATGTGCACAGGTTCCGTTGTCGCAGACTTCCTCTCCGTTGCACCACAGTCCGTCGTCCGCGCAGTCGTCATCCCCCTGACATGCGACCGCCGTCGGTTCTTGCAGCGAGATGGTCACCTCGTTGGCCGAATCACCCACGTTCACCGGCACACAGCCCACCAGCAGGATTCCGCCACTCGCATCCAAAGCAAAAGCAACAAAAAGCTTGGCTCCTTCGCTCAACAAATCCAAGGAACCGCTGGCTTCCTGACCATCCATGGGAATGGTCAATTCGGCTTCGATGGGAAAACCTTCATCACCAGGCTCGACGCTCAAATCCAAAAACACATCGCAAGCGGCAAGGGCGTCCGGATTCACCACCATCACACGCACTTCCTGGGTCTGCTCCTTCGAGACCGCGTCGGGAAAAACGATCTGTACGGAAAAACCGTCGACCGAACAGCCGAGCAGAAAAAGGATGCCCAAGCAGGACCCTGTTCTTTGAACTTTTTTCATCAATGCACCTGCACTTCCCAATGGAGGGGATTTTCACTTTCGCCACTTGTGCCTGCGACCACGGCCCCGGCGGTCGCACCGGCCACCACCACGCCCACCGCGGTCCAAAACCACCAGGTGGCGTACCATTCAGTCTTGTCCCCCTCCTCAATCTTAGCGGGACTAAGCGGATCGGGCTGGGGTACAGGCTCGGGCCTTTTCAGCACCACCGCGACCGCCTTGGCCTTGAGTTCAAAAGGCTGCTCCATGCTGCCCGCTCGGGCCAAAACCGCACCGTGCTCATTGGTCGCCTCGAACCAGTAACGAAAGCTGTCTTGCTTGTAGTCGTCGGGCAATTTGAAAGAGACCTTGCGCGGACCTTTCACCAGGACGGTCACATCACGGGTCTTTCCGCTGGGCAAGAGGTAGCGGAATCGCAGTCCCCTTGACAAGGACAGAGGGTCCGCCAACAAGCGCACCCGCATCTTGAGCCCCCCAAGCCGATCTCCGACAACAGGCTGCTCGTGCTGCAAGGCCAATGGCTTCTCATCAACCGCCATGCCCACGGCTTGAAAAAAGCTGGTGCGGATCTTGGGCGAGACCCCCTTGCCCAGTCGAAATTTGGGATCGAGACTCAGTAACTTGCGAAATGCCAGGACGGCATCCGCCTTTCGGCCCGTCACGGCCGAAGACCAGCCCAAAATCCGGTAAGCCTTGACCAAATCCTCCGGTCCTGCCTGATTTGACTCTACAATCTGTCGCGCCAAACCCATGGCCACCTTATACTTCAATGACTGCATCGCCTTTTCCGCCTCCGCAACCGGGGGTTGGGCACGAATGGGCCAGGCAAGCAGCAAGGAAGAAAACAACACCAACGTTGGAATCCAGCGCATGGAAAACTCCCTGATTACTGCGCAATACGCCGCAGCATAACCTGGCACTAACGAATCAAAAAACGATTCGTAAATGCCACTAACAATCAAATGTAAGCAAAGAATAGCACGGCCCCCAAAGACGAGCAACTGCACAGCCTGGAAGAGAATTTGCGCTGTAGCCGACTTGGACCTACACTATGGCCATGGTGGAGAAGCCCCTAACATTAGGGCGTTACAAGTTGCTGGCCAAACTGGCCACCGGCGGCATGGCCGAGGTCTACCTGGCTCGGCAAACGGGCATTGAAGGCGTCGAACGCCTGGTGGTCATCAAACGCATCCTGCCCCATCTGGCCGAGCAGAAGCGCTTCCTGGATATGTTTCTGGACGAAGCACGCATCACCGTCAAGCTCAACCATCCCAACATCGTCCAAACCTTCGACCTGGGACAGGAACAAGGCGAGTATTACATAGCCATGGAGTACCTGGAGGGCGAAAGCCTTGCCTTTCTGGCCAAAGAATCCACCCGCAAAGAATCCTGGCCTTCTCCGGAACTGGCCGCATCCATGATCACAGGCATCTGTGATGGCCTGCATTACGCTCATGAACTCTGCGATGAATCGGGCAAGCCTTTGCAGATTATTCACCGGGACGTAAGCCCCCAGAACATCATCGTCTTGTTCAACGGTGGGGTGAAACTGGTGGACTTCGGCGTGGCCAAAGCGGTCAGCAAGGTCCACCAAACCGTGGTGGGTACCATGAAGGGCAAGCTGGCCTACATGTCACCCGAACAATGCCTGGCCAAAGGCCTGGACCCACGCGCCGACGTGTTCAGTATGGGCGTGGTGCTTTGGGAAATGCTGGCCCGCCGGCGCTTGTTTAGACGCGCCAGCGAAGGGGCCACGATCCACGCCTTGATCAACGAGCCGCTGCCGCCCATTCGAGGCAAACGCCCTGAAGTGCATCCGGAGTTGGAGCGCATTGCCAGCAAAGCCCTCGAAAAAAAGCCAGATGACCGCTATCCATCCTGCCAGGCCATGGCCGCCGACCTCAGGGAATACTTGCGCAACAGTCGTGCCGCGGTTGGACCCGCGGAAATCGCGGCATTCATGCACGAACTGTTCGCCGACCGGGTCCGCACCAAGAAAGAGCTGCTGGAAAAACTACAGAAATCCGGTATCGAAGACATCTCTTTCGATATCCTCAAACCCGAGACCAGCGAAAGCATGCCATCGCGCTCGGTGGCTGATCAGGTCCTCTCCAAAACAAGCCTCTCCGCCCTCGGCCTCGATTCGCCTGGCAACCGGGCTAAGCTCTGGCTGGTGAGTGCCCTTTTCGCCGGCATCCTGGTCGGCCTTGGATTGCTCTTTTTGGTGATGAGTTGGAATCCGGCTCCACCCGCCGGTCATACGGACATCAAGGGGCCGAACAAGGTAGTCGATGGAGGGTCTCCGGCCAAGGCAGAAGCAGACAAGGATGCAGGTGCAGGTAAATCCGCTGATTCAGCATCGATGCCCGAAATCGACAAGCCAAGCCAGCAGGCATGTCTGCTTGAAGTCAAAAGCCAACCCACCGGCTGCCAACTGTTGCTGGACGACGTCAAGGTCCCCGGCAAAACCCCCATGAAGGAAGTGGCCATAAAGGCGGGCGTGGAGCACCAGGTCACCGTACGCTGTACCGGCCATTTGGACCAAACCAAGGCGGTCGTGGCCGGTGCCGGTCAACGAATCCGCCTTAACTTCGCACCCAAGCGCCGGGCCCCGACACGCAAAGCCAAAGGGCTTTTGCGTCTGGATACCCAACCCTGGACCACGGTCTATTTGGGACGACGCAAGCTTGGCATCACGCCTCTGCTGGATATCAAATTATCGGCGGGCAGACATAAGCTCAGGCTGGTCAACAAAGAAGCCGGGCGAAAAACAAGCATTTGGGTCGTGATTCGGCCGGGAAAAACCACCAGCCTGTTTAAGAAACTTTGATCCCTCAGTGGCAGTAAACCGCACCTGATACCTGCTCCACTATCCGCGCATAGACTGCCTCCACCGCGAAACCGGCGCTGAAGCCGTCCCCGATGCGCACGTCCGTGTAACACTCAGGCCCGGCGATGATATCCAGGGTCTCCCCGTCCACGCAGTGATCGATGACAAGAGGGCTCATGCAAAATCCGCCACCCCCTTCGAAAACAATGGTGTCGATGGCGACGCCTTGCTCGAATTCCGCTTCTTGATCGATGTCGCCGACAAAGGCCAAGATGGCATGCAAGGCCGTTGGGCAATTGGCACCGATGAAGGGCTGGGTGCTGAGATCCACGGCGGCCAAGAAGGATGCCGGTACGATGCCCGCGATGCGACCGTCGGTCAAAGCCGTAATCTCCCGTCCGTTGTTCAGCAAAGTGCCCTCAACGTAAGCGTTCTTCAGCTCAAGCATGCCCAACATGCCCGTATCCACAACGATGGTCTCCTTGTGCAGATGGACATATGGCGCATCGGGCTGAGCGGAATCGCTGTTGGTGGGATAAATGCCGTTGGCCGAATCGTGTTCTTCCCCGATGAGCACCGAAGGTCTGCAGTCGACGCTGTCCGGCGAGCCGAAGTAGTCGCTGTTGGAATAGAAATCCATGGGGGCCTTGCTCTCGTCCAGCCAGGGAACCGGGTCACGGTTGGCCGGGCACTCCGGGTCTACGCCGGCGAACAAAACCACGGTCACGTCCGGATCCGACTCATAACCCGGGGTACCGGTGCCGTTATAGGGCACGTTGTCCAAATCGGTGACGGTCATCATCTGGATCAAGAATCCATTATCCACGCTGCCTTCCATCTGGGGATTCAGCAAGGCGTTGAGCGCCGTGCTCGAGGCCATCATGTTGTCCCTCCCGGTGTAAATATTGTCGTCCCCATCCAGGTTATCCAGATCATATGCCACATCCGGATCGATCTGGAATGAAGTAGTCACCAGGGTCTGGCTATGGTGGCAGCCCGCGCAACCGTCCATCGGACATTCGTTGCCGTCGTCGCATTCCTCCAGCCCGTCCAGGGTCCCGTTGCCGCAGAGCAAACATTCGTTGCTGCCCTCACAAGTCGGGTCGTCGCAGTCCATCAGTCCATCGCAGTTGTCATCGACCAGATTCATGCAAAGCTCTTCTGCCGAGGGATTGATCGCTGAGTCGTTCTCGTCGCAGTCGACCGTGCAATCCGCGCCGTCTTCGTCCGCATCCACCACATCATCAGTAGCCGGATCGCAGTCGTCGTCGGTGTCATTGCCGCAGACTTCACGGTGGCCGGGATGGACTTCGGCATCGGCGTCGTCACAGTCATCGCCACCGCACAGGGCATCCAAATACCCGTCTCCGTCTCCATCCTCGCAACAATCGAAATCAGCCCCATCCGCATCTCCATCACAGTCGTTATCCAAACCGTCGTCGCAAGTAGCCTCGGGTTCTTCGGTGGGCTCGGCAGGAAGGCACTCTTGCAACTGGCCCTCCACGCAGGCCGCAACCTCCACGGCACAAACGCCCACTCCGCAGGTCAGAGGCGGCATGTCATCCACCGCGTCGTTGCAATCGTCGTCTAAGCCGTTGCATGTCTCGACGGCACCGGGGTGTATGCTGGCCTCCCCATCGTCGCAGTCATCACCACCACAGGCCGTGTCCAAATAGCCGTCCGCGTCCGCGTCGTCACAATCGCATTGCAGATCCGCCCCATTGCAATCTTGATCCACATCGTCATCACAAATCTCGGCAGCCCCGGGGTGGACCGCAGGGTCGTTATCATCGCAGTCATCGCCGTCGCAAGTGCTGGCCAGGTAACCGTCCTCGTCTACGTCGCAGTTAACGGAGGAATCACCGCCACCACATGCAACCACCAGGCTCAAAGCTCCGCTGAGCGCCAAAATCATCCACCAATGTTTGCTTTTCATGATCCTCTCTCCTTCTTGTGGGCCAGCATGGCCTCGATGGCTTGCCCCACGCCGGCTTGATCGTTGCTGGCGGGCGCGCGACGAGGACAGACATCCAGCACGCCGGGCGTGCCGTTGGGCATGGCGTAGCAGCGCCCGCCACCTTCATTAATCCAACGCAGGGCATCCACGTCGTTGCCGCTGTCACCGAAAAAAACCATGTCCTCGGTTCGCAGCTTGCGCAGTTTGGCGATGTGCTCGAGGGCCTCGGCCTTGCTGACCCCAGGCGCTGAAATGCTCACCCCTCGGTATTTCCCCGTGCCTGATTCCAAAATGCTGCAGCCGCTGCTGCCATTCAATTCTCGGACTTGGGCCAGGAGTGCATCGTGAGCCTTGCAGTTGCGGGCCCTGAGCTTCAATACGCCCCAACCCGCCTCCGAGGGGGCCTGGCAGCTGCCATCCAGCATGCGCACCTGACCACTCTCGGCATGCCCGATCGATGTGTAAATGTAGCTGCAGCCGGCCTCATTGATGCGCTCGCAGAAAGCCTTAACCTTGTCGACATCGTGAAAGGCCTTCATGCGCAGCAGGCTGCCATCGGCATTGAGGATAACCGCGCCGTTACCGAAGATAGCTGGCAGGTCCACCGAAAGCGCCTGGGCAAACGTCCAAGCCCGATCCGGCAGTCGACCGGTTGCGATCCCAAAAAGTCCACCTTGGGCCTGGAAACGACGCACGGCGGCCAAATTGCGGGGCGGAATCTCGGACTGTTCGTTCAGCATGGTGCCGTCGAGATCGCTGTAGATCACCTTCGGAGCAAACCCTGCCTTGCCCTGAGGCAGCTCACCCGATTTAACGCAGCTGATCGCCAGAAGCAGGCATCCAGCAAAGAAAACGACAATCGACTTGAAGGCTATCATGCTGACAGATACTATCCGCATGAAGCTCGGCAGACAAGGACAGGGCGTTTTTTCATGCTCAGGCCTATAAATGGATGGACCCAATAAGGAGATAGCGATGCCAGCAAAAACGTTTGGGATCTTGGGAGCGATCGGCTTCATGCTCCTGGCTCAGTCCTGCGCGGCCGGTGCCATGTCGGCCAAGGGCCGAATGATGGCCCCCATGGGTGCCTCGGCTCAAGCAAACGACTACAGCAAGGTATCCACTTACAGCCCGGTGGATGCTGGAGCCAAAAACAAGGTGCTTTACGCCAAGCAGCAGGCAACCGGAGAGACCAAAGCCCCGGCCGAGGCCCCCAAACCCCGCCAGGTGGTCTACACGGGCAGCTACACCGTGGACGTCTATGAAATGCAGGCCGCGGCCCGCGAATGGATTACCTGGGCCGAAAAAGTCGGCGGCTACATGGAGCAAACCAATGGAAATCGCATCACTGTGCGGGTGCCGGCCGAACATTTTTCCGAAGCGGAAGGCGTTTTGCGAAACATGGGGCGCATTGATGATCAGCAGACCCGCATCCAGGCCGAGGACGTGACAGCCCGCTATGTGGATATGGATTTGAGGCTGAAATCAAAAAAGAACTACTTGGCCCAATTGCAAAAACTGCAGGAATCAGCCGGTGAATTGAAGGACAAGCTGGCGGTGCAGCAAGAAATCGCCCGGGTTTTGGAAGAAATCGAAGCCATGGAAGGCCAACTGCGACTCTTGGCAAAAAAAATCTCCCTGGCCACCATCCACGTCACTTTCCGTCTGGCTACAGCCGGCCCCAAAAGGCAATTCAACCTGCCCTGGGAATGGCTGGACATGATCGGCCTTGAACGGCTTTTGGACTGAGAGGAGACTCGCCATGACAAAGTACTCAGCCATCTTGCTGCTGACCCTCCTGGGAAGCGCTTGCGTCAGCATGCAGCCTCCGGAAGGTTACGCGGCACATGAGCACTGGGCGTATACGCTGAAGGCCGTTTCCACGGAAGCCTCGGTCGTCGCTCTGAACCAATTTCGCAACCAAGATGAACAACGCGGCACGCTGGCCTTCTGGAGCGAAGCGGCCAGTAAGCATCTGGTGCGATCCCGAGGCTATGCAGCCGTCAAGGAGGGCGATTTCACCTCGCCCCGGGGCAAGGGCCATTGGATGCTCTTTTCCAAGCGCTTCAAGGGAACCGAGCACCTCTACATGCTGGGCCTTGTGTTGGAAGGCGATAAAATCTTCGCCCTGGAGGCGGGTGGCGAGAAAAATAGCCTGGAACCTGACCTGGATCGACTGGTTAAATCCTTCGCCACGCTCGATTAGACATTAGCAAACATGCTATCCGGGGCCAGCACCGCCACCACGCGACCCTTGACACAAACATCGTCTCCGGCAAACACGTTCATGGTGACGACCACCTTGCGCCCCTTGATCTCTTCCGCCTGGGCCTTGAGAAGCAATTCAACGCCCATGGGCGTGGGCTTTAAGAAATCCACCTGCAGCGAAGCGGTCACATAGCGTAGTTCCGGCTCGGAACCCATGGGGCGACCGGCCTGGCGATAGGCTGCCGCCGCCGCCGTGCCGGTACCGTGGCAGTCCACCAGCGAGGCGATCAGGCCACCATATACATAGCCCGGCACCGCCGTATGGAACTCCTTCGGCATGAAACGACAGACGGAAAACTCACCCTCCCAATAGCTTTTGATCTGAAGTCCATGAGGGTTTTCATAGCCACAGCCATAGCATTGGGCCACGGGGGCTGAATAGAAATCTTGAAAAGCTTCTCTTTTCATGCGACCTCCCAAATAAGTCGATGCACGCGTATTGTACATATCGCTTTTGGCCTTGTCATCCTCCCGCTTCTGGAGCGCATCATGAATGAATTCGATTGGACCAACTATGTCCTCATACCCTGTCTGATCTTTTTTGGCAGGGTGGTGGACGTGACCCTCGGCACCCTCCGCATCATCTCCGTATCCCGAGGTCGCAAGCTGCTCTCTGCCGTGCTGGGCTTTTTCGAGGTCTTCATCTGGCTTTTGGCCATCGGAGAGATATTTAAAAACCTGGATGGTTGGCAACACTTGCTCGCCTATTCAGCAGGCTTCGCCACCGGCAATTATGTGGGCATTTGGCTGGAGAGTAGGCTGGCCATGGGCATGAACCTGCTTCGAGTCATCACCCGGCATGATGCCGTCGAACTGGTCGAGACCCTTCACCGGGAGGATCTGGGTTGCACCGTCGTACAGGCGGAGGGGGCTTTCGGTCCCGTTCAATTGCTCTTCATGGCGCTTAGGCGCAGGGACGTGCCCAAAGCACTGGGCATCATCAAAAAATTCAACCCAAACGCCTTCTTTACCCTGGAAGATGTGCGAGGCGTGAGCCACGGCATCTTCCCGGCCCGTTCTTTCGGCCTGGGGGCGCTGAGTATGCGCCCGACCCGCAAGGGCAAATAACCACTTCCCATTCTCCAAATCAACCTGCTGACCCAAACCCAAATCTCCCAGCCCGATTTACCCAGGCCCTCATTGCCCATGAGCGCTTGGCGGTGGTAGTCTCTCGGCCGGAGGTACTAGATGCCCGACGCCCGTTCCAAAACCCTGGTCTTCGCCGCCCACTGCCTGCTCAACCCCAACGTCAAGGTGCCAGGAAGCGCCAGGCACGCCGGCGTTTTGGGCGGCCTGATGAAGCTTCTGGCCGGCCAGGGGCTTGGTGTGGTCCAAATGTCATGCCCCGAGGCCGAACACCTGGGCCTGGACCGACCCTTGGGCACGGACAGTCTTGAACAATACGACACGCCCGACTACCGCAAGGCTTGCGCCGAGCAGGCAGAAACCATTCGCAAACAAATCGAGTCTTTCCAGTCTCAAGGCATACGAGTCATGGCCATTTTGGGTGTCGAGGGAAGCCCAAGTTGCAGCGTGGTTTCCGTACCGGTGATGAAAAACGGAAATCGCAGCATGGTCCCTGGCGCCGGGCTTTTCATTCAGGCCTTGGAAAAAGTTCTGGGAGACGCCGGCTTAACCGTGCCCATCTTGGGTATCCCCGAATCCGGCGAGGCCACTGTGTTGGCCGAGGCCCTGAGTCAACTTGACGGCATCCTCGACCCGCGGCCCGAATCCAGCTTCGATGAAAGGGCGAGCCGCCTGGGCCTGCACCCTTTGGCGGGCCAGGGCCCAGCCACGAACCCGAGCCCGAGCTCGCCGAAAAGGGGTGGCGATTTTGATGAACAGGCGGCCATAAGCAGCATGCATCCCTTGGCCGGCAAGGGCGTTCTCAACCAACCCGGCCAGTCCGCCCCAGCACCCAAGCCGGTGGCGGCAGCCACCTCGCAAAACGCGTTCAGATCTGCCCAAGAAACAGCGCCCATCCAGCCTTCGACTCCGCCCCAACCCAGGCATCAAACCGCGCTGGAGGAACTGAAGCTTGCTTCGGTGGGCATACAACTGACAGAAGGCCTGCTCCAGGTACAACAGGCCGACGGCCCGGCCCTTGAAATGAGTGTGGACTCGATCAGACGCGTATCCATCCAAACTTTCGGTCTGGGCAGCGACGGCCCTGGCCCCTTGTGGGTGCTGGAAGCGTCCATGCAAAAAATCGCCTTTCCCATGGGCATGGAGGGCGAGAATTTGTTCCTGGCGGCTGTACAAACCCTGCCCGGTTTCGATGACGGAGCTTTGGTTGACGCGGTCAGCGCCGTGGGCGAAGGTCAGTTTGTGTGCTGGAGCAAGTCTTAATGCCCTTTGCCCCCTCGAATACCCTGACCGCGACCATCTTGCAGGAGGACCAATGAACGACGGGTTCAATTTTGACGAAGAAGAAGAGGCGAGTGGCTCCACCTCGGTGGGCGAATACCCCCCTGAGCCGATACAGCGCACTCCCAAGCGCCCGCAAAAGCGCCGACCGGCACCCCGCCGAACGGCGGCACCGAGCGAACCGACAGTGCCCGGCTTCTTCCCCATGCAACCCAAGGACATCAGAGAAACAGGCCTGAGCGCCTCCTACCTCGAAGAGCTTTACCTTAAGCATTTATTTCAGGCTGGAGAATTACGCGGCAGTGAAATCACGGGTCGCATGGGCCTGCCCGGAGGCATCGTCGACGAACTCACCCAACGCCTGCGCAAGCCCCGTTACATTGACGTCAAAGGCTCTTCCGGTGCCGGCGTGGGTCACAGCGGCATGATCCTGGCCATCACGGAGGCGGGCCAAAACTATGTACACCACGCACTCGAACGGGATCGCTACATCGGTCCCGCGCCTGTGCCCTATGAGGCTTACTCGAAAGCCGTGCTCAAGCAGACCATTCGCGGCAACAAACTGACCCGTGATGACATCAAACCTCACTTCTCCGACCTGATTCTACGCAACGAGATTTTCGACTCCATCGGCCCGGCCATGAACTCCGGCAAGGCCCTGTTTTTTTACGGCCCCCCGGGAAACGGAAAAACCGCCATCTGCCAACGCATGACCAACTGCTTCGGTGGCGACATCTTCATCCCCCACGCGATCATCGTCGACGATTTTGTCATCAAGGTCTATGACTCAACCATTCACAAACCGGCCAAAAGCGAACAAGGAAGCCTGGGCAACGACCGGCGTTGGATGCGCTGCCGCCGACCCATGGTGGTGGTGGGCGGAGAATTGGTCTTGGAAGATCTGGATCTGGCCTATTCGCCGGAGGTCAAATATTACGAGGCCCCGTTCCAAATGAAGGCCAACAACGGCATGCTGCTCATCGACGATTTCGGCCGACAAAAAGTATCCCCAAAGGATCTGCTCAATCGCTGGATCGTGCCATTGGAAAGCGAGGTGGACTATCTTTCCATGCACACGGGCAAAAAACTGCGCATCCCTTTTGATGTCTTCGTGACCTTTTCAACCAACTTGGATCCCGAGGCCTTGGTGGATGCGGCCTTCCTGCGCCGAGTGCGATACAAGCTGGAGGTCACACGGCCAACGCCCAAACAGTTTGCCCTGATATTCCAGCGAGAGTGCAAGAAACAAAAAGTAAACTGGGATCCGGAGATGTTCACCTACCTGGTGCGCAGCCACTATCAAGGCCGCAAGCTGCCTTTCAATGCCTGTGAGCCGCGGGATCTCTTGGCCCAGGTGGTGGACCTGAGCGCGTACAACGGCCACAAACCGACCATGACGGAAGACATTTTGGATCAAGTGGTGGAAAACTACTTCGTGCGTTTCGACAAACGAGAAATCTAGGGCTGTAACCGCTTCCTCAGCCGCTCGCGCAACCGCCGCCCCAATGCCTCGGCTTTTTCCATGGCCTGCATGGCCACGGGCCCAAAGCGATCGATGAGCTTGCTCAAAGCGTCTGAATCTTCCCCCTGCCCCATCTTGCTCAGCTCGGGTATCCCTCCCTCGGCGCTGTACATGGTCTCCATGTATTTTCGCACGCTCTTGCCGACCAGGCCCCGGACCGGCACCTTGGCCATCATGCCGTACATGGCCGCGTTGCCTTCATGCCGCTCCTCAGGATGGGCGCGCGCGTAAAGGACCGCGGCTTTCAAGTCGACCAAATACGTCTCAATAACCTTCAAGTGGTTGCTGGTAACGGTGACGTGAATGTTGGCTGGTCGTTGCTGCCTGTCGGTGTGCCAACCCCTGCGCTCCAGTTCATCGGCCACCACGTAGATGTCTATTTCGGGCTCGGCCGCGGCAATGGCCACCAGGCTCATGGCCGGCTCGCCCAGGATGCAGAGGCCGGGAATTTGTCGAATCCCGGCCATGAGTTGGTCGGTGGCCTGAGCCGTCTTCTTGGCCATATCCATATAACCCTGCTCACCCATGGCCATGACCGCGGCCCAAGCCGCGGCGATGGCTCCCCCCGGGCGGGTGCCGGGCAGGCCGGCCGAAGCATAGACGCCGCCGGGCCAGTCGGTGGAAACAAAAAACTGATGCCGCATGGTTTTCATGCTGCGATAGAGCAAGACAGATGCACCCTTGGACGCATAGCCGTATTTATGCAAATCGGCGGAGATGCTGGTCACGCCGGGCACGCGCAAGTCGAAGGGCGGCACATGGCGTCCCAGTTTGGCCCACCAGGGCAAAAGGAACCCGCCGATACAACTGTCGACATGCAGCGGAAGTTTTTTCTCCAGCGCCATTTGCCCAAGGGCCTCGATGGGATCGATAACCCCCTGAGGAAACTGCGGAGCCGAGCCCACCAAGACAACCGTGTTGCGATTGATGCGCCGGCGCATAGCCTTCAAATCGACCCTGAAATCATCATCCAAAGGCGCCGTAACCAGACGCATGCCCAACAATTGGGCTGCCTTTTCAAAAGCCACATGGGCCGAACGAGGAGCCAGAATTTCTGGTTTTCGAATCCAAGGACGGCGAGCCCGCGCCCGATCCCGGTAAGTCTTGGCTGCCAGGATGATACTCTCGGTGCCACCTGAAGTGGTGGTGCCCACCGTGTCCCCGTCCCCGCCCAGCATCCCGGCTGTCATGGAGACCAGCTCGGCCTCCATGCGCCGGAGAGATCGAAAAGCCATGGGGTTCAGGTAATTCTCAGCGATGTAAAGACCATAGGCTTCTCGCAGCAAAGCCTCGTGTTTCTCGGATTGGTGGTAGACCAGGCTCCAGGTACGGCCGTGTTTCCAGTCGGCATCCGAAACCTTCATGGCACGCATTTGCTCGATTAATTGCTTCTTGGCCAGTGGTTTTTTCGGGATGTGCATCAAATAAAATCCCCATGGTTAAGGCGTGAAAATCACGTGGGTGACGGCCTCGACCGTGGTGTCGGGGTCGAATTGGCAGTGCACCAGACCATCCAACTGCGTACCGGGTCCGTCCATGGCCGTGAAGTCGTAGTTGCCCGAGCCGTCGCCCGTAAGCGAACTCAAGACCAGATCGTTGGTGCCCGTGCAATGGGCCGCGCCCATCACGCTGACCCGGTACAAGGCCAAGGAGCTATTCGCGGTCATGTCGAAGCCGATTTCCAATGCGGGATGATTGCGAACGTCCGGATCAAAAGCACTCAGGTCCACACAGAACTCATAACAGTCGCCGTCGGCCGTCACCGAGCCGGCCCAGCCCCAGGCGGTCACCGGACCCGAACCCGAGTCAAACCAAAAACTCAAGTCATCGCCGGCATCCAAGGCCGTCTGACCCGCGATGAAGCAGACCTCGACACCACCGTCCAATGTGCTGGCGTCCACCACCGTCGACATGCTGCCGGTGCCGGTCATGAAACCCGCTGTTCCCGCCATGGTGGCACAGTCCGTATCCACACAACTCAAACCGCTGACGGTCCAATCCGAGAAATCGCAAGCGTCGAAGTTGTCGGTATAGACCACCGTGTCATTGGGCGCGCAAGCACCAGCCCAGCCAAAGATCACGATGTTGTCCAACAAGACGCGCTCACCTGATTTATCCGAATGCACCACGAAGTTCAGATCCACCCAACCGGCATTCACCTCAGGAGTCAAATCCACGCAACGCCGATAAAAAGAACCCTCACTGTCCGTGGCCCCTTCAATGCAATCCAGCAAATTCCCTGTAGCATCTCCCGCATCGGCAAAAAGCATCAGTCCTGATGGGGTGGCCGACCCGATGGTGGCCACGTCGTAGCACAGGGTGGGATTATCAAGGCCACTCACGTCAAAAGAGCCGACCAGACGAAACTGCTTTTCGCCACCACAAGCCACGTCTCTGTCCGCGGCCAACACGGGTTGACCATAAGTTGTGGTATCGCAAATGGTTGCAAGCTCATCGCAACAAGTATGGGCTGGGCCCCCGACAGTACAGTCGTTGGCTCTTTTGTTTTTGCAGAGGTTTCCAGTCAAGAAACTCCATCCGTCCAAATCGCAGACACCCGCGCCATCGTCGAAATCAGCCACGCTGATCACCGTACGGCCCAGGGTCGGGCTGCATGAGAGACAAGCATCCAAAGCGTTCACGTCACCGCCGGAGGCTGTCAAGACGCAATCGCTGGTGTCGCCGTCACCGCCTCCAAGACTCATCGGGCTCTGGCAGCTCACCACCAGGGAAGACGGCGCCGTGCCGCAACCTGTGGCCGCGGTAAAGCAGTCGGGTCGACAGGTTTCGCCGCCAGCGCATTCATTGTCATCGAGCGTTCCCACGCAACTTGCATCGGCCTGACAAATTCCCACGGTGCAGGCGACACCATCACCATCGTCGCAGTTCGCGCCATCGTCGATGATGCAATGTTCGCTCTCGCTGCAAGACGCACACTGTCCGCTTCCACAAGGGTCGCCGGCGGACAAGCAGGCGCCCGTCAAGTCACAGGTCTCCGCCCCGTCACAAAACAGGCCGTTGTCGGTGCATGGAGTCCCCTCGGCAGCCAAGACGCAGACACGATTCCCTTCGTCACAACTCGCGTCGCATTCACCCACACAAGGAGAAGTCGCGCCGGCCACGCAGGCACCCGCGGCGTCACAGGCATCGTCCACGGTGCAAAACAAGCCGTCTTCACAGACCGTGAATTCAGGTACGGGCGCGCCTTCGCAAGCGTCGCTGTCCTCATTGCAAACGCCCACGTTGCAATCGTCATTCGAAGCAGAGCAATCCATGGCCGGCCCCGAGCACATGCCGCCCGTGCAGGTGTCGCCATCGGTGCAGAAAAAACCATCGTCACAGCCCGTGCCGTCGCCCACCGCCGTATTGACGCAAGCCCCGTCCACGCAGTCGTCCGCGGTACAGTCGTTGTCGTCGTTGCATTGAGCGGGGTTGTTGCAGGACATGCATTCGGTGTCATCAGCATCGGTGTTGCCGTCACAGTCGTTGTCCAGGCCATCGCTACAAGATGGATCATCCACGGGACCTTCCGTGTCCGGTGGCTCGGTCACGGGAGGATGAAGGCACTGATTAAGATCATCATCGCAAATGTCCTGGGTACAGACGTCTGTATCCGAACAATCCCGGCTGCCCGCCTGACAGGTCCCGGCCTGACAAGTTTCATCGCCATTGCACCACCACTCATCATCGCAGGGACTGCCATCGGCGACATTGGCATTAACGCAATCACCATCATTGCAGGTGTCAGTCGTACATGGATTGCCGTCATCGCAGGGACTGCCATCGGCGACATTGGCATTAACGCAATCACCATCATTGCAGGTGTCAGTCGTACATGGATTGCCGTCGTCACAGTCCACATCGACCTCACAGACAGCGCCGACGGGTTCTAAGGCGATGACCACCTCGCCATCGGAGGAGCCGGCCACGAAATCGTTGCAGCCGCGCAGGATGACCTGGCCGTCCGCGTCCAGGGCCTGCGCGAAGAACAAACGCCTGCCTTCTTCGGGCAAGGTGAGGGGCCGAGCGCCGGCAGCGTCCGGCAAGGTAATGAGGATCTGGTCCTCGATTAAATAATCCGAATCCCCGGGAACGGCCGTCCCGTCCATCAGGGCGTCGCAATTCGCTTCAAGGAAAGGGATGATATCGTAAATCTGTACGCTGGCTGTTGCCGTGCGAGAGGCC
>JAFCZJ010000261.1 GCA_019314375.1 Deltaproteobacteria bacterium | reverse complement strand
TTCGACTTCGAGTTGTCGGAGCTGGCCCCGAATGCGAACACCCAGTTGCTGGACAACAGCAGCATCGTGAACTCGCTGGGTGAAACCTCCATCACCCAGGCCGAACAGGACAATGCGCCTTTGTGGCTGCCGGCGGTGCTGGTCTACTTGTCCGTGGACTGGGATGCCTCCAAAGTACTCAATCTCTACTACGGCAACACGGCTGTGAAGGGACAAAAATGGGGTGCCAGCGGCGCCACCCTGCCCCCGCAGACCCTTCAGCATATGTACCTGCACAATGGAGAAATCTGGGTGGAGATCGCGTTTCTGAACCACGTCGTCTTGGACGCGAGCATCACCGACTCAAACGGCGATGGTTACAAAGAAATTTTCGGAAAGATCGACCCAGCGCATTTCACCTCCGAAGTCTTTGACGAACTGGCAAACAACTACGTCGGGACCAAGATGTCGGTGGCCGAGCTGGATGGCTTAATCGAGAACAAAATCCTCGATGATCTCTATTCTCTCTTCTATATGAAGCCGCACAGCGACCTGGGAATCCCCTTCGAAGTAACCGGCGCGGGCACCGTGAAATACCCATTCAAGGTGCTCAGCGACGGCTCGGAAGACCCATTCATCTTTATCGTCTTGATCGTGGAGCCATAAAAGACAGAAGAGGTCCCATGTTCGGCATACGCATCCTGACAGTCTTTTGCTTGATTGCAATCGGCCCATCCCTGCGGGCCGAATTGCCCACCGGATATTTTGTGTGGAGCCAAGGCGAATCCCTGCGGCCCGAGACCCGCAAAATCTACCGAATGACGCTGCCCGAAAAGACCGACGTCAGAGTCCTGACCAGTGGTACGCCGGGCGCGGACATCGAAGGCCAGATCAGCCCGGACGGTAAATGGGTGGCCTTTGCCAAGGCGAAACTACCCGACTCGACCTACCACATGACCAAGATGTGGAAAATCTACGTCGTCTCCATCCACGGAATCGGAGACGGCCGGGAAGAAAACAAAATCGACGACAACGGCTACTGGCCGAGTTGGGGTGCCGACGGCGAGCTCTATTATTCCCAGGTCGATGATGACGGGAGCGGCAGCGAGCACACCCGAATCATGCGGGTCACCTTAGACGACTACGGCTTTGTGCAAGAAAAGGTCGAGATTTTCTCTACCCGAGAGCACTTTCCAAACTTCATCGATATGAACGAATGCTACATGGCGCCAGGGGCCGACTGGTTCGCGGCCCGTATTCGCGGTGAGGAGTCGGAAAGCGGCGTGGGAGCCATCTCGCTTCACCCGCCTGAGTTTCATCTGCTGGCCAAAGCGGGCAGCGTCGGCTGCATGCCCATTGTGGCCCCAAGCGGCACATGGGGGCTCATTGCAGGTCGAGACAAGGGAATTCGCTGGGGTGATGCCCCAGGCATCCCGGATCGCTTAGAAGACGAGATGCTGATCCCACCCCGCTCGGACGGGGACCTGTGCTACCACCCGGGGATTTCCACCGACGAGCAATGGGTCTTGGCCGCCCACTCCACCGAGAGCAACCACGATTCAGGGCCCTACGATGTCTACATCTACAAACTCACGGGAAAGACCGTGGATGAAGGGCAGGTTCTGGCCGAGGGCGGTTTTAACGGCTGGCCCCACGTTTGGGTGGGTGAGCCAAGCGATCCGCCGCCGCCTAAGCCCCACGTGGATTCCTTCATGCCGGACAGCTGGACCCTCACGGCCGGCGACACGGTGGAGTTGTCCTGGCAAACTTCTTTCGCGGACGAGATAACCTTGGACGGCCAGTCGGTGGATCCGGACGGCAACGCGACCTTTTCGCCCAGCGCAACGACCTCCTTCCGGCTGGTGGCCTCCAGCACCGAGGTGACAGAGACCGATGAAGCCTCGGTGGAAATCACCGTCAACGATTCAGACTTGCCTGTCGTCATCGAATCGTTTGAACTTGTGCCGGACAGCATCGAGCTCGGGGAATCCGCCCTCCTCTCCTGGTCGGTTCAAAACCCCCATACCCTGAACGTCAACGGCAATCCGGTGACTCCCGAAGGCTCGATGGAAGTGAGCCCGGTCACCACCACGGACTACGTCCTGACGGCCACGGGCCATCAGGGCCCCGTGACCGCTACGGTCACCTTGACCGTCGAGGAACTCAAGCAGGGGCTCGAGGATCGGGGTGGTTGCTTCTGTGGGTCCATGGCACCCGGAGGAACAACCCTTTTCGGCCTGGGTCTGATCTGGCTGTTTATGAAACGAAGACGCCAGAGCAGCTGAGACCTCATCCCGCTCCATGCGCTCCCATACCCATCTGTTGCTGTTTGTCCTTCTGATCGTCTTTGCCTTCTTCGGCGTACTTTTTCCGCTGACCAACACCGACATCTGGTGGCATTTGGCGGCCGGTCGCAGCTTGTTGCAGGACGGCTCGTTCCTTGCCAGCGATCCCTTCTCGTTGAGCAGCGCCAACCAGCCCTGGATCAACCTGCATTGGTTTTTCCAAGCATCTGCCTATCTGGCATGGACCGTCGGTGGCCACGCAGCCCTGGTGATCGGAAAGTGTATTCTGTTCACGGCGGGCATCGTCATCTTGCTGAAGGCAAGCGAGACCAAGGTTGCCGAAGAATGCGGCAACGATACGGCGGCCATGCGCCCTGTAGGAATCGCCATTCTGGCCCTTATTATCCTTGCCGGTCGCCATCTTGTTTTTGCTCGCCCAGTTGTCTTCACCCTTGCTTACATGAGCCTGTTCTTCTTTCTTTTGGCGCGCTTTTCAAAAAACAAAAAACCAGGGCCCTTGCTCGGCCTGATTGTGGTGCAAATTTTCTGGGCCAACACCCAAGCCTTGTTCCCCCTGGGTCCGGTCATCCTGGGCTGTTTCCTGGCGGGCGAGGGTGCGGCCACCCTCGCAACCAAAATGAGGATACCCGGCTTCTTGGGCCGTTTGGACGGCAAAGCCTTGGCCATGTTGGCGGCAAGTCTTTTCCTCGTCTCCGCCGCGTCGCTTCTCACGCCCTACGGGTGGGAGACCCTCAAGATTCCCTTCCAGCTTTTCGGGCGAATCGAACCGGGGATGGGCAAGCTCTTCACCTGGAACGTATCGGAAAACATCCCGCCCTGGGCCTTGGAAAGAATGGGCCCGGGACCGGTAACTGTCTTCAAATGGATAGGCCTGGCCGCCGCGGCCTCGTTCTTGCTGAATCTGAAACGAATCTCTCTATCGAGATTGTTCGTTTTCTTGGCCATGTTAATCCCAGCCTTAATGGCCAACCGGAACATCCTCTTGTTCTACTGGGCGGCCGCCTATGTGTCCTTAGTCAACGTGGGCTGCGCGCTTTGTAAAAAGTCCACTGACTCCCCTTCCCGCCTGTCCGCGCGCCTTATCCGAAATCCCCTGCTGTCGATCGGCATGGTTTTTCTTTTGGCCCTGCCGTTGGGATTCACCCTGTATCAAGAAGGACCCATCTCAAAACCATCCCCCTTCCGCGTGCCCACGGAGGCCGTGCATGTCATCAACGAATTGCCCGGCGATGTACGCCTCTTCAATTCGGTACGCTACGGAGGATACCTGATCTGGAATTTGTACCCACAAGCAAAACCGTACATCGACGGCAGACTTGTATTGCGCAGCGAGGCACAGTTCTCGGAATACCTCCAAGCGCTGGATTCTCCGGAGACCTTCGATCGTCTCGACGCTCAATTCGACTTCACCGCCGCCCTGCTTCCGGTCACCAAACCCGATCGCTACCAAAACCTGATCGCATACCTGGTCGGCCATCCCCGTTGGCATTTGGTTTTCACAGACGGCACCGAGACCCTGTTCCTCAAGGAATCGCAAGCCCCATACGAAGCTCTCGATCTTTCTTCTCCCTCGGTCGTCGACAAAATTGTGACCGCGATCATCTCCCGCTTCGCCCAGGCCGGTCAGGCAAGGGAGCAGTCCCTTATCCACCTGGGGCTCCTGCTGAACCTGGCGGGTCAGCCTGGACAAGCTGAAAATGTACTGACGCCCTTGAAAAGTCGGGGGGCAAAAAATCTGCTGGCCCGAACCCTGACTCTTAACCAGAAGCCCCTGGAGGCGAGAGCCCTGGCCTCCGACTTGTTGAGATCAGATCCGGAGGACATCGACAGCCTGGTTCTGCTGACGTGGATTGCCTATAATCTAGGTAATTTTGAGGAAGCTTTGGACCATGCGAAATCGGCACTTCGAATTAATCCGCATTCCCTCGAGGCCAAAAGAATTTTAAGAGACCTTCAAAACCGGCAATGAAGGGAACCCAGTCGATGAAGGGCGGGGCCCTCGAACTCAAGGTCGGCCTTTATTCCTGATCCAGAAAGCATATGCCGGCACCGCAGTGGGCTCCTACGGGGCAAACCTCGGTTTCACTGCAGGGTCTTGTGCAGTGCAGGCCTCCATCCTCGATGCAATTTGGGTCGAGCGGGTTATTGCAGTCGCTTGCATCCTCGCATGGTTTCAAACCGCACATCAGGGGCGGCGCGCAGGAAAGATGTCCCGAATTGTCCAGGTCACAACAGTCCCATCCTGGAGGGCAGGCATCATTACATTCGGTTGTGCAAAACTGGACGGTCTGCTCCTCTTCCATCTCGTTGAGAAAGGTTGCAGTGGCGCAAAAGTAATCTTCCCCACCAAAAAGACAGGTTCCCGAGCACTTCACACCATAGTGGTTGGTCCATTCGCCAAAGCCGCAATGGCCACTGGCATTGAGACCCGTGAATTCTGTATCAAAGATGCAGCCTCCCCAATCACCGCAATCATCAGTGTCCGAACAAGTCGGAACGCAGCGCCCGGGCATGTCTGGGTCAAAGGGGAGGTCCCCCCAGAATTCGCGGCAATCGTCGGTGAGGGTATTGCAACTTGAATCGTAGAGATCGCAAGCTTCCCCATGGGGGCTTTCTGGATAAGTTGCGGTGCATTGGGGGGGGATGGCGAAGTCGCAGAAAAGCCCCGCTTGGCATTGGATCTCGAACGCGCAGACGGCCTCTTCCCCACCTCCGCCGTTGACTACACAGGTGCCTCCCCGGCAACTCATGCCGACACCGCAGCGGCCCAGGAAGCAAGGTCTGTTATGAATGCCGGTGTCCGGGGCGGCGCAGATGCTCCCCTCCCCTTCAAGCGGCAAACACCACAGCTCCCCATCTTGATTCGTACATTTCTCTTGCCAGCAGGGCTGGGCCCATCTCGCGAGGCCATCGGGAATGCAGTAGCAAGCGGTGGTGACGTTTTCGGCCACCTCCAGAGAATTGGGAATGATCCCGGGTTGGTCAAAGCTCTCGAAGCAATAGTATTCCCCGTCCAGGGTGGCTAAATAACAATTCTGGTCCATATGGCCGACGTCGCCAGGGACGCACTCGGCATCTATGGCTTGCAAGCCCACCAATTCACAGGTGCCGCCGCTGGCTTCACAGTCGCTAGGATCGCAATCGGCGACTGTTGGTTGCTCGCACTCCATGATTGCGTTGCATTCCAGATCTCCCGCACAGTCGTTCGAGGTCTTGCAGGGGGCTCCTTCTTCCCGGTAGCCGTCTAAGAAAATGTTGCAGCCGGCCAGCAGGACCAGGGTCATCATCAAACTCAGGACTCTCATTTTACCACCTCCCCACGATGCCCAGCATGGCGCCGCCGTCGCCCGTGGGTGCCACGGTGGCGGTCACGCCGGGTTGATCCGATTCCATCAGCCACAGGGTCACGCCGGTGGCCGCCAAGGCCACACCCAAACCCAGAGTGCCCCAGGCCACCCCCGCAAAAGTCCGGCTCTTGTCCGCGGCGTCCATCTCTGACTCGTCAAAGTAAGCGTTGGCTTCCTTTTTCGCCAGCGCGAAGCAAGTTCCGCTCACGGCCAACATGCCCACGCCGCTCCACAGCCCGATGTGACCCCAGAGATTGTGGTTGAATCCTCCGCGGGCTGGCGCCGTGGTGCCCACGTCGGCCATGGTCACCTTGGGCGTGTCGTCTTTGGGCTTCGGATTGTCTTTGGGACTTTCGCCCATGCCCATGGCCTGCTCAGCCGCCTTCATCAGTTCGGCGGCGGCGATGGGCAAGGCGTCGATCAAGGCCGATTGTCCGCCGTCGATCTTCTTGCTGATGCCCTGGGCCACCGAGACCTTCTCCACGTCCAAGAGCTTCAGGTTCAAGAGGTAGGTCTCGCCGAACTGGCTGATGTTGCCCAAGACCACCCAGCGCACGCCCAAGGCTCCGCCGATTTCGGCAACGCAAGAGTCGTCGTTGCAGCCCAAAAGCTGCTTCTGGCTTTCCAAGTTCAAGGCGGCCCGGATGTCCGAATTGCCGATGACTTTGTACTTGCCGGCGGCCCGGATGTTGTTGGCCAGCATGTCGCCCAAAGCGTCCATCTGCTCCTGGGTGACGCCGCCCTTCGACGCGAACTCCATGACGGCCACAGGCACAGGCTCTTGGGCGAAAGCCAGGCTGGTGATAATAGACAGAGCCAAGACGAGAAGCGCGATGGGACATGCTTTGCGCATGGAGCCTCCTGATTGGGCATTCTGGATGAGTTTATGCGGGATGGGGCAGAGGAGCAAGTGTGTCTAGTGACGCTACACCTATGGCGAGGTCGGGTCCCCGTGGCGATAGACGCGTAGAGGCCCGGTCGGACTGCCGGCCAGGAAGAAGAGCCAGCTTCGGCCTTCGAAGTCCAAAGACAGGTGGTCGAGGATTTGTTGGTTGTTGCTCGGGTCGCCCAGGCCCGGGCCGCCCAGACCTTGACAGC
>JAFCZJ010000146.1 GCA_019314375.1 Deltaproteobacteria bacterium | reverse complement strand
ACAGCCAAGGCCCTGCGCTCAACCCCAACTAATGCGGCCGGTCGGGCCGCGGCCCTGCTGGAAAAAGAACGCAAGCTCAGCCGTGAAGTCGAGCAGCTCAAACAAAAACTGGCCACAGCGGGCGCGGGAAAAGACCCGGCCGATGAAGCCCGGGAAGTCGGCGGCATCAAGGTCTTGGCCACACGGGTCGAGGGCATTCAGCTTTCGGGCTTGAGGGACTTCGCCGACGGCCTGCGTGACAAACTGGGCGGCGGCGTGGTCTTGGCCGCGGCCGTTGAGGACGGCAAAATGTCGGCCGTCTGTTCGGTAACCAAAAGCATATCAGGCAAGGCCAAGGCAGGAGATCTGTTGAAAGCGTTTTTTCAGATCACCGGGGGCCGTGGCGGCGGACGCCCCGACTTCGCCCAGGGCGGCGGCGGGGATCCAGCCAAGCTGGACGAGGGCCTGGATGCTTTCTATCCCATGGTTGAAAAGGCGCTTGCCGGTCAATAAGGCCGCTCAAAAAGCACTACCCCGTTCAAAAAACACGCCCCTAAAACACGACCTGGCACCGTGTCGCTTCGCGACACGGCATAAGTGTTTCTTCTCTGGGGCCAAGTGTTTGTATACTTGACTCAAATGGCCAAATCGTACCTTCTCAAGAAACACTAAGGATCGCGATGAAGCGCAACATGATCCCAGCCTTGCTGGCCCTGGGGGCGCTGGCCACCGGCGGCCAGGTACTGGCCCTGCGCGAGTTCATGGTGGTCTTTGCCGGCAACGAACTCAGCCTGGGCTTGCTTTTCGCTGTCTGGTTCGTCGGCATCGCTCTCGGTGCCGGCATGGGAGCCCGACTCGCCCGCAAACTGAATACTTCCGAAGGCGCTCGTTTGGCCTTTTGTCTTTGCGCTTTAACCATGCTCGTCGAGCTGGTCCTCATGCTGCTGTTCTTGCGCTTGTGGCGCGGCATCTGGCAATTGGAAATCGGCAACCTGCCCGGCATGGAATTTCTGTTGGCTAGCGGACTTTTGCTGCTCGCTCCCCTGGCGCTGACCGTGGGCCTGTCCTTTCCGCTGGCCTGCAAGGCCGCCCGGGATGAGGTCCACGATCTGACCGTGGGTCGGGTTTACGTACTGGAATCCGCGGGCGCCATCGCAGGTGCCCTCCTTTGCACGGCGATGGCCATGCTGGGCCGCGGCGGCCTGGTCTTGGCAGGGGCCCTGGGCCTCACCCTCACCCTGAGCCTGATGCCTCAAGCCTGGTCGAAATCTTACGGCCGCGCTCTGCGCTGGCTCGGTGGCTTGGCCGGTCTTTTGTCCCTGAGCATTCTTGGCCTCTGGACCTCCGGCCAGTTGGCCGCCTGGGAGGAGGCCTCCACCGAGATCCGTTATGCGAATCTCAGTCCGGATGGCAGGCGTGTGGCCTGGGCCGCGACGCCCTATCAATTTTTGGATCTGGGAGAGCAAACCGGTCAGTTCAACCTCTACGCAGACGGCAAGACAGTCACCAGCTTTCCCGATCCCTACCTGCATCGACCTCGAGCCCACCTGGTCATGGTTCAACATCCGGCGGCGAAAAAGATCCTGCTATTCGGCTCGGCCTCCTTCGGTGCCTTGCCCGCCATGCTGGCGCATCCCATTCAGCGATTGGATCTGGTGGAGTTGGACCCAAGAACCTATACCCTCCTGCAGCCCTACTTGGACAAGGCGACAAGGACCTCACTCAAGGATCCACGGTTGCACTTCATCCCTGGCGATCCCAGGCGCTTTTTGTCACGCTCGACCACCGGAAGCTATGATCTGATCTTCGTCGACGCCCCCGAGCCGCTGACAACCGCCGGCAACAGGGTCTTCACGCTGGAGTTCTACGCCCAGGCTAAGCGCCATCTGGCCCCCGGGGGTTTGCTGGCCACCCGCCTGCCCGGCAGCACAAGCTTCCACGGGAAAAGCCGGGCCAGTCTGCTGAGCTCGCAGCGAGAAACCCTGGGCAAGGTCTTCGCCCAAGTTTTGGTCGTCCCCGGTACGGAGACTTTCTTTTTCGCCAGCGACTCAAAAATCGCAAGTGACGATCCGGCGCTGCTCGCGACCAGGTATCAGAAACGACAGGTCCAAGATTCGCTCTTTTCACCCCGGCAATTCCAAATGCTGGTGGACCCGGCCCGAGGCCGGGACATCCTCGCGCAGCTCAAGGAACGTGGAGAAAGCCGCCTCAACACGGACTCACACCCCTCAAGCGTAAGTCAGGGTATGGCTGTCTGGAGCGAGCGAAGCGACGACGGGCTGGGACGGGCACTGGCCTATGCGACGACTTGCCCGCCATGGCTCTGGTTCGTAGGCCTTACAGCCTTGATGACACTGGCCATGGCCTGGCTGGGTCTCGGCAGGCGCGAGCACATCCGATGGCGGGCAAGTCTGATCGCCATCGGCGTCCTGGGCGCGGCGGGCATGACCTTGGAACTCTTGCTCAGCTTTGCCTACCAGGCGCTAGCCGGTTCCTTGTTCCAGGAACTGGGCTTGCTGGTGGCGGCCTTCATGGGGGGCCTGGTGCTGGCGGGCTGGGCCGTCAATCGTCGATTGCGAGGCCGCCCGGCCTCTCCCGCTTCCCTCATCCTCACCTTGCTGGCCCTGGCCGTCTTCAGCGCCTGCCTGCCCCTGCTGCAAGAAATCGCCTTCACCCTGGCCGGACCCGCGGGTCGGGGCATCCTGCTTTTGGCCACCGGAATCGCGGGCGCTGGCACGGGGGCCGTCTTCCCCCTCATCAGCCATTGGAACACCCGAGCCGAACAGGATCTAATCAAAGTAGCCGGCGGCCTGGACGCAGCCGATCACTTAGGCGCGGCCGCTGGCGCTTTCGCAGCCGGCTTGCTCTTGCTGCCCAGTCTGGGCCAAACTTTCTCCAGTCTCTGGATCGCCTTGGCCCTCGGCTTCGCCGCATTTGCTATCTGGCTTGCCGGCCGTTTGCCGCAAAGCGATGCAGGGTGATACAGAAAGTATATCAGCCGAATCTGGAGGAACCGAGATGACCCAAGAATTCCCACGAGCAGTCGCCCAAGGGCGCTATCTGCTTCAAGCTGAAATCGGCCAGGGTGGCACCGGCACTGTGTTCAAAGCGAGCGAAGTCCAAACCGGCCAAATCGTGGCCTTTAAGCGCTTTCACTCCAACCTGGCCGGCAACGCCGGTGCCTTGAGCAACCTGCAGCGCGATATAGGCGAAAGCCAAAAAATCGATCACGAAAATCTGCTCAAAGTTCATGAATGCGCCACCGACGAAGAAGGCTTGTACACCGTCTGCGACTTTTCTCCCTTTGGCTCCTTGGCTGATCGAATCGAACGCACCGGGCCCATGACCCCCGAGTCGGCTGTCGCTCTGTGCCTGCGCCTGGGCGATGCACTGAGCACCCTGCATGCCACAAAGCTCATCCACCGCAACGTAAAACCATCCAACGTGCTGCTCTTTGAAGGCGGTGGTGCCAAGCTATCGGATCTGGGCACGGCCAACCTCGTCTTCACGGACGAGATGACCATGGAGCTGGCGGGCAGCCCGGAGTACATGGCCCCGGAGCAACGACGGCTCAACGAGCCTTCGGACGAACGGACCGACCTTTACGGACTGGCGGCCACTCTGCACACCTGCCTGACCGCCGAGGCCCCTGGTGGTTCAGCCGGTTGGCGCGTACCTCACAAGTTGCGCCCCATCCTGAACAAAGCCCTGTCCATCGATCCCAGCAATCGCCAAGCCACCGTCCAGGCCTTTAGCGACGAGGTCAGCCGTCTGTACAGCCCTGTTCGAGCCGGGGGCGGTTCAAAAATTCCGCTAATCAGCCTGGTGCTGCTTGCTCTTGTTTTAATCGGGTTCGCGCTGGGCTTTCTTCTGTACGAAACCGGGGACGAGATATCACAGCCGGTATCGACAAAAGTTGCGCCGAAGGTAACGACAAAGGTATCGACGAAGGTAACGACAAAGTTGACGACAACGGTGACGACCAGGGTGAAGCCGCCCGTCAGGCATAAGGTGGTGGCCGGCCAAGTCCCCGTGACACCCCAGGCCAAGGCCGTGCTGACCGACGCCCAGACCTGGCCCAACTCCATCGGCTCGGGCTACACCCTGGCCTTCGTCAAAAACACAGGCGAAGTGCCCATAGAAAACCCGCGGGTGGACATCACCTACCATGATGCAGAGGGCCGCAAGATGACCACGGCCTTCGGCTACGGCTCCATCGGTCTCATCGCCCCCGGCGCCTCAAGCCCGGTCAAGTTGCTGATTAAAAAGTTTCCCCAGGGCTTTGCGGGCATGAAGGCCACGGTAAAAGCGCGCGCACCGTACTCTTTGGCCAAACGCACGGCGCACCTCAAGTTGGATGAGCCCAAGTTGGTGCGCGGCAAGTACCACGGCCATGAGTTGACGGCTCAAATTCGTTCCGAGGAAACGCAAGAGACCATCAAGTACGCCGAAGCCATCGTGGTTCTCTTTGACGCCAAGGATCGCATCATCGACATCGCCAGCGGATACAGCAAACAGAAAGAGCTAAACCCCGGCGAGTCTTGCACCGTGCGTGTCATACTGAATCCCCTGGGTGACGAGACGCCGGTACGCTTTCAAGCCTGGGCGGACGCCACGATCTACCCCAAGCACTGAAAGGCTGCGCCCCTCAGAGCCAGACGCCCGGAATCTTCGCCGAACATTTGGGGCAACGCCCAGGTTCGACAAAGCGACTGCGCACGCTATACCCCACCCGCTCAATGATCAGTTCCCCGCAAACGTGACACCGGGTGTGCTCGGCATCGTGGCCGGGCAGGTTGCCGACGTAGACGTAATGCAGGCCGGCGGCTCGCGCACGCTCATAGGCCTGCACCAGACTCCGCACCGGGGTGGGCGGCAAGTTGCGCAACTTGTAGGTCGGATGAAATCGCGTGAAATGAAGAGGCACGTCCGGGCCCAGATGAGTCTTCACCCAGCCGGCCAGCTTGTCCACGGCCTCGAGCCCGTCATTCAAACTCGGGATGGTCAAGTGCACCATCTCCAGCCAGACCTTGGATTTGGCTACTTTCTCCAAGGTCTTCAGAACTGGTTGGAGCGAGCCGCCGCAAAATTCGCTGTAAAAGCGCTCGTCATAGGCCTTGAAGTCCACTTTGATGGCGCTCAAAACCTTGAGCAACTCGTCCAAAGGTCCGGGCTGGATGTATCCATTCGAAATCATGACGCCGTGGATGCCGGCTTTGCGCGCCAAACGCGCCGTCTCGATCATGTATTCGTAAAACACCACCGGCTCGCCGTAGGTAAACGCAATCGAACGAGCGCCGCGCTCCTTGGCCATGGCCACCAGCTTGGCGGGCGAGACGTATCCAAAACGGGCCCGTCGCTCATCCGGTCCCGACTGGGAAATCTCCCAATTCTGACAAAAACGACAGGCGAAGTTGCAACCCACGGTGGAGACGCTCAAGGCCTTCGTGCCCGGCAAGAAGTGATTCAGCGGCTTCTTCTCAATGGGATCGTTGGCCATGGCCACCAGGCGACCAAAGACTCGCGTCACAAGTTCGCCATCAACGTTGCTACGTACGCGACACAAGCCGGTCTGACCCGGTTTCAAGACACAAGCCGTGGGACAAAGACCGCAACGCACTTTTTTTTCAGCAAGCGGCTGAAACCAGGCAGCCCGACGAGTAAAAGGATCCCCATCCTTGCCGGCAGGGCTCGCGGACGCATCCTCGGCCGACTTGGCCGGGCTAATACAGCCGAGCAGACCGCCAGTCGCCAACCCAAAACTCGACAGCTTAAAGAAATCACGCCGCTTCATCAGAGTCCCTCAACCAGAAGTCAAGCCCTCCATCGTCGCCAACCACGCCCCAAGGCCAGCAAGGCCAGGCCCATGAACCACAACCCGCCCGATCCACCACCCTGACTACCGCAACCGCAGCCGCCGTCATCCGATTCGGCTCCCGGCCGCTCGCAATAACCCTGCTCGGAACAAAGGGTGTCCGCGGGACAAGTGGAGGAATCCACGCAGGCGACGGCCTGGCAGGTTTCGCCATAAGTCGTGGACAGACAAAGCGCGGGTGGCGTGCACTCATCATCATTGGCACAAGGCCGCTCGCAGGTGCCGCCGCCTTCGGGGCAAACCAAACCCATCGGACATTGACTGGAATCCGTGCATGCCACCGCCGTGCAAATCGAATCCACGCACAAGGCCGGCGGCGCGCAGTCCCCATCCGTCTCGCAGGGCCTCACGCAAAATCCACCCCCGTAGGGACATACGGTATCAGCAGGACACTGGCTCGACTCGCTGCAGCTCACCTCCGTGCAGAGAGACCCACCGCCCGCCGGCAAGCACAATGCCGGATCGACACAGTCCAAATCGCCGGCACAGGCTTCCTCGCAATATCGCTCGGCACCCGAGCCGGGACAAGCCGTGCCCGTAGGGCATTCGCTACCATCAACACAAGCCACCTGGCGGCAGACCTCGTCACAAACCTGCCCCTCCGCGCATTCGTCGTGGGAAGTGCAGGCCTGCATGCAGATGCTGGGTCCACCCGGCATCATGGGCAAACAAACGAAGCCTGTATCGCATTCAACATTGCTGGCACAAGCCGTGGCGCAAACGCCCAGAGCATCGGTCGGATCGGCTTTCCAGCATTCCCCCATGGCGCAGTTGAAATCCTCGGCGCAGATCGCGCCGTCGGCGTTATCAAAGCCCGCGGCGGCAGCCCGCACGGACCGGGCGACATTGACCCGTCCATAACCGTAATACTGGTTCCAGCCGTTTCCATCGTAAGTCGTGGAACCCACCTTGTCCGCCGTCTGTTCCACAATCATGCGGGCCTGAGCGCCGGTCAGCGAAGGGTTGGCCGAGAAAGTCAAAGCGACCACGCCTGCGGCGATCGGACAGGCCGCCGAGGTGCCGTTGAAATACTGGGTGTAGTTGCCGGCCGTGTCCACTTCCTGGTAGTCCGTCCGATAGTCCTCACCGGTCCAGGGGTTGATCGTGTACATGTAGCCCCCCCGGGACATGCCCCGATTGCCGATGGTGTCGGTGGTAAAAATACTGGTGCTTGCCGGCTCCAGACCGCCCGTGGGTGCCATGACCGACAAATTGGGGCCAAAATCCGAGTAGACGACCCGCTGATCTCGATAATCCGTGCCGCCCACGGCCATGGACTCATCCATGGAACTCAAACGATTGGCATGCATCAAAACGCCTTCGGTGTTGCCGGACCAGTCGGTCTCGCCGTTGCCCGAAGCAAAAAGCAGCACCGAGCCCAGCCCGCCGCGACCGTTGTTCCAAGCATTTTCCACTGCCAGGTAATATGGCGACATGTCCACCTGGGTGATGCCGTAGATGCCCCAGCTATTGGACAAGACCCAAGCTCCGTTGTCGGTGGCGTAGTTCAAGGCCCGATAGCCCACCGAGACCTGCTGGGTGGTGGCCATGGCGTCCATCATGCGAATGGGCATCAAGCTGCAGTTGGGACAAACGCCGATCATGCCCTCACCGTTGGAACCATTGGCCATGACCAGGCCCGAACAATTGGTGCCATGGCAATCAATGGCGCCCGCACCGGGCGAGGGATCGTTGCTCTGCGTCTCGGCGTTGTAGCCGGTCAAGATTCGGTTGGGATCGAAATCAGGATGGCCGGTGTCCACGCCCGTGTCGATGACGGCCACCACCACCTGCGGATCGCCCATGGTCACATCCCAGGCCTCTTGGCTTGCGATATGAGCGCCCGAGGCCTGCTGGTGGTACCACTGACGATCGTAATAGGGGTCTGTGGGTTGGTGATGCAAACGGACCGTCACGAGGAAGTCCGGCAAGGCCCAAGCCACCTCGGCCAATCCAGCCAGCTTCACCGAAGCGCTAAGGACATCCCGCGCGTCCTTGGCCCGAACCCACCAAACCTGCTGTCCAGCGTCCAAAGACTGAAGAAGCGCCAAGCCCAATTCCTCACAAAGCGATTTGACCTGAGCTTGGGACACATCCTCTCGCATGCGCAGCATGAGCTCACGGTCCAGACCGAAGTTGCGCTTGGTGCCGGTGTCCGCAAAGACCAAACCCCCACGAAGGATAAGCCCGTCGGCGACAAGCTTGGCGATGGCATCTTCGCCGCGCCCAAAAAAAGCGGGCGCCAAACTCACTTCCACCAAAGAACCCGCATCGATGCGCTTGAGGCTGCCGTCAAAGGCCAATTCCGGCCGCGTAGCCAGCGAAGACGCCAGCTCGCCTTTCGGCAGTCGCAGCAGCACCCGATCCTCAGCCAGGCGCAAATCCACGCGCTCGCCTGCCGCATTGATGTAATGAAGTTGTTCGGCGGCGACGGAACCCCCGAGTAGAATCAAAACGGTCAACATACTCACCAGGCTGCGCATGGACATCTCCTCGTCCCCCGAGGCAAAACACGACCCATCTTAGGCGAAAAACGAGACAAATCCAAGGCGACTTCAAAAAGGCGACTTCAGTAAGGCGATCTCAGGAAAACGTCCTGTTGCGAGCCAGGCCCAAAGCCAGCATGACCAGGCCGGCCAGCCACAACCCGCCCAAACCGCCACCCAGAAGGCCGCAAGCACAGCCACCCTCGATCACCAGGGGTCCCGGTCGCTCGCAGAAACCACCATCCTCGGGACAAACCGTATCGGTCGGACAAAGGCCTCCCTCGCCGCAAGCCACCTGCTCGCAAAGCCCTCCCCCGCCGGCGGGCAGGCACAGTGCCGGAATGCCGCATTCCTGGTCTTCGTCACAGCTCTCCCGACAAAAACGCGCCGAACCTGTATTTGGACAGGCTGTCGTCGGCGGGCATTCGCTACCGTCCACACAGGCCACTTGCCGACAGACCTCATCGCAAACCTGATCCTCCGGGCATTCGGCATGGGAAGCACAAGCCAGCATGCATACCGTGGGTCCACCCGGCATCATGGGTACACAGGCAAAGCCCGCATCGCATTCGGCGCTGATGGCGCAGGATGTGGCGCAAAGGCCCAAGCCATCCGCGGGATCGGCCTTCCAGCATTCCCCCATGGAGCAGTTGAAGTCCTCGGCACAGGTCAAACCGTCTGCGTTGTTGAAGCCAGCCGCGGCAGCCCGCACGGCCCGAGCCGCGTTAACCCGACCGTGGCCGTAATACTGGTTCCAACCGTTTCCATCGTAGGCACTGCCGCCCACCTTGTCCGCCGTCTGCTCCACGATCATACGCGCTTCGGCGCCGGTGAGCGCGGGGTTGGCCGAAAAAGTCAGGGCCACAACGCCCGCGGCGATCGGACAGGCCGCCGAGGTGCCGTTGAAATACTGAGTATAGTTACCGGCCGCGTCCGGTTCCTGGTAGCCGGTCTGGATGTCCCCACCGGTCCAGGGATCGATGGTGTACATGTAACCACCCCGGGACATGCCCCAGTCACCCAGGGTGTCGGTGGTAAAAATGCTGGTGGTGGCGGGCTCCCGCCCTCCCGTGGGGGCCATGACCGACAAATTGGGACCGTAGTCCGAGTAAACGACCCGCTGATCCCGATAATCCGTGCCGCCCACGGCCATCGCAGCAGCCTGGGAACCCAAGCGGTTGGGATGCATCAAAACGCCCCCGCTTTCATCCCCGTTGCCCGAAGCGAAGACCGGCACCGAACCCAAACCGCCGCGGCCGTTGTTCCAAGCGTTCTCCACCGCCGTGTAGTAGGGCGTCATGTCCACCTGGGTGATGCCGTAGATACCCCAGCTGTTGGACAAGACCCATGCCCCGTTGTCCGTGGCGTAGTTCAAGGCCCGATAACCCACCGAGATCTGCTGGACGGTGGCATAGGCGTCCATCATGCGGATGGGCATCAGGCTGCATTGTGGACAAACGCCGATCATGCCCTCGCTGTTGGAGCCATTGGCCACGACCAGGCCCGAACAATTCGTACCGTGGCAATCCAAGGCACTCGATCCCGGCGTGGGATCACTACTCTGAGTCTCGGCGTCGTAGCCGGTCAACACCCGGTTGGGATCAAAGTCAGGGTGGTTGACTTCCACGCCCGTGTCGATGACCGCCACCACCACTTGGGGATCGCCCAAGGTCACATCCCAGGCCTCCTGGCTGTGGATATGGGCACCGGAGGCCTGCTGGTGATACCACTGGCGGTCGTAATAGGGATCGGTGGGCTGGTGATGCAAACGAACCGTCACAAGAAAATCAGGCAAGGCCCAAACCACGTCGCTGCGGCCGGCCAAGGCCACCGAGGCCTTCATGGCCTGCCGCGCATCGGTCGCGCGAATCCACCAAACTTGCAAGCCCGCATCCAGGGGCTGAAGCAATTCAAGACCCAGTTCGGCGCAAAGGGCTTCCAGTTCAGACCGCGACCCGCCCTCCCGCATGCGCAGCATAAGCTCCCGATCCAGACCAAAACTCCGTCCCGTACCCGCATCCAAAAAAACCAGACCGCCCCGCTCAATGACCCCGGCTTTCTTCAATCGCGCGATCACCTCATCGGCTCGGCCGACGAATTTCTCAGCCAGACTCAATTCCACCAAGGCCCCCGCCGAAATTCGCTTCAGGCTGCCGTCAAAAACCAGCTCTGCTCGACTCGCCAAGGAAGCAGTCGACTCACCAGCGGCCAAACGCAGCAAGACCCGATCAGCCGCGACGCCGAGTTCCACCTTCTGACCACCAGCATTAATGTAATGAAGTTTTTCCGCGGAAGCGCTGCCCACCAGGAGGCCATAACAAAACAAAAACCTCAAAACAGCACGCATGAACATCTCCTGGCTCCCAACAAAACCCATCTTAAACAAAAAATGCACGAAAATCCAGGCCCCAGGGAAGTGGCATAAACACGATGGTGTTTCCTGTCAAAGAAAACATAAACTACATTGTCTTTAAGCAAAAACCTAGGTACCACCCAAATAGTGAACAGCCTCTTGCCATCAGTTGGGAGAACAGCTATGGTTGCAATAGGTGCAACTTATTGCAATATATTAATACCGCATGGAGAATACGATGGCCTCATCAACGGTAGGAGTCAAACTCGACGAGGAAACCAAGCAGAGACTCAAAACCCTGGGCAAGAACCGAAAACGAACGCCACATTGGCTGATGAAATCAGCCATCACCGAATACCTCGAACGAGAAGAAAAAATTGAGGCGCAAAAACAGGAAGACATGGAGCGCTGGCGTGAGTACAAGCTCACCGGCGAAAGCCTTTCCAACCAGGCCATGATGGGCTGGCTGGACGACCTGGAAAAAGAAATCGATCATGGCTGAATTGCTCTGGCTTCCAGGAGCCAAAGACGACATTGAGCGACTTTTCACTTTCCTGCGCGAGAAAAGCCCTCAGGCTGCCAGAAACGCCCTCAAGGCAATCCGCTTGGGGGCAAAACAACTGGTGGCTTTCCCCCAGGCCGGACGCCCCATGGACGACGAAACCGGCCGGCGAGAATTAATAGTAGCCTTCGGAGGCAGCGCATATGTATTGCGCTACAAAATGGACGGCAAACTCGTCGTCATCCTGCGAGTCTGGCATGGCCGAGAGGATCGGTAGAAAAACGCTCCTCAGCCCTCGAATACTATCTCGTAATCACCCGCTTCGGTCATCGCAAGGCTGAGCTTGACCCTGCCGGCAAGGAGGTCTTTCAGGCGTGCGCCGCATAACTCGCCACGCCAGCCTGTGGCAAGGCGCGGGGCCTGCTCGGGATCGCCGCCCTTGCCCCCCCACTCTATGAAATCCCGGAGATCGCGGTTGGTCGCGAGGAGCTCGCCCGCGATGGAGTGTTCACGGGCGATGTGGCTTGTGAGCGCCGATACCAGCTTCAGCACCATTTGCTTATCAGCGGTCGGACTCGCCTGCGGCCTCTTTGGGCAGTCGTCATCGGACATCGCCATGGCGCGCTCGACGGCCTGAAGCAGCGCCTTCGACCAGCCCGACTTGGCACCGTCGCCCATGCCTCGGATCTGTCCGAGGGAATCGGGATTCGATGGCTTCCGCCTCGCGACCTCAAGCAACAGGTCGTCACGCATGATGCGGCCACGGGGTTTATCCTGAGAGCGGGCCCGGTCCTCGCGCCACGAATAGACCGCCTGGAGCACAGCCAACTCGCGGCGCGATAAGCGACCAGCGCCCCGGATGCGGCGCCATCTTTCGCCATTCTGTCTGGTCGCGATCCGGTGGCGGATCGGCTCCATCTCCGAGCGAAGCCAGTCACTGCGACCGAGTTCCGACAGCTTGTCCATGAGGTGATCGCAAGCCGGGAGCAGGCAGCGAACATCGTCGAGCGCGTATTCGAGCTGCCGGTCGGTCAAAGGGCGTTTGCGCCAGTCCGTGCGCGTCTCCCCCGATTGCACTCGTGTGCCGATGGTCTTTAGGACGAGATTCTCGTAGGACAGCGGGTACCCATATCCCGCGAGCCCGGCGGCGAACTGGACATCGACGATGTTGCTCGGTGTCTGGCCGGTGTGGAGGAAACATGCCGCGAGTTCCTCACTGCCGGCATGAACCACCACCAGTCGCTCTGGGTCTAAGACCACCTCCCAAAACGGGGTCATGTCTCCGACGGTGAGCAGGTCGACCGCGACCACCTCGTCATCGGTGGCGATCTGGAGTAAGCACAACTCAGGATTGTAGGTGTGCTCGGGGACAAACTCCATGTCGAAGGCAAGGCGAGGCGAGGCCTTCAGGGTCTCACAGCGCTGTCTGAAATCCTCTGGGGAAGTAACGATCTTTTCGGTCGGCATCTGGTGGTCCTTCTTGGGACGACGGTGCGAGGAAGATGAGCCTAGGATAGCACGGATACGCCGAAGTGGCTGCCCATAGACCTGGGGCCGCCATATACTTAGGTGCCCCATATACTTAGGTGCCACCCACTTAGAGAGCTTCCGACTACAAGGCTTTGTTGTCAAAGACACCCTGTTATGTTGACAATCAGGTCCTGCTTTGTTTACAATCGTCATGTGAAATGTTGACAATGAACGCGGGGTAGTTTGTCAAATGGCTACAAGGAATAAGTCCCAAAAAATAAGACGCTACATAATCGAAAAGGTCGACGAGCATTCAAAGCACATCACGTCGATTACCGCCGCGGAATTCGGTATCAGCCGCCAGGCGGCGAACCGTCATATCCGGATTCTCGTAGGCGAAGGCCTGCTCTCGGCAAGCGGCAAGACGCGATCGATGGAATACAGCCTGACTCCGCTCATCGACAAGCACATGGGCATGAACATCGTGTCGGGGCTCTCGGAGGATACCGTATGGCGACAGATGGTCAAGCCTGAGATTGCGAATCTTGCCGAGAACGTGCTCGCCATTTGCAATCATGGTGTCACCGAAATGATGAACAACGTGATCGACCATTCCGAGGGAAGCCAGGC
>JAFCZJ010000369.1 GCA_019314375.1 Deltaproteobacteria bacterium | reverse complement strand
CCCGGCCCAGGTCTCGACGTTGTTGAGCACCGTCGGCAGATCGAAGAGCCCCTTCTCGGTCGAGTGCACGTACTTGGCGCGGGGCTCGCCGGTCTTGCCCTCGAGCGACCGCATGAGCGCCGATGACTCACCACACACGAAAGCGCCGCCGCCGCGCGAGATCTTGATGTCGAAGTCGAAGCCCGAGCCCATGACGTTGTCGCCAAGGAGACCGAATTTTCGGGCCTCGGCGATGGCGATCCCGAGATTGACTACCGCCAGCGGGTACTCGTCGCGGACATAAATCCAACCCTCGTGGGCGCCGAGCGCAAAGGCGCCGATGATCATGCCCTCGATTATCGAGTGCGGGTCGCCCTCCATGATCGAGCGGTCCTTGAAGGCGCCCGGGTCGCCCTCGTCGCCGTTACAGAGCACGAAGCGTCGGTCTCCCGGCGCCGCCTTGCACGAGCGCCACTTGCGAGCGGTGGCAAAACCGGCACCGCCGCGGCCACGCTGGCCCGAGATCTCGACCTCATCGAGCACCTCGTCGGGGGTCATTTCAAAAAGGGCCTTGGCCAGCCCCGAGTACGCTCCCTCGGCGACGGCGTCGAGGATGCTGGCCATGTCCTCGCCGGGTTTGTCGATTTTGAGGATTTTGGTTTCGGGAAGGGGGCTGGGGACTTTTGTTTCCTGGGTTGTGGTTGGGGTTGGTGTTTTGGGTTCGGGGTTGTTTTGGAGTGGTTTTGTTGGGCGTGGGGTTGGGCGTTGCCAGTTTTTTTGTTCGTCCATCCAGGCCCTGTAGCGCTCGCGGGTCCACATGCCGTCGGATGCACCGGTTTCCATGATGCTGCCCAGCTTGAAGAATTGACTTTGGCGCACGACCGCTCGGACCGCCGAGTTGCCTATGAGGATTTCGCATTCGGGAATTCGGAGTTTTTCTTCCGGTATCCATCGAAGTTTTTGGCAGACCACGGCCTGCAGGCAGCCGGCCAATTGGGCTGCCATGCCGGTTTGGATCTCCGATGGAAAGGCCAGCACCATGCGTTGCAGGGCCTCGGCCACGTTGGATGAATGGACGGTGGCGAAGACCAGGTGGCCTGTTTCGGCGGCGTTCAGCGTCAGGCGCATGGTTTCCGGATGCTGCATTTCGCCCACCATGATCACGTCGGGGTCCTCGCGCATGGCGTCTAGGAGGGCCTGTTCAAAAGAGGGCGTGTCTCGGGCGGATGAAGGCCTTTTCGGCTTGGATGGCGTATTCCACCGGTTGCTCGATGGTGACGACATGGGCCGCGCGGGTTTGGTTGATGGTCTGTAGCAAGGCCGCCAGGGTGGAGGACTTGCCGCAGCCCGTGGGGCCCGAGATCAAGACCAGTCCGTGCTCCAATTCACAGAGTTTTTCCAAGGCCGGATGCAGGTTGAGGCTGTTGAGATCGGGCTGGACATCCGGCAGGAGGCGGATGGCAAGGCCCATGCCTCGACTGGATACCAGGGCGTGAAGCCGACAGCGTACGCCGGCGATGGTTCGAGCTGTGTCGTGAGAGCGGCGTTTGATGAACTCGTCCCAGTTCGCATCGCCCACCGCTTGTCTGACCAGGCCTTTGAGCAACCCCCCGCTGAGCCGCTCGCCCGCCGAGCTAAGCTCGCCACGCACCCTCATGGCCGCAGGCATGCCGGGTTCGAGATGCAAATCCGAGGCTCCATGCCGGGCGGCCAGGGCTACCATACTTTGTAAATCCATCTAGAATCCTCCTGTGTCCCAGCATGCTGTGTTTCAGCATGGCATTAAGCAAGAGCCATGCCCAGGGAGGCAGGGATGAAATTTCGGGGTCTTGGGGAGGTCTTGTGACGGGAGGGGCTGTCAAAGTTTCAAAACACGCTGCCTGATGCCTGCGCGATTGACACTTTGTCAGGGCAGGTTTTGCCTACGGGAAGAGCAAGCTTCCCCATTTGGCGAAGACTGGAGCCAGCACCAAAGACACCACGCTCATGAGCTTGATGAGAATGTTCAGCGAGGGACCGGCCGTGTCCTTGAATGGATCGCCGACGGTGTCGCCAACAACCGCAGCATTGTGCGCGGGTGAGCCCTT
>JAFCZJ010000049.1 GCA_019314375.1 Deltaproteobacteria bacterium | reverse complement strand
CGCTCACAGAGGATGACCTGTTCGTTGCCTTCGGAGACGATGTACTCCGCGGCCCAAAGGAACTCGTCTAAGGTGGCGGCAAGACCGCGCTTGAGCAAGACCGGTTTGTCGCAACGGCCGACCTCGCGCAAGAGGGCGTAGTTGTGCATATTGCGAGAGCCGATCTGCAGGATGTCGGCATAACCGGCCACCATGTCCACGTCTCTTGTATCCATGACTTCGGTGACCGATATCATGTTGTTTTGTTTGGCGACGGACTGCAGGATTTTAAGGCCCTCTTCGCCCATGCCCTGAAAAGCATAAGGGGAGGAGCGGGGCTTGAAGGTGCCGCCGCGCAGGAAATTGATCCCCAAATTGGCCAGGTCCGCCGCCACCACCTCCATCTGCGATTCGCTTTCGACCGCGCAGGGGCCCGCGATCAGGATGGGCTCGTCGCCGATTACGTGTTCGCCTAGGGTGATGCGCAGGTCGCCGCGTTTGGCGGTTCTTCTGATTGTCATTCCCTCCTCGGACTGCGATTCCATCAAGGCGACGCTGGCGCGGAAGATCTCTTGAAAGAGGTGCCGCACCGCATTGCCCGAGAAAGGTCCCTTGTTGTCGGCCACGAGTTGTTCGAGCATCTGCTGTTCTCGTTCCGGGATGTGGATGGGGATGCCCTCACCGTGCTTGACTTTTTGCACCTCGATGACGGTTGCGGCGCGACGGTTCAGTAAATTGAGTATGGCGAAGTTGATGTCCACCAGCTCCTTGCGCAGGCGATCAAGTTGGTGTTCGGGCATTTTGTTCCTCCTCATTCAAGGAGTATAGGCAAGTATAGGCATAAGCAAATCCCTAACCGTCTGGGAAAACGAGCCATCCATGGGCTTTGTGGCTCTGCGTTGCATAAATCGTTGCTCGGGATCAGTCGATTTCAGTTGATGCGTCGAATGAAAAAGTACAACCTTCGGTAGGGGCGGGGTTTATCCCCGCCCGGAAATCGCTCTACTATGCACTCTACTATGCAAACCTGGATCCTCAAGACGACTGGGCAAAACTCGACATGCTCGATCCTGCTGGGCGAGCAGGTCTTGGAAAGCCTGCCTGAAATTTGGCCCAAAGACTGCGGGCGCGCCGCCCTGATTGGTGATGATGAGGTCATGGCGCTTTTTGGAGACCGCATCCGCCGCGCGTTGTCCTCCTGCGCGGGGCAAGTGCTCAGCCTTGGTTTTCCGGCAGGAGAAAAATCCAAGCGCCGCGAGATGAAGGCGAAGCTGGAAGACCAGCTTTTGGCTGCCGGCTTCGACAGACAGGCATGTATCGTGGCCCTGGGTGGTGGTGTTTCCCTTGATCTGGCAGGCTTCGTGGCCGCGACTTTCAAGCGCGGCTTGGCCAGCATCTACATCCCCACCAGCCTTTTGGCCCAGGTCGATGCCGCCATCGGGGGTAAGACCGGCATCAACACCGAGGCGGGAAAAAACCTCATCGGGGCGTTTCATATGCCGAGGGCGGTCTTGATCGATCCGAGTCTGACCCTCTCTTTGCCCACGGCCGAGTGGCAAAATGGGCTGGCCGAGATGGTCAAGCACGCGGTGATTGGGGATGCGGCCTTGTTCTCGGCCATGGAGCGTCTGGCGCTTGACTTGCGGCAACCCACCCGGATTTCTCCGGAGATGATGCGGAGCAGTCTGGAGGTAAAGATAGCGCTGGTGAGGGAGGATTTCCTTGAGCAGGGCGCGCGAGCCTGGCTCAATCTGGGTCACACGGTGGGGCACGGATTGGAAGGCGCCAGCGGATACCGGATGGCCCACGGCTTGGCCGTGGCCTTGGGTCTTTTCGTGGAATCACGGATCGCGGCTTTTCGGGGTCTGATGTCCGCGGCCGAGGCCGAGCGAATCGAAGATTTGTTGAAGGCATTGGGTTTTGACCTTGAACTTCCTTTCGACCTGGATCGGATTTCGCCTCACATGAAAGCCGACAAGAAAAACCGCGACGGTGCCATTCACATGGTCTTGCCGGTCGGGATCGGGCGAATGGGTAGGCCTCGTGATGGAGGCTATTCTTATGCCGTGACCGAGGACGAAATCCGAGAGGCTTGGCCTGCATGATCTGCGTCAGCCTGGCAGGGCCCAAGCTGGAGGACGTTCGAGCGGCGATGGCTCGATTGGATTTCGTCGAACTCCGTCTCGATCTCATTCAGGCAAGCGAGGTCCAGGTGGAAGCCCTGGTCGCCGGCCATCCCAATTGTCTTGTCACCTGTAGACCGAGCCGAAATCTGGATGATGGAGCGCGACAAGGCCTGCTTTGTGCGGGACTGCGGGCGGGGGCTCGATGGTTGGATCTGGAGCTTGAATCCGATCTTGTTTGGCGGGATGCGCTGCTGGCGCAAGCGCGCAAGACCGCCTGCCGGGTGATCATTTCTCATCACGATCATGAGGGTACGCCTTCTCGGGATGCGCTTTCTGCCTTGCGGCAAGCTTGTTTCTCGGCGGGGGCGGAGGTGGCAAAAATTGCCTGCCTGGTGCGACGACCCCAAGACAGCGCGCGACTGTTGGGTCTGTTGGATGAGCCCGAGCCGACCCTCGTGATCGGCATGGGACCGCAGGGGCGGCTTTGTCGCGTGCTCGCGCCCCTGTTGGGGTCGCCTTTCACGTACGCCAGCCTGGCCGAGGGAGAAGAGACCGCGCCCGGACAGCTGGACCTGCGGACCATGCAGTCATGGCTTTCTCGCCTGAGGGATTTGACCGGGGAGGACCCGGCGTGACCTCGACCGAGCGGACAGATTTTCGGCTGTTTGCCGTGACGGGGGATCCTATTTTGCACAGTCGAAGTCCGGCGCTCTTTTCGCATATGCTCAAGGCGCGCGGCATCGCGGGGGCCTATCTGCGCCTGAGTGCCGCGGACTTCGGAGAGGCCCTGCGGGTGGGCCAGGCCTTGGGTTTGGATGGACTGAACGTGACCGCGCCCTTTAAGGATCAGGCGGCGGCTTTATGCGAGCCGGGCCACGAGGCGGTGCGGCGGCTGGGGGCGGCCAATTTGCTTCTGCGAAAGGGCGAGACCTGGCTGGGCTTTAATACCGATCCGGACGGCGTGATCGGGGCCCTGGAGGCTGTGCATTTTCAAGTACAGGGCAAGCGGGTGGTCGTGCTTGGGGCCGGGGGCGCTGGGCGGGCGGCGGCCTGGGCTCTTCGCGATCATGGTGCCGAGGTCGTCTTGGTGAATCGCGGTGTCGTCCGCGCACGCGAGGCGGCGGAAGAAATCGGATGTGCATGGGCGGGCCTGGATGCCATGCAAGGCGAGTTGGCGAAGGCCGATGGCCTCGTGAGCTGTCTGCCCGGGGATGTGCTTCCCCTGGAGGCAGCATGGCTGCACCCCGGCTTGACCGTGTTGGATGCAAATTACGCCCGGGGAAAGGTGGGGATTTTGGCGGCCGCGGCCGGCTGCAAGCAGGCCTCCGGGCTGGATTGGTTGCTGCATCAGGCCTTGTCGGGCATGGAGCGCTTGTTTGGTGATGCGGAATCGTCTGCTTTGTTGAAAGACGCATTGACTCAAAAGTCTTCAGCCCGTCCGAATGTGGCGCTTTGCGGCTTGATGGGCAGCGGCAAGACTTCTGTGGGGAGGCTGCTTGCGCGGAAGTTGGGCTGGGATTTCGTGGACGTGGATGCCCTGGTGGAGGAGAGATCGGGTCGCTCCGTGGGCGATGTTTTTGCTTCGGATGGAGAGGCGGCTTTTCGGGCGCAGGAGACCGAGGCCCTTCGCATCGCATGTGCCGCCGAGGGCAGGGTGATCGCCTGCGGCGGGGGCGCTGTGTTGAGCCCGGCCAACAGGGAGCTCTTGAACAAACACTGCACCAGCATCTGGTTGTGGTCTTCGCCGGAGGTTTGCGCGTCCAGATTGGCGGGCGAGGCGCGTCCCTTGCTTGTGGGGACGGATCGGCGTTCTCGTCTTGAAGACTTGTTGAAGGAGCGGCTGGCGCATTACGCGCAATGTGCCGATTTGGTTTTGGAGAGTGAATCGCGAAGTCCTGATGAGGTCGCGGAGAGGATCCATGGAGAGCTTAGCCAATTGTCGGATTGATGGCTTCCTCCGCGCGCCCCCCTCCAAGAGCATGATGGTCAGGGCGGTGGCGGCGGCGGTTCTGGCCGGGGGAGAGACCCGGATTGAAAATCCTTCAAGCTGTGAAGACGCGGAAGCGGCAATCCGTGTGGCCGAGGCATTCGGGGCGGGGATCGAAAGAGTTGCGGGTCGTTTGTCGATCTCGATGTCTAATGGGATCCAATCGGAGCGGCTTGATTGTGGTGAGTCCGCCTTGACCATGCGGCTGTTTTCGGCGGTGGCGGCTTTGGTTGATAGGCCCTTGACCCTGGTGGGGAGTGGCTCCCTCGCCCGGAGGCCCATGGACATGTTGACGGGCCCTCTTGCGGCCCTCGGTGTGCGTTGTGCCATGGAGGGCATGCATGCGCCGATCCGCATTCATGGTTCCTACAAAGGAGATCGGGCAGAGGTGGATGCGAGGGAGAGTTCCCAATTCTTGAGTGGCTTGCTGATGGCGCTGCCCCTGCGAAGCCAGGACGGCGATGCGATTTTGCGGGTCAGCGGACTCAAGAGCAGCCCCTATGTGCGCATGACCCTTGAGCTGCTCGCGTTTTTCGGTGTTTCGCTGAAGGCGGCGGAGGACCTGAGCCGTTTTGAGATCCCCGGCGGGCAGGAGTACCGCTCCGGCTTGACCTATGCGGTGGAGGGAGATTGGTCGTCGGCCGCGGCCTTGCTGATTGCGGGAGCACTTGCCGGCAGGGTTCGCCTTTCGGGATTGCGTCAGGATTCGCCACAGGCGGATCGGGCCGTCCTCGTGGCTCTTGAGCGCGCCGGGGCCCATGTCGAGATCGAGGCGGAAGAAGTGCGGGTCGAGAAGGGTGCGCTTCGGCCTTTTGAGTTTGACGCGAGCGCCTGTCCGGACTTGTTGCCGCCCCTGGTCGCCTTGGCAAGCGCTTGCCCGGGCCGGAGCGTGTTGTCCGGGGCCCATCGCTTGCGGCACAAGGAAAGCGATCGCGCCATGGCGCTCGTTGAGGAATACGCAAAAATGGGAGGCGATGTGCGTCTGGAGGGAGATGCCCTCATCGTTTTCGGGGGGCCTTTGCGCGAGGCGGAGGTTGAGTCTCGTGGAGATCACCGCATCGCCATGTCCTGCTTTTTGGGCGGCGTGGGCGCGGGTCGGCAAGTGCGTGTGCAAGACGCCGACTGCGTGGCGAAATCTTATCCAGGTTTTTTTAATGACATGAAGTCACTGGGGGTATCCTGGGCATGAACGGATTCGGTCGATTGTTTCGTCTTTCTTTGTTTGGTGCTTCCCATGGGCCCGGGGTGGGCGTGCTGGTCGAAGGTTGTCCGGCCGGGCTGGACTTGTCCCCCGAGGATTTCTCTGCTGACTTGCAGAGAAGAAGGCCCGGAGCCAAGGGGACCACGACACGGGTCGAGACGGACGAGGTTCAGGTTCTTTCCGGTGTGCACGAGGGAAAGACAACCGGTCAAGCTTTGGGCCTGTGGGTGGTCAATCGGCAAGTGGACTCCGAGGCCTACGCGGACATCAAAGACCTGCCGAGACCGGGTCACGCAGACTTCACGGCCTGGGCCAAATACGGAGCCCATCGGGATCATCGTGGCGGCGGGATGTTTTCCGGACGCATGACGGTCGGCCTGGTCTTGGCGGGCGTGATCGCCAAGCGCCTTCTGCCGGATGTCCAAATGGAAGCTCGCTTGCTACAGGTGGGCGGGCGCGAGGACATGCAGCTTGCAGTGGAAGAGGCCATGGCCGAGGCGGATTCGGTGGGGGGGCTTATCGAATGCCGCGTGAAGGGTCTGCCGCTTGGACTGGGTGAGCCCTTTTTCGATTCGGTCGAATCTCTGTTGGCTCACATGCTTTTTTCCATCGGTGGGATTCGCGGTGTGGAATTCGGCTCAGGTTTTGCCTGCGCCTCCATGCGCGGTTCGGTCTGCAATGATCCCATCCTGGACATCGACGGACGCACCGCAACCAACCACGCGGGCGGCATCAACGGCGGCATCACCAACGGAAACGATCTGTTTTTCCGAGTCGCCGTCAAACCAACTCCCTCAATCCCCCAAGCCCAACAGACCATAAACCTAAGCACGGGCCATCCTGCCGAAATAAAAATAAAAGGCCGCCACGACGCCTGCTTCGCCCTCCGATTGCCCATCGTAATAGAAGCCGCCTGCGCAATCGTCCTGGCCGACCTGCAAAACAGGGGGACGTTGGCACCTTAAGAACATTAATCCAGCAGGTCTCGCTCTTCCAATCCCAGTTTCTTCAACGACTCCATTCCTCGCTCGACTGACCTGCGTGCGGATTGGGCTCGAACACCAAGCGCACGGGCAACCCTGGTGCCGCTCAATCCCAATCGCCTAACGGCAAGGAAAGAAACCACATCTCTAACCCTGACCACCTGTCTTCGCCTCGAACCCTTGGTCAATTCTTCGATTTGGGTTTCTGTAAGCTCGCAGGCTCGGGTGATCAAGTTAGCAAGTCTCGCTTCGACTTCCTTCTTGTCCAATTTCAGAGGCTGGTCATCTCCCTCGATTTGCCTCAGCACGCTCTCGACAAAGCTGCCATCTCCAAGCACTCGCTCGTCGTACATCTGTTTTTCATTTTTTTGCCGGGCTGACGCCACCGCGCTGGCTCCACCCATGCTTCTGATCAACCCGCCGCCTTCGAATATCTTCTTGTCTTCGATCGCGTAGATACTACCCATGAACTCCGCAAGCGCCCTGCGGGCCATGCCCGCCCTGCCCGCGAATCGAGCAAGTACATCATCCACAACTTGAAACTCGCGCTTGGAATTTCCCATGAGCACCGAATGCCCGGTCCACTTGTACTTGGCGAGTGCTCTCAGATCCCTGACCATGCCGGCCCACAAAGGGTTGAGGTGGACGTACCGAACCAATCGCAGGAAATACTCTTCTTCATCAACGATTGTCGAGCCAAACCGGTTTTGGAACAGGTGACCTGCTCTCTTCTTCTTTCGGTTGAAAGCAATCGCATACCCGGTCATGACTCGCCGCATAATGGTCGAAAGAGGTACCTTGCCTGTTCGAATAGCCAGGTGAAAGTGATTGTCGAGCAACGACCAGGCATAGACAAAGGCCCCACCATCCCCACAAACAACAGTCAGTCGTTGTAGAAAATCTTCTCGGTCTTCATCACTCAGGAATATCTTCCGCCGCTCAATTCCCCGTGCCCATACATGATGAAAAACCCCTGGCGCATCCAGTCTCGGTCCTCTTGGCATATGTGTAACCTAGCTCGATCAAAAATGGGGGTCAAGAATAATGTTCTTAAGGTGCCAACGTCCCCCTCTTGGCTTACCCCTCTTGGCTTAGCAACAACCGTCTCCGCAACAAACGGTGCCGGCGGGACAGCAGAAGTCGTTTACGCTACCATTGCAGCAGACCGGGGCCGTGCTGGGGCAGCAGCCATCGATGTTGGAGCAACAAACCGTGTCGGGCCAACAGCAGCTGCCGTCAGCGCAGCAAACGGGATAGGTCGAGGCGCAACAGCCGACCTGGCCGGTGCAGAGGGTGTCGGTTGTGTCGCAGCAGTATGGACCCCAGCAGATCGGATGGGCGTCGGGGCAGCAGCCGTCGGCGCAGCAGACTGAGTTGGGCGGGGCGCAGCAATATTCGCCGTTGCAGCAGTTCCCGTCCGAGGGGCAGCAGCCGCTACCGCAGCAGAGTGAGTTGGGTGAGTCGCAGCAATGATTCGAGCAGCAGCTCGCGGCGGAGTCGCAGCAGAAATCCCCGGGGCAGCACTTGGACGTGCTGTCGCAACAATTTTGGCCGCAGCAGGTCCCGTTTGAATCGCAGCAGAAATCCCCGGGGCAGCACATAGAGCTGCTGGTGCAACAACTTTGGCCGCAGCAAGTCCTGCTCGAATCGCAGCAGAAATCGCCGGGGCAGCACTGCGAGGTGCTGTTGCAGCAATCCTGGCCGCAGCAAGTCCCGCTTGAATAACAGCAGAAGTCGCCGGGGCAACAGGTGTCGCTGGCGGAAGGGCAAGGATTGTCGCAGCTGCCGCATGCCAGGGGATTGCCGCTCGTGGTGGTGCATGCGCCGTCGCAGCAATCCTGACCCGCGATGCAGGCCAGGCAGTTGGTGCCGCAGTGGTTGCTGTCGTTGCAGGCGGTACAGATTTCGCCTGTCGCCCAATAGCCGCCGTGGCAGACGAAGCCGCAAACACCGCCCTCGCAGGTGGCGTTTCCGTGGGTCGGCACCGGGCAGGGTTCGCATTGGCTGCCGCAGCTTTGAATCGAGCTTGAGTCTAAGCAAAACTCGCCACAGAGGTGGTAGCCGGTCGAGCATTCAAAGACGCAACGGCCTCCTTGGCAGCTGGCCGTGCCGTGGTCGGGCGCAATGCAGTCGGCCGAGGCGGCCGGGCCGTCCACCTCCCCGTCGCAGTCGTCGTCTACGCCGTTGCATGCCTCGGGGTAGTCGATGGGCTCGCCCGGTATCCAGGCGGTCTGCAGTCCGTCGCAATGCCAGACCTGCTCTTCGCAACGCAGGCTGTCGCAGTGATGCGCCAAGTCGCAAGGCGTGTCTCGGGGGTAGGCGATAAAGGCGTGTCGCGCACCATTGTAGTTGAAGCAGTAATAATCAACATCCTCAAAAACATAGCATTGTTCGCAAGGCGTGGTGGCGTCGCAGGTGATCGGTGGGCTGAGGCCGGGGTTCTCCGTGGCCTCTTCGCAGTTCTCTCCGCAGAGAATTCCTTCGTCGATTTCCGTGTCGCAGTCGTCATCGATTTCGTTGCATATTTCCGGGGCACCCGGGTGGATGTCCGGGTTGTTGTCGTTGCAGTCCTCCCCCGCCGGATAACCATCTTCATCTTGATCGACGGAGTAACAGTCTCCATCACGGCAAACCTCGCCCTCGGGGCAGTCCACGTCCTTGCAGGGATCGTCGTCATGGTATCCGCAAGTCCCATCAATGCAGAGCTGGGTGCCCGGGCAATCCACGTCGTTTTTGCATCCCACGCTGTCGGAGTCGCAGCCCAGAGTCGCGATGGTAAGAATCAACCCGAAGAGCAGACATGTCCGAGCCTGGTTTCGCATGGCCAATCCTCTATTGCGAAAGTCCATCACAACCCCTTGTCTGGGGACAAAAAATGTCTCAACAGCAGCTGTCTCCACAGCAAACCATGCCGGCTGGGCAGCAGAAGTCAGGGTTTCCGTTGCAGCAGACCGGGTGCGTGGAGGGGCAGCAGCCTTCGATGTTGGAGCAGCAAACCGTTTCGGCGGGACAGCAGGCACCGTCGCCGCAGCAGACCGGCCAGTCTTGTGAGCAGCAGCCGGTCTCGCCGGGGCAGAGGATGGCATCCTGATCGCAGCAGAATTGGCCCCAGCAGAGCGGGTGGGCGTCGGGGCAGCATCCTTCATTGCAGCAAATTGAGTTGGGGGGGTTGCAGCAATGATCGTTGCAGCAGCTGCCGTCCAGGGCGCAGCAGATGTCGCCGGGGCAGCACTGGCTTGCGCTGCTGCAGCAATACAGGCCGCAGCAGAGGGGCTGCGCCGAGTCGCAGCAGATGGTGTTGGGGCAGCAGATGTCGCTTGCCGAAGGGCAGGACGTGTCGCAGTCGCCGCAGTGCAGGGGGTCGCTGCTCGTGTCGGTGCACATGCCGTCGCAACAGTCCAAGGCCCCGGGGCATGGTTGGCAGTCGATGCCGCAATAGTTGCTGTCGTTGCAGGGGGTGCAGCTTTCGCCCAGCGGTCGATGCCCCTCGTGGCAGACGAAGCCGCACACGCCGTTTTCGCAGGTGGGGTCTCCATTGGCCGGTGCCTGGCAGGCTTCGCATCGGTCGCCGCAGCTGTCCGGTGAGCTTGAGTCAACACATCGCACGCCGCATACGTGGTAGCCGGCTTCACACTCGAAGGAGCAGGTGCCCGCGTCACAGCGGGGCACGCCGTGGCTGGTCGTCGGGCAATCGGCCGCGGCCGCGGGGCCGTCCACCGTGCCGTCGCAGTCATCGTCGATGTTGTTGCAGGCCTCCGCATCGCCCGTGGGCACATCGCCCGGGATCCATGCTTGGTTTTGTCCATCGCAGTGCCAGGCCTGTTCGTCACAGCGCAGGGTGTCGCAGTGGTGCTCCGTGTCGCAGGGCGTGGTCTGTGGGTGGGCCCTGAAGGCGTGGGCCGCGCCATTGTATTCCAGGCAGTAATAGAAGGAGTTTTCGTAGGCGTAACATTGTTCGCAGGGCGTGCCGGCGTCGCAGTCGGAGGGTGGGCTGGTGGCGGGATTCTGCTGAGTCTCCTGGCAGGTTTGTCCGCAAAGAATCTGTTCGTCGATTTCCAGGTCGCAGTCGTCGTCTACGCCGTTGCATCGTTCGGGGGCACCCGGGTTGATCTCCGGGTTGCCGTCATCGCAGTCCACCACCACCGGATAGCCGTCTTCGTCTTGATCCAGATCCATGGGGTAGCAGTCTCCGTTGCGGCAGATCTGGCCCGACGGGCACTCTACATCCCTGCAAGGGTCGTTGACTTCGTATCGGCAGACTCCGTCGAAACATCGTTGGGTGCCTGGACAATCCGTGTCGTTGTTGCAGCCGACGCCGTCGGAGCTGCAGGCCGAGAGCCCGAGGCCGGCCAGAATGCCGAACAGGCAGAGCAAGGCCCAAATGTGCTTGGCAAGTATCATCACGCCCTTATTCTAGGGGATGCCCCCAATATGGGCAAGTTCAGGCTTCTGTCGGGAATCCACACTTCGCAAACCTGGATCCCCGGCAGAGGCACCCGGGGATGACGGCCGGGGTGACGGCAGGAATGACGGCCGGGATTCATCCAGGCAAAAGGTTACCAGCAGCAGCCGTCTGCACAACAATAGGAACCAGCCTGGCAACAGCCCCCGTCGCTACAGCAGACCGGCCAGTCCGGGGGACAGCAGCCGGTATCGTTGGAGCAGAGGATGTCATCTGTGTCACAGCAATAGGGGCCATGGCAGACAGGGTGCGCATCGGGACAGCAGCCGGTGCCGTCATTGCAGCAGGTCGTGTCGGGCGCACAGCAGGTGCCGTCGGTACAGCAATTTGGAAAGTCGGACGGGCAGCAGCCGTCCGGACCGGGGCAGAGTGTGTCGGTTGTCTCGCAGCAGCTTTGGCCCCAGCAGACAGGGAGATTGTCGGGGCAGCAGCCGTCACCACAGCAGATCGTGTTGGGCGGATTGCAGCAGTGGTCCCCGCAGCAGGCCCCGTCCGTGGCGCAACAGCTGGTGCCGCAGCAGAGCGCGAAGGGCGGATTGCAGCAGTAGGCGTTGTTGCAGCAGAGACCGTCCGAGTCGCAGCAGCTGGAACCGCAGCAGCTCTCGTCCGAGCTGCAGCAGAAGTCGCCCGCGCAACAGGTGTCGTTGGCGGAAGGGCAAGGCGAGTCGCAGTCACCGCAGGCCAGGGGGTTGCCGCTTGTCGTGGTGCACACGCCGTCGCAGCAGTCTTGACCCTCGAGGCAGGGTTGGCAGTCGGCGCCGCATTGGTTGTTGTCGTTGCAGGAGGTGCAGCTTTCGCCGGATGGCCAATAACCGTCGTCGCAGACGATGCCACAGACGCCGTTTTCACAGGTGGCGTTTCCGTGGGTCGGCTCCGGGCAGGGTTCGCAGCGGTCGCCGCAGCTTTGAAGCGAGCTGGAATCCAAGCAAAGCGCATCACAGAGGTGGTAGCCGATCGAGCACTCAAAGACACAGTGGCCTTCTTGGCAACTGGCGCTGCCGTGCTCGGGTGCCGTGCAGTCGGCGGAAGCGGCCGGGCCGTCCGTCAGACCGTCGCAGTCGTCGTCTAAGTCATTACACATCTCGGGCGCGCCGGTGGGGATGTCGCCCGGTACCCAGGCCGCGTGCAGGCCGTCGCAATGCCAGGTCAGGTCTTCGCAGCGCAGCGTGTCGCATTGATGCGCCACGTCGCAGGGTGTGTCTCGGGGGTAGGCGATGAAGGCGCGGCGTCCGCTATTGTATTCGAAGCAGGTGTATTCAGCGTCTTCAAAGGAGTAGCACTGCTCGCAGGGCGTGGTGGCGTCGCAGGGGGTGGGTGGGTTCAGACTGGGGTCTTTTTCGACCTCTTCGCAATCCCCTCCGCAGAGAATTCCCTCGTCGATTTTCGTGTCGCAGTCGTCGTCGATTTCGTTGCATATTTCCGGGGCGCCCGGATGGATGTCCGGGTTGTTGTCGTCGCAGTCTTCACCCGCCGGATAGCCGTCTTCATCCTGGTCCACCGCGGTGGAATGACAGGTCCCGTCACGGCAGACCTCGCCCGCGGGGCAATCCACATCCTTGCAGGGATCGTCGTCGTCGTATCCGCAGGCCCCGTCGATGCAGCGCTGGGTGCCCGGGCAATCGATGTCGTTTTTGCAACCCGCGCTGTCGGAGTCACAGCCCGAAGTCGCGAGGACAAGAAACAATCCGAACAGCAGGGATATCTTCGCTTGGTTTCGCATCGTGCATTCATTTTACAAGATAGAACAATAACGAGCAAGAAGCCTTGCTTGCGGCCCCATCTCGGGGTCTGTTAGGCTTCCAGCTCACTCCTGTCGAGGTGTGCATGTCGGTCGAGGTGAAGAAAAAACCTTGGTTTGCCCAGCTGCAATGGCAGATTCTGATGGCCATGGGTCTGGCGTTGCCGGTGGGGGTGCTCGGCGGGCCCGATGCGGCCGAAGCGGTGGGCTGGCTGGGCGATTTGTTTCTTCGCCTGCTCAAGATGGTGGTCGTGCCCTTGATTTTCTTTTCCATCGTGGCCGGCGTGACCGGGGTGGGCAGCCTGAAGCGGGTGGGGCGGCTGGGCGGCAAGACCTTGGTCTACTACATTTTGACCAGTACTCTGGCCATCTTGACCGGGCTCCTGCTCGCCAACGCCGTGCATCCCGGAGACGAGGGTCTTTTCGAGCGATTGCGGACCGCCGACGTGCAGAATCAAGGGACCCAGACTCAAAAGACAGAGCAAGCCGAGCCCGCGGATTTGATGCTGGAAAAAGATCTCAAGGTCTCCGATCTTTTGTTCCGCATGGTGCCCGAAAACCCCATCGAGGACATGGTGTACTCCGAAGACGATCCCAAGCGTGGTCCCAACGTTTTGGGGGTTATCTTTTTCGCCTTGCTCTTCGGCGCCTGCATTTTGGCGCTGAAACAAGAGAGCAAAGAGCGCTTGAGTTCGGTTTTCGAGACACTTTTCGGCGTGATGATGATCATGACCGACTGGATCATTCGCACGGCACCCATCGGGGTTTTTGCCTTGCTGGTCCGGGTGGTGGGCACCACCGGCCTTGGGGCCTTCGCCACCCTGGGCGTTTATATGTTGACGGTTCTTGGGGCCCTGGCCCTGCACGCCTTCGTCACCCTGCCCTTGATCTGTTTGTTTGTGGCGAGACGGAATCCCTGGCCTTACGTCAGGGCATTGGGCCCGGCTTTGGCCACGGCCTTCTCCACGGCTTCGTCCAACGCGGCTTTGCCGGTCACTTTGGACAGCGTGGAGCGAGCTGGGATTTCCAACCGCGTTACGAGTTTCGTGCTACCATTGGGTGCCACCATCAATATGGACGGCACGGCTTTGTACGAATGCGTGGCGGTGCTGTTTTTGGCTCAGTGCTACGGTGTTGATCTGAGCCTGGGCCAGCAGATGGTGGTGGTGATGACGGCCCTGTTGGCAAGCGTCGGCGCAGCCGGCATTCCCCACGCGGGCTTGGTCATGATGAGCATCGTCTTGACCGCCGTGGGTCTTCCTTTGGAGGGCATGGGGGTCATTTTGGCGGTGGATCGGATTTTGGACATGTGCCGGACCACCACCAATGTATGGAGCGATGCCATCGGGGCCGCGGTTGTGGCGCGCCTGGAAGAAAGTGGAGGAGGAGGGACAGCATGAGCATGCGAATATTGGGTCTTTTCTTGGGGGTCTTTTTGGTCATGACCGCTTGCGGCGGCACTGGAGACGACACGATTCCCTGTGGCGATCGCGACGGCGGCAATGGTTGCCCCCTGGGTTACACCTGCGAGAACGGGGTTTGTCTCTGTGACATGCAATGTCCGCCCGGGCAACACTGCGCTTACGATGAAATTTTTGACAGGGCTGTTTGCGTGGCCAACGACGTGCCCGATGGCTCCGTCGTGGACACGGACGGCGATGGGGTGGCCGACGCCGAGGACAACTGCCCGGTGCTTTCCAATCCGGATCAAGCCGATCTGGACGGTGACGGTCGGGGCGACGTTTGCGATACGGACAACGACAACGACAGCATCGACGACGACGTGGACAATTGCTGGGACGGGGATCCGACCAACCCCGAGAACGTGAACCCGGATCAGAGAAACGCGGATCGGGATGAATTCGGCGATGCCTGCGATCCGGACGATGACAACGACGGCATCCTGGACGACGGCGACGGCTCCGGCGATTCGGACGATTTTCCCTGCCCCGATGGACAGACCGCCGCCTGCGACGACAACTGTCGCCTGGTGCCCAACCCGGATCAGACAAACAGCGGCGGCAGCCCCCGCGGCGATGCCTGCGAAGACGATGGCGATGGTGACGGCGTCTTGAACGATGGCGACGGAAGTGGCCTCGAAGGCGACTATCCCTGCCCCGACGGCCAGACCAGCCATTGCGACGACAACTGTCCGGCCACCCCCAACGCCAACCAGGCCGACATCGATGGGGATGGCCGGGGGGATGCCTGCGACGGCGACAGGGACGGCGATGGTGTGGGTAATGAGGTGGACAACTGCCCCGCGGTTGCCAACCCGGAGCAAACCAACACGGACAACGACTCACAGGGCGATGCTTGCGATTCGGACGACGACAACGACGGTGTGCTCGATGACGTCGACAACTGCGACCGGCTATCCAACCCGAGCCAGGAGGACATCAACCACGATGGCGTGGGCGACGCCTGCGACGTCGACGGAGACGGGGTCGAGGACGACATGGATAACTGCCCGCAAGACTTCAACCCGGGCCAATGGAACAACGACGCGGAGATGATCTTCTGCTACGAAGATCCCGATGACCCCGAGGGCGAGCTCATCTGTGAAACCCGCTATGACGCCATGGGCGACGTCTGTGACGGCGATGACGACAACGATGGCGTTTTGGACTCAAGCGACAACTGTCCATTGGTGCCCAACACGGATCAGGCCAACGAGGATGGGCTGGGCCGCGGTGACCGCTGTCAAACTGATTGGGACGGGGACGGTGTGCAGGATCGCACCGACAACTGCTTCATGGTGCGCAATCCGAATCAGGCAAGTTCGGAGGTGGATCAGGATGAGCACCCCGATTTTGTACACAGCATGGGCGATGCCTGCGATGCGGATTTGGACAACGTCTGGGATGAGTCGTTTCAGTATATCGACGAGGCGGGTGATGTGCAGCAGGATGGCGGAGACCTCTGTCCCCACGACTTTGATTCGGATCAGGCCGACACGGACGGGGATGGCTTCGGAGACGCATGCGAAGACGACGACGACAACGACGGCGTTTTGGACGTGGATGACAATTGTCGGACGGTGGTCAATGTGGATCAGGCGAATCATGACTCAGACAGTCGGGGCGATGCCTGCGATAGCGATGACGACAACGACGGCTTCGACGACGAGGTGGACAATTGTCCCTTCGTGCCCAACGCCGTGACATGCGCCGGCGATGAAGAATGCCCGGGCGGAGAAGAAGACGTCTGTGTGATCGAGGAGGGCGAGGAGACGGGCGTCTGTCTGATGCAGGGCACTTGTTCAGCGGATTCGGATGGCGACGGGGTCTTAGACGGCGTGGACAACTGCCCCAATGTCTCCAACAACGGACAAGAGGACGGGGACGGAGACGGACAGGGCGATGTTTGCGACAACTGCACCGACAACGATGGCGATGGCCTGGGTGCCGCCGGACTGGAGCGCTCCGGTTGCCTGAACGCCGCCGCCGACAGCGACGACAACCTGGCCACGGCATGCGCCGACACGGACAACGACACCTGCGATGACTGCGTCTCGGGCGCTTTTGATCCGGCCGACGATGGGCTTGATTCCGACTCGGACGGCCAATGCGACGTCGGTGACCAGTGCTCTGATGCAGACGGAGACGGCCTGGGCGACGGCAGCATGAACAACGCCTCTTGCGTCATCGACAGCACCGATTCCAATGACCTGGACCCCACGGTTTGCATCGATACGGACAACGACGGCTGTGATGATTGCAGCTCGGGTGCCTATGATCCGAACGCTGATGGCAGCGACTTTGATGGCGACGGCCTCTGCGATGACGGCGACCCGGACGATGACGGTGACGGCGCCCTGGACGGGGACGACAGCGATGATGCCAACCCCGTGGTTTGCTCGGACACCGACAACGACACCTGCGACGACTGCAGTTCGGGCACCTTCGCTCCAAACGATGACGGGACTGATACGGACGCCGATGGCTCTTGCGATGATGGCGATCTCGACGATGACGATGACGGCGTGCTCGATGGGGATGACAGTCACCCGCTGGATCCCATGCTTTGCTCCGACACGGACAACGACGACTGCGATGACTGCTCGAGTGGTGCCTTCGATTTGGCGAATGACGGCACGGACACGGACGCGAACGGCATCTGCGACGAGGGCGATCCGGACGATGACGGCGACGGCATCCCGGACGACGGCGACGGCGACGGCAACCCGGACGGCACGCCCTGTCCGGACCAACAGACATCCGACTGCGATGACAATTGCCGCCTGGTGGATAATCCCGGACAAGAAGATACTGACGGAGACGGTATCGGAGACGCATGTGACTCATGACTGAGGCCCCGGACACGAAAACGCCCTTTCCGATTCCGGCCCCCCCCGCGGCCGCGGATGAGCCGGCGGTTTCAATGGACGACGACTTCGGAGACGAGCCGACCAGGGTGGCCCCGCCGGAGTACGATGCCCTGGCGGCCCAAGCCTTTGGTCGCCAGCTGGCGCATGCCGATGCGGTGGCGCGGGAGGCCGCGGCGGCCAAGGCCGATGGCTTCGATCAAGAAGATACCCGGGTGGGCTTGGTGCCTGATTTGGAGAATTCGAGTGGCGAGGCCCCACGGATGGCGTCGACTGACCAGCCGCCCGAGTTCGAAGCAGAAGAAGAAACTTCAAAGATCGAAGCAGCCGAGGTCGATACCGCCAGGCAGGGCACCAAGCCGGGTTTGAATCCCGAGGAGCTGTATCGATCCCAGGTGAAGGCCGAGATTTCGTTTTCACGTTCGACGGGTTACGACAAGGAATCCACCGCCGTCGTGCCCTTGGCGGAGTTGGCCCGTCGAGAAGAAGAGCGTCTGCGCGAGACCCGCAGGCCTGCCCGTCCGGGTGAAGCACAGGACTTGAGCGGGGGAGAGCATGTCCGAGCCCTGCCCATGGGCGAGATTTTGGATGTGCTCCGGGCCGCCAGAACGGTGGAAGAAGTGGCTGGGGTGCTTGTGGAAATCGTGGCCAACCTGTTGCCTCGGGTTCTTCTTTTGTGGCAGCGTCACGATCGCCTGGTGGGCTTCGCCTCCCGGGGCATGAATTTGACCCAGGTCAAGCTGATGACCTTGGAGATGCCCCTGGAGGTATTGCAGGAAATGACCGCGGCGCCCCTGGATCTGGAAAGTTTCGTGGGCCCGCCCCGACTGACCGGAATGGCGCCCAAGTTGTTTGAACTGCTGGGGTTTCCTCCCAAAGAGATCTTGATCATCCCTGGCGCGGTGACCTACGAGGACCGCTGGATGCTTTATGCCGACAATGGCCCCAAGCCTTTGCCCAGGTTGGAGTTGAGGCTCTTGGAGGTGATTGTATCCCGGGCGGGAGCCCGAGCGGACCTGCTGCTGGATCGATCTTTGCTTTGGTAGCCAAAGATGCTCCGGTAGCCAAAGATGCTCTGGTAGCCAAAGATGCTAGCCTGTTGATCGCATAAAACTTTCCCAGGATTTGACCCGTCCAACTCCATAACTTACAATATAGTCTTCATTTTCTGGAAGTTGGGTGCGCATGTTTCGACCCACGGTCTTCGGTAAATATGTCCTGCTCAAGCGAATTGCCATCGGCGGTATGGCCGAGGTTTTTCGTGCGAAGGCCTATGGTGCCGAGGGTTTTGAAAAGTTGGTGGCCATCAAGCGCATGCTCAGTCACCTCTCCGAAGATCCACAATTTGTTGACATGTTCATCAATGAGGCCAAGCTGGCGGCGGCCCTGAACCATGCCAACATTGTTCAAATCTATGATTTCGGCTGCATCGACAATCAATATTTTCTTTCCATGGAGTACGTCAACGGCAAGGACGTGGCCGACATCATTCGCATGATGCGGGATCGGGGCCTTCGGGCCCCCATCGAGATGGCTTGTTTTCTCATCATCGAGGCCTTGAACGGGCTGAGCTATGCCCATCGCCAGACCGATTCTTTTGGTCACCCCCTGAGCCTCGTCCATCGCGACATGTCGCCGCACAACGTGATCGTCTCCCACGAGGGAGAGGTGAAGATCGCCGATTTTGGTATCGCCAAGGCCAAGAATTCCAACGTGCACACCATGGGCGGGGTGCTTAAGGGCAAGTATTCTTATATGTCCCCCGAACAAGCCCACGGTATGAAGTTGGACCACCGTACGGACTTGTTCAGTCTTGGCATCTGCATGTACGAGCTTTTGACCTTAAGCAAAATGTTTCAGGGTCAAAGCGATCTGAACGTATTGGAGAAAGTGCGGGAAACCAACTTTGTCAGGCCGCGCAAACTAAATCCCGACATTCCCGAGGGACTGGAGCGACTTTTGCTCAAGGCTCTGGAGAAAAATCCGGACGATCGCTACCGCTCCGCGAACGAATGGCGGGACGAACTGGAGCGCTACCTTTTCCAAAACGGCCTGCATTATTCCACATCCTGGCTCAGCTCTTTCATGCACGACGTGTTTCGCGATCAGATTGAGCGTTCCCAAGCCGAGCTCGCCGAAGAGGTGAGGCTGGCCCAGAAATTACGCATTGATGCCAAGAAGATAGCCAAAGTGGAGATTTTCAGGGACACGGTGGTGCTCAAGTCCGGGCTCTTGCCTGACAAGCCCCCCATTCGTGAAGTCAGCATCCAGGAGGAAGAGGAGCCGACTTCTTCCGATACGGCCCGGGCCGGTGTGCCCCTGGGTGCCCTGCGTGACCTGCGGCGCAGAGCCAGCAAGGCCAGCAATCCGGGTCAGGCTGTTTCGGATGATGACGCCTATGAGCCGTCCTTCGAGGTCGTAGGCGAAGGGGAGACCGACCACGATACGCATGACTCGAGGGAAGTCAAAGAGATAGAGGGCCTCGATGGAGTGGGTGGAGTGGATGGGGTGGGTGGCGTGGAGGCGCCGCAGGAGTTCTCCGACTACGAGGACGTCGACCCGGCTTTCCTTGTGGATATCGACCCGGGTGGTGATTTCAATGACGAATCCCTGCCTACGGTGGAGCTGTCCCGGCCCCAGATCATGAAGTTTGATGATTTGGATTCAACATCGCGAGATGAGAATCGACCGGTTTTCAGCGAGATGCCGCCGGGTATCCGGGAGGTGCCCGGACCACCCCTCGGCGACGACGATGAGGACTACAGCGATGAGACGGACTCGATGGATTCGCCGCTTGGCTCAAGCGAGGTGGAGACCTTCGACGAACGCTCGGGTAAGGTCAAGTTGCCCGCCGGCGTGGGCCTGAAAGGCGGGACCGGTGAGATGCCGCTTCTGCCGCATGATTTTGACGAGTCCCAGCCGACCTTTAAGAACCCCGCCAGGGGTCGCAAGAAGCCGGTGGCAGGCCACGTGGAGATGGATCAAAGCACCACGCATGGTGCGCGCAGGGGTTTTCCACTCGGCTCCGTACTCTTGATCTTGTTTCTGGCGGCCAGCGCCGGTGGTTTGGCCGCCTTGTGGTTTCATGGGCAGAAAACCGAAGAGGGCAACGGCTCGGCGGATGCGGGCATTGATCTCGCGGTGTCCGTGCCGATGGGGCACCCGGATGCGGGCGAGGCCCGGGCAGCCGACGAGGATCAGGCAGCCGACGAGGACCAGGCAGCCGACGAGGACCAGCGCATTCCGCATTTCGGGTTCGACGGCGGAGGCCCGGGGGCGTCTGCAACGGTCTCCCCGGACGCAGGCCTGGTGGTCGCGACGGTGCCGGATGAGATCGACGCAGGGGTGATCAAAGATCCGGTTCCGACCAAACCGACCGCGATCAAGAAGAAGAAAAGGAAACGGAAAAAGAAAAAGGTAAAGAAAAGGCGAAAACGCCGCAGCACAAAGCGACGAAATCGACGTCGCGTTCGCGGAAAATGCCCAACGAAAGGCCAAGGCATGCTCGATGTGGGTATTTCCGGAGGCTGGGCTTTTGTCTACATCGACGGTGTGCGAAAGAAGACCACACCGCTTTTTAAGTACAAGGTTGGCGCGGGTCGGCACAAGGTTCAGCTCAAAAGTGGCGCCGGCAAGGTGTTGCGCAGCTGGTCTATCTGTGTTCGGGCCAACGAGAGGCTCCGACTGTTCCACCAGTGAGGCGCGCGAGGCGGTGATGGCAGAGAATACATTCGAAATGAAGCTCGAAGACCTGATGGGGATGCAGAATGAGACCTCTCAGCGCACCGTCTTCCTTTCGGAGAAGAGCGACTTCAAATTTTTGCGAGCGGGTCGTTTGGTGGTGGTCAAGGGGACGAACGAAGGCCGTGAGCTGACGATCGAAAATGATCGTGCACTCATTGGCCGCAGCGCAGGCTGTCATTTGACATTGGAAGACTCGGCCGCCTCCAACGTGCACGCCGAAGTTTCCGTTACGCCGGAAGGGCATCTCCTTCGGGACTTAAACAGCACCAACGGTATTTTCATGTTGGGCCACCGGGTGCGCGAGGTCTTTTTGCGGCCTGGTTCACAGTTTCAGATCGGCGATAACTTGCTGCGTTTCGAGCCCCTGGAGAACATGATCAAGGTGCCCTTGTCGACGCGGGATCACTTCGGCAAGGCCATGGGGAAATCGGTAAAAATGCGAGAGGTTTTCGCCTTGCTGGAGAAGGCCGCCAACTCCAACCTCTCTATCCTCATTCGCGGCGAAACCGGCACCGGCAAAGAGCTCATGGCCAACGCGGTACACAACTATTCCCTGCGCAAGAATCGCCCTTTTGTGGTCCTGGACTGCGGGGCGGTACCGGCCAACCTCATCGAGGATGTGCTCTTCGGGCATGAGCGTGGGGCCTTCACGGGCGCAGAGCGACAACGGACCGGCCTCTTCGAGGAGGCCGATGGCGGCACGATTTTTTTAGACGAAGTGGGCGAGCTGCGCATCGGGCTGCAACCCAAGCTTTTGCGGGTGCTGGAGCGGGGTGAGGTGCAGCGCCTTGGATCGGTTAAGTCGGTACAAGTAGACGTGCGGGTGGTGGCCGCCACGCATCGGAATTTATGGTCCATGGTGGACGAGGAGCTTTTCCGTCGCGATCTTCTGTATCGCTTGTCGGTGGTCGATGTGGTCGTGCCGCCCTTGCGCGAGCGCCCTGAAGACATTCCGATGTTGGTCGAGCATTTCGCGAAGGGCGCCAACAAGACTCGCGCCGAGTTGGGTTTGCCGGAAGTGCATTTCGACGAAGAAGCCATGATTTTTTTGCAGGCCCATCCCTGGCCGGGCAACGTGCGTGAGCTGCGCAACGCAGTGGAACGGGCGGTGCATTTGGCCGATGGCGAAGAGGTCCGGAGAGAACGGCTGGTGCAAGATCTCTATGGACACAGCGCGAGCTCGGCTTTGACGGTGGACTGTGAGTTGCCCTACAAAGAGGCCAAGGCCCACGTGCAAGAGCAGTTTGAGCGACAGTATTTATTGCACTTGATGGAGCGGGAACAGGGTAACCTGAGCGCGGCCTCCCGCACCGCGGGCCTGGCAAGGCAACACCTCAGAAAGCTTTGTCGGCGGTACGGTATTGCCGGTGGGCGGGACTGGGTGGACGGGGAAGTATCCGGAGCCTAGGGTTGCTGGACTCTATTTTCATGAGAAGGAAAACGGGAGTTGTCGATATGCGACGGAGCATGAAAAGCACGATGATTTTGCTGGTCTTGGGAATGTGCATGGCCATGGAGACGCCGGTCGCGACCGCTGCCGAGCGTCCCATGGTGCTGGTTTTGCCCTTGCCGGCCAGGGACGTTCCTCTGGAGTTGCAGGACCGGGCCTTGGCCTTGGTGGCGCGGGAGCTGCGCAAGCAATACAAGGTGCGGGTTTGGTCGGGCCGTGCGGTGCGTCGCGCGATTTTCGGCGTCTTAGGCAGTGGCCTGGAGGAGGCGGCCATGGCCTTAGAGGCCGAGGTGGAGGCCGGCCGGTACGCCTATCAAAATTTGCAGATCGGCAAGGCCATCGGCGCATTGAAGAAGGCAAAAACCCGGACGGCTCTTTGTGGTCCCGAGATTCGGGACGCCAAGCCTTTGGTGGATTTGCACCTCTACTATGGCCTGGCGCTTTTGGCTCAGGGAAACACCCGGCAGGCCGCGGGCGAATTTCGGCAAGCGGTGGCCTTGAGGCCGGAGTTGACGCTCGACACCAATCGCTTTCCGCCCGACGTGGTCAGCACCTTCACGGCCACCAAGCGCCAATTGCTTTCCGGTTCGCCGGTGCAGGTGCAGTTTCAGTCCAAGCCGGCCGGGGCCGAGGTCTGGCTGGATGGGCGGCGCATGGGGAGCACCCCGGTGGTCGCACCGGTTTACCCGGGTACTCACTATGTGCGTTTCGACAAAGAGGGCCACTCGCCCTGGACCTTGAAGGTGGAGGGCGTACCGCCTGAGTCCTTGCGTGCGCGACTGGTGCCGACCTGGACCGGGGGTCCGCCGGAGGATCTCATCGCCACCGCCATTGCTCGCGAGGAGTTGAGCCAGGCGGTGCGGGCCAAGTTGAAGATGCTGGCGGGTTTTTATCGGGTCGACGCCATCTTGTTGGTCTCGGTGGTCAAACAGGGCAACAAGCATCACCTGGGCCAGCGTCTGTTCATGTTGAACCCTGAGCTGGTGACCCGAGCTCGTTTGTTTAATCTGGGCACCACCAAGACCATGCCGCGAAAAGTGCGCGGGGTGGTCAGCACCTTGTCCAAACTGAAGAAACTCAAGGCCTCGACTTCCACCAGCCTGGTCGCGGCGCCCGCGCCCAAGCCCAAGCCGGTGGTCGGGGTCCAGCCGATCGCACCCATCCGTCAACCGGTGGCCAGGCCCCAGCCGGGACCCATCCCGGGCCCGAGACCAGAGCCCGGTCCCGTGGTGGTCGAGTCCTCGACGAGCTGGTACAAGAGCTGGTGGTTCTGGACCCTCACCGGCGTGGTGGTTGCCGGCGCGGCGGCGGGTGTCACGGTTTGGCAGCTTCAGCCGGAACCCAGTTGGACCATGAAAATTTTGCCCTCGCAGTGATTGCGGGGGATGAGCAGGGAGATGAGCAAGATGAGATTACCGATTTGGTTATCATTGATTTTTTTGGTCGCCTGTGGTGGCTCGAACCCGGAGATTTGGGTCGAAATTCAAGAGCCCATGGACCTGAGCTATCCCTGCCTGGGAGCCAGCCATTTGCAGATCCGGGTGGTTCTTCCGGACGGCACCTATAAATACGACCAATTCGGCCGATATTTTGCCGACAACGACTACCGCTGTATTGTCCCGCCTTATTCTTTTGCCGATCTCCCCCTGGCCGACGGCGTGAGACTGGAGTTGGTCATGACCGACTCCAGCACGGATGCCGGTGGGGAATTGTCTTCCGGCATCAGCCAGGTCTTCAATGTATCCGCGGATTCACCCACCACCAAGGTGGTCATTTCTCTGCAGCGAACATCGGCGGCCCTGGGGACGGCGGTGCTAGCCGTCGCGCCGGCCGACTGGACGCAGCAACCCAACCTGGCGCGATTGCGTTTCTCGCTGGTCGAGGGCGAGAACGGCCGGGCCGGGTATTTTTACTGGGTGCCCGCGGAAGACGCGGATCCCTTTCCTCTCTTCATCTCGGGCCTGCCCGTCCCCGGTGACTTGCGAGCACATCACCTGGTACTGGAGGGCCTGGACGCCAATGACTCGGTGGTGAAGACCTGGGAGACGGACATCATGATGGGCGGCGGATCCCTCATCGGCTACGCCAACTTCTAGGGTCTAGGGGGTCAGACACCGGCACTTGACACTTAGCCTGTCTCCGTCTTGAACCACTCCTTGATCCAACCCGCAACGGGTTCCAGCGGTTTTTTTCGCAGACGACTGAGCAAGCGCGTCACCTGATTGTATGGCACGTCAAGCAACTTCCCTATCTCTCGTTGTGACAAATTAGAGCCGCGAGCCAGGGCCCAAACAGCAAATCGACGGGCCGGATTTGCATGTGGGCCCTTCTCGTTAATCATCAGGTCTTCGAGCCGACATTTCGTTATTCGGTAAACATCCTGAAGCACCTCATCTGCCGACAACAACCGTTTTGCGCCATTTCTCTTGATCGCCTTCTTCTTCTCCTTGCGGGTACTGCGAATTTTGGATGCAGAAAGCGAAGTTTTTTCCTGCACTACTTTTTTCCTAAATAGCCCCATTTCTTTGTCGAAATTGTCGGGATATGCCAAAGCGCCACGATGAATCGACGACACAAACTGGTGCAATTGCTGCTTGCCAGCAAACCAATCAAGAAAAATATCGGTATGTAGCCACTTGGGCGCAGGCTCTTTTCCGACATAGGCTCGGTAACTTGTCCACGATTCGCTTGTTATCCGTGGAACCAGATGTGCAGTGATGGGATTGAGGTGGATATACGCGAAAAGCACACGCATATAATCATCATCTTTGACCAGTTGACTCCCGAACCGCCCCCGGAAAACAGGCCCATCCCAACGATGCATCTTGTTGAGCCAAAGGGTGTAACTGCCGTTCAGATACTGCATGGCCTCTGAAAGATTGCCATGAACGCTTCTGATGAGAAGGTGGTAATGATTTGGCATCAAGGAGTACGCATGAACCTCGACTTGGAACCGATCCACGGCTTCAGCCAAATACTCAAGAAAGCCTGTGCAATCTCGAGGAAGCTTGAAGATGGGTGCCTTTCTCGCCCCTCGATGAAACACGTGGTGCCAGGCCCCGGGAAAGTCGTCTCTTTTTTCTCTCGGCATGCTGCGAACTGTATGGCTTCGACCCCTATGTGTCAAGTGCCGGTGTCTGACCCCTGCTTATTCGATTTTCTTGATGATTTTGGCGGTTTTGCCGGGCTTGATGGTGACCTGCACTGTTAGGGTTTTGCCGTCTTTGGTTTTGAAGGTGACTTTGTGTTTGCCTGCCGACAGCTTGAGTTTTTTCTTGGGCGGGATTGGGGTCCAGAGGCCGGTGTCTTTGCCGTCCACGATGACCTTGGCCCAGGGCTTGGTGTTGGCCATCAAGAAGCCGGAGCCGCCTTTGCTTGAGGCGGTGCTTGCTTTGCCTCCTTTTTTCTTGAGCTTGGCTTTGAGTTTGATCCGCTTGTTGTCTTTTACTTTAACCCCTCGGATGACTTTTTTGTAGCCGGTCTTGCTGAGCACCACGAAGTACTTCTTGCCGATTTCCAGGTCCCTGATCGTCTTGGGGGTCTTGCCCTTGTCGCTGCCGTTGATGAGGATGTTGGCGCCCCTGGGGACCGAAGTGATGTAGAGGCTGGGCCTGGAGACCTTGGCCACCGTTTTGGGGCGCTTGGGCTTGGGCTTGGGCTTGGGCTTGGGCTTGGGCTTGGGCTTGGGCTTGGGCTTGGGCTTGGGCTTGGGCTCGACCTTGGGCAAAGTCCCAGGCTTTACCTGGGGCAAAGTCCCAGGCTCGACCTGGGGCTCGACCTGGGGCAAAGTCCCAGGCTTTACCTGGGGCTCGACCTTGGGCTCGACCTCATCCCCGCTGAGATCCATGCCCGGCTGGTCTTCGTCTCCGGCATCGACGGCTGGGGCGATTGGGTCCTCAACAGGCTTGACCGGCGGCGCTTTCATGGGCTCCGGGGTGCCGGGCTTGACCGGCGGCGTTTCCATGGGCTGGGCGATGCCGGGATTTGAGGCGCTTGACAAATCCACATCGGGCCTGCTGTTGGGTCTGATGATCAAGAAATAACCCAGCAGGCCCGCGATGAGCAGGCCACCTAAAAAAGTGGCAAGCAGGGTCAGGGTTGCGGATTTGGACTGGCTTTTTTTGCTGGGGCGCAGCTTGAACTTTTGGACAAGGGGCTTGGCGGCCATGTCGGTGCCCGTGCCTTTTCGATCAGGCCGTGGGCCCTTGCGTGCTTTGAACTTCCGGCTTTTGGTCTTGGTGCGGACCTTGACCGGTCCGCCGGCCCTGGGGGGCCTTGCATCGAAGTCGGAACGATCCGATTTGGGTCGGACCTCGAAGATCTCTTCGTCGTCTTCTTTCTTCGGCAGACTGGGGGGCATGGAGCGGTGGGCCCCGGCGGGTTGGTCATCGGTGGGGGTGGCTTCTTCGGACAAGGACACCGCGTCGCCCAATTCTTCAAACTCTACGGTGCTGATATTGGCGGCTTTGTCGTCCTTGCCGACCTTGCCGACTTGGCTTGCGGCCTCGGCCTCGGCGATGGCCTGAAAGCCTCCGTGCATGACCACGGTTGATTGGTGATCGCCGCCCGGGATATCGCCGCTCAGATCCGGGACATTCGAACTCAGATCCGGGACATTCGAACTTGAGTCGGGCTTGGCGTCCGCAAGATTCAGCTCCACCGAGGGCGACGAAGAGGCCTGTACTTCGGCATCACTCACCGAGGGCAAGGGCTGGGTCATGGTTTGCGGTGAGTGGGGATCACCCAATTCGGCATCGGCCTGCTCTGCCGTCAGGATGCGGGTGGTTGCGTGAAGCAGCCCGTTTTTGTCGTCCGTCGCGGGCGCGGAGGCCGCCGGCATTTTTTGTACGGTGGCCGGGTCGTCCAGGGTATTGAGATCCTCAATACTCTCGGCAGCCTCGATGCCGTCGGTGAGAATCTGAGTGGACTGATGAAGCAGTTTGTGCCTGTCCGTGGCGGCCGGATCGTCCAGGGGCGCGACGGCCTGCATGCTTTCGGCGTCCGTGATGCCATCGGAGAAGATCTGAGTGGACTGATGAAGCAGTTTGTGCCTGTCCGTGGCGGCCGGATCGTCCAGGGGCGCGGCACCCTTAATGCTTTCAGCGTCCTTGATGCCATCGGGGAAGATCTGGGTGGACTGGTGCAGCAGGTCTTGTTTGTCCGTGCTTGCCGCGGGGGCGTCCATTTGCTCTGCTGCCTCAATACCATCCGGCAGGATCTGGGTGGCCTGGTAGAGCAGGTTTTGTTTGCCATCCAGGAGCGGATCGTGATCCGGCTTGGGCGAAGTCCCAGGCGTCCCAGGTTTTTCCTCGGGCGAAGCCCCAGGAAGCGTCTGGGGTTTTCTTTCCAGCGAGGGGACGCCGTGGTTCTTGGGGCTGGCCACGCGCTCTTTTTCGTCCAGGGCCGCGTCGACCCAGGGGTAGCCTCGCTGTCGGTAGGTGGCCAATTTATTGTTGTCACGCTTCAGCTCTACGGCAAAGAGATCCTGCAGGAAGGCACCCAGGCTCTTGGAGGAGGTGAGCGCGCCCTCGTGCAAAAGGAAACGAACCAGATCCTCCTGCATGTCGGCGGCCCAATCGTAGCGCTCGTTGGGATCCCGGGCCAGGCTCTTCATCACGACCCGCTCCAGATCGGGGGGGATCTTTGCGTTGTACGTCGTGGGCGGTGTCACCGAAGCGTTGCGCACTTTTTCCAGGGTGCCGAAATCGCTCTCGGCCCCGAATAGCCGTTCGCCGGTGAGCATTTCGTACAAGAGAATGCCCACGGAGAAGATGTCCGAGCGATGGTCGAGCGGCAGACCCCGGACTTGCTCCGGGGACATGTAGCCGAACTTGCCTTTCAGGGTGCCGGCCGTGGTTCGACCCATGCGGTTCTGGGCCTTGGCGATGCCGAAATCGATGATCTTGACCGAGCCGTCGTAGGTGATGAGCACGTTGCCCGGGCTGACATCCCGGTGGATGATTTGCAGGCTTTGCCCAAAGGAATCTTCCTTGCGATGGGCATACTCCAGGCCTTCGCAAAGACGCGAGGCCACCAGCACGGCGATGGGGATCGGCATGGTGCGTCGAAGTATCGAGAGCTGGTCGTAGGTATGAGCAAGGTCCCTGCCGTGGCAGTACTCCATGGCGATGTAGTAGTCGCCGTTCTCTTTGCCCAGCTCGTTGATCTGAATGATGTTGGAGTGGTTCAGAGTCGAAGCGATGCGCGCCTCGTCGATGAACATGGTGATGAATTCTTCATCCTCCGACATGTGGGGGAGGATTTTCTTGATGATTAACAGGCGTTCGAATCCGGCGGCCCCAAAGGACTTGGCCAAGAAAACCTCGGCCATGCCACCCACGGCCAGGCGTTCCAGCAGGTGATATTTTCCAAATGGAGCCGGTAGTTCCAAAGTCGTCCTCGTTTGGGCCGAAAGTTGTACCTCAACTGTTCGACGCACCAGTCCATAGACCCGGTTCAGTTTTTATAGAAGGGTCTCGAAGCGCTCGACACTACAAAATGGGCTGTTTTTGGCTTGGGGTCAAGAATTAGTGCTTGATTTTCAGTCGGCTTGGATTAAATCCAAGCCGACTGTCCTGGCAAACACCCCAGTCTTCTTCGTCCAAAAGGGGTGAGCAGGTGCCGCTGGAGCAGCCCAAGCCACTGTGGATATGGCAGAAATCATGGCAGTCATAGACCGAATCGACGCCACTGCAATATTGACCCAGCGGGCAATCGTCACTGACCACGGCCCGACAGGAGCTGCCCGTGCCCACTTCCGAGCTGCAGCCCGGGCCATCGACGTAAAGCATGCATTTTTGTCCGGCCGGGCAGTTTTGCGCCAAAGGATCGCAAGCGGGCAGGCAAACGCCCCAGGTGGGCACTTCGCCGATGGTGTAGCAATCCACCGAGGGCAAGCAACCGGCGTTGGTGGCGTAGACGCAAATGTGGTAGCAGGCCCAGAAACTGCCCTCGGTGGCGCAGAGCTGTCCGGGGGGGCAATCATCCAGGCCCTGTCCGTAGCATCCGCCGCCGTCGCCCGCCGGCATGCAAACCGGCGTGTTGCCCGGATCGAAGTTGCAGCGATCGCCCGTGGGGCAGCTCTCTTGCATGGGATCACATTGGCAGGTGCCGTAGCCGTCCAGGCCGTCCAGCGCGCTGCAGTCGTGACCGCTGCTGCAACCGGCGCTTGTGGCCGTAGCGCAGATGTCGTGGCAGGCGTATGCGTCGCCGTAGCCGGTGCACAGATCCCCGGCGGGGCAGTCGTCTGTTGAGCCCGCCAGGCAGGCCGTGCCGTCACCGGCGGCGGCGCAAGTCCAGCCGGCTTCGCCCACCGTGCATTTGTCGGTCAGGCGGCAGTCCTGGAGGATGGGATCGCAGCTCGTGTCCGGCACGCATTGGCCCGCGATGCATTGCCCCCCGGGGCAGTCCCCATCGACGACGCATTCGGGGGGCTCTTGGCAGTCTCCGACAACACAGACCTGCTCGCCCGGGCAATGCTCGTCCCGCAAACATTCGGCGAGGGTGCAGGACTGGTCCAGGCAGTGCTGACCGTCCGGGCAGTCCAGATCGCTTGTGCAGCCGCCCTGCTCTTCACAGATTCCGTCGTTGCAAACCTGACCCGCCACGCAGTCGCCGTCCGAGCGACAGGCCCCGGTGATGCAGAAGCCCTCGATGCAAAGTTGGCCGCTGAGGCAATCTCCGTCTTCCGAGCAACTTCCCGCGGGGGCACAGGCACCCTGGCGGCACTGTTCGTCCTCTTCGCAGTCCGCATCGACAAGGCATTCGGGTGTGCGGCAAGCGCCGTCCGTGCAGAGCAAGCCTGTGGGGCAGTCCTCGTCTTCGATGCATAGTCGATCGCGACATTGGTGATCGCCGGGCTCGCAGGCCTGGTCGTTTGGGCAATCCGAATCAGAGCCGCAACCCGGCAGGCAGTGCCCCGCGTCACACCAATGGGCGGCCGGGCAGTCGATGCTCGTCTTGCAGGCCTCGATGCAGGTCCCGGCTTGGCAAATTTGGTCGGCCGTGCAGTCGCCGTCCACGCCGCAGGTGACCGAGGCCAGTCGGCAACTGCCCGAGAGACAGAGCCAGCCCGACATGCAGTCTCTGTCCGAGGCGCAGTCCACCGCCGCCTCTCCGCCGCAAGACAGGAGAGCCGAGCACAGGCTGAAGAGAAAGAGGCTTACGATTTTCATGATGTTTGGATTTTAGCACAGGCCGAGAAGAAGGGGCAGAAAGCTTGAAACCCCTGGAAAAGCTTGACAGTCGGGAGAGCGAACCGTAGGTTAACTCGGCGTATTTTTGGTGATCTTTGTACCGTGATCCGACGACCCCTAGCCTTATGGAACCCATCCGATGGAATACAAAACGACCCTCAATCTCCCCAAAACCGACTTCCCCATGCGGGCCGGCCTGCCCAAGTTGGAACCAGGCATCCTGGAGCGCTGGAAAGACGAGGACTTGTATGGCCAATTGCTCAAGCGAGGCAAAGAAGCCAAGGCCGAGTCCTTCATCCTGCACGACGGCCCGCCATATGCCAACGGCCATGTGCACCTGGGCACCGCGCTGAACAAGATTCTGAAAGACATCATCGTCAGATTCCACAACATGATGGGGCATTTCACCCCCTACGTGCCGGGTTGGGATTGTCACGGCATGCCCATCGAGCACAACGTAGCGCGCGAACTGGGTAAGGCCGCGGCCGAGACGCCCAAGTTGGAAATCCGCAAAAAGTGCAGAGAGTTTGCCGCGGGTTTCGTCGACATTCAGCGCGAGGAGTTTCAGCGCCTGGGCTGCATGGGTGACTGGCAGAATCCCTACATCACCATGGATTATCATTACGAAGCCGAGATCGTGGCGGCGCTTGGTGACCTGGTGCGCAATGGTTACGTGTATCGCGGCAAGCGGCCCATTCACTGGTGCGCCACTTGTCAGACCGCGCTGGCCGAAGCCGAGCTTGAGTACCACGACCACAACTCGGCCTCCATTTACGTCAAGTTCGCCGTGCG